>NZ_JBMWAM010000001.1:0-503476 GCF_049725345.1 Paenibacillus praedii | reverse complement strand
TTTAATCTTGCGTGTGCCGTAGGCTTTTCGGTTCTTGAGAAAGATATCCACAATAGCTTCAGTGACATCATCTTCAGAACGGTTGTTCTGGATGATAGCTACTTTCGTCCCATGATCAGCGCGGCTTGCTTTAAAATATCCACCTCCATTTTCAGACGCTGGTTCTCTTTTCGCAAATCAATCAATTCCTCTTCTTCTAACGAGCGATTGTCCTTCTCTTTGAAGGAGCCCGTTGTTTGAGCTTGGTTGATCCAGCGGTCTAATGCAGAAGCTGTGAGGTCATATTCCTCCACAATCGCTGCTCTGGTTTTCCCATTTTCATAGAGCTGCACCATTTGCTTTTTGAATTCGGTTGTAAATGTTCGTCGTTGCTTTTTAGGCATTGTAGAGATCCGCTCCTTAGCATGATAGGTTTATTCTACAAGCCCTTATTTTTTCTGTCCAACTTAGTGTAGCCGATCCAACGTTGGGGTTTGCTTCCAACTTTCGTATCTTCTCCTCCGTAAAAACGATTCGTTTCAACTTTCCCATGACCTCACTCCTCTTCCCTGTATCTCGATTAAAACACAAATGACCCACAAGAGGGTCACTTTTTTTAAAGTGTCCTTCTTATGGGTCACAGTTCAACCTTGTAGCACAAGGGTCTTTAGGCTTCTTCGTGTATTCAATAATAAACGATTAAATTATTTGTTTTCCAGCTGTATAGTCTTCGAGAGATACTGATTTAGCTCCACTTTCTTGTTAGACAACAGAGTAGATAATTGAGCTTGTTTTTTGTTTATTTCAGTTAATTCTTCGTTTAATTTATTAATCCGGGTCAATTTACTGCTTAAATCACTTGGCAAAGTACTTTTTTTACTATCTTTTTGTAATTGCTTCAACTTGGTTTGAGCTTTATCTTTTTTTCGCTTCTCGTCCATGCATTGTTTTTCAATATTTGCGATTTCTCTTTTTAATCGGCTTATAATAGTTTGGGTAAAGCTAATTGACATTCGGGAACACCTCTTAATCATATAGTGAAGCATTGTACCATTCTACTACAGACTACCCGTATATGCGAGTAGTCATGCATTTCAGAGTTTTTCCCAACGATTACAGGCCAGCTAGTCGTGCGGTTAACACCCTTATTGTGGACACTACACCTCTTATTCGATTTCGATCTTAAAATTGCTTTAATTTGCTGCATTTACTCTAAAATGGATGTTTCGAACATGATTAGACTTTAACTTGCTTCGGTTTTACAGTCCCATCCATGACCGCCTCCATATATTCATATGGGGATAAGTCGTAGATGCTGCTATGAATACGGATGCGGTTATAATCCTGGATAAATTGACTCACAATCTCATAGGCCTGTGGATATGACTCAAATTCATGGCGCTGGTACCACTCCAATTCAACGATGGCGTGATAGGATTCAATGTGCACATTTTTATTCGGCGTTTTAGGCGGAATACGCTCGTGGACCATGTCAAACTCCGTACAGGCCTCTGCAAATCGATTACTAATGAATTGCGGACCATTGTCTGAACGGATCACTGTCTTATTCTCATTGTCAAATAGCTGCTGCTTCATCAACGCCTCCTGCGTTATTTGAAAAAGGTCCTTGGCTTCACAGAACAGTCCATGGTGATACGTGATAATAGCACGATCAAACACATCAATGATTCTCAGCAGAAAGAAGAAACGCTGTTCACCGGCAATCCAGCCATACTTAATAGCTGTTTCCCACCGGACACCGGTGCCGGGATGAGCGAGGAGCGGCGGCGGGGGCTTTTCAAAGCCGAGCTGTACGGAGGCGGCGGAGAGCCGACGGTTGCGACGTTCCAATCTTCCGGTCTGGGTCTGAAAATATCGAAGGTGCTTGCAGTGCAAATGGGCGGCGATCTAGAACTGAATTGGTCGGAGAAGGGAAAAGTGGTAGGATTGTTCCTTACAGAGACGATTTCGGCTGTATTCGATGAAATCCGCGATGCCGTTAAGCACGGAGTCGGCAGAACCAAAGGCTTCTGGGACGATCTGAAGGAGCGTCTGAACAGAATCGTGCTACAAATCATCTCCAAATGGAAAGAGGCGCTGAAAGAAGGCTTCGCTGGCATGCTCTCGGGCATTTTCTCGAATATCGTAACGGTTATAATAAATACGTTTATGACAACGGCCAAGAACATCGTACGCTTAATCAGGGAAGGTTTTTTTTCGATTGTCAAAGCGGTTAAGATGCTAATGAATCCGCCGGCTGGGATGACAAAAGAGCAAGCCTTTCACGAGGCGGGGAAAATCATTATAGCAGCGCTTGCCGTTTCTATAGGCATTCTGCTCGAAGAGACGATTGATAAGTTCCCGCCGATGAAACTGATCCGGTCCATTCCCGTTATAGGCGAGCTGCTGTACAGCACAGTGTTTGGATTCATGATCGGACTGGTGACCTCACTTGCTCTCTGGGGCTGGGACAAGCTTGACTTGTTCGGCGTGAAGGAAGGCGCCAGACATGATTTTGTGTTGAATATGCTGATTCAAGACCGGCAGCAGATCATAGAACAACACAAGCAGTGGCTCAGCCGCATGAAGGAGCGCGAGCCAGAGAGATTCTTGTTTCTAAGCGAAGAGCTTCGTCTCGTTTGGTAGAGAAAAACCAAGAAATAAGATATCGTTTGATTTGCGAATCCCACAATTCATTTCCATGCTTAAGTGTATGATCTCACTTTTTTACACGATTCGGTCGAGAATGTCCTTGTGATGACCGGATCACTCAATTGTTCATCCGATTCCCATAGAACAGCAAGATTTCGTACATATCCGTGCATATTGGGAGATTAGATATAACGACATTGACAGCAACGAGTTTCTCTCGTGTAATGCGTGGTAGCAAACCTCTAATAAGGCTTGGAAATCAAGGGTAACATTCGGAAATAAACAATGCCCGAAAGCCTTTTAAGAGTAGGCTTTCGAGCAATGGTAAACACTCAAGGATACCCCAAGGGCTACATTGACAGGGGAGGGGTCACAGGTTCGAACCCTGTTCAGATCATACAGAAAAACCCTTACAGTGTAAGGGTTTTTCGCCTTTTTAGGACTATTATCGAATTGAAATTTGGACAAAATACACTGATTCCCCCCTTGTAGTGTACCTCTTAATTTTACTCCTTAATGTTCATTGTTAAAAAATATACTTCCAAAATTTTTGGCTGTCTCCTTCTGCATACGATGGTGTGAGAGAATGGGAGCTAGTCACCTCCTCTCACTCGAGTCCATCTAAACGATAGCAGGATTCGACAATGTTCTCTCCGCAACATCATAGATGACACGGGCAATTAAATCCTGATTGTAGTTTCCGAAGTTTTGTCCGTAAATCGTAAGACCACCGACGTTGCCGGACTCAGACACGCCGATTTTGAATTTGATATCGGTATTCTGGTTTAGCTGTATATCAGCTATTGTCACATTAGAGATCAGACAGCCATCGATAAAGGTACCGTTCTCGTTAATTCTGAGCAATTTCAGCAGCCCATACTGATTCAAATGGGGCGGCCACCAATTAGGGTTGTTGGTTCCGCGTTCACTTCCGAAATCGCCGGGTGACGTCCACACGCCGAGTTCGACGCCATTGACGCTGAATACGAGGTCAGAAGGGTAATCATCGTTGTAAGTAGGGGCTTCGGAGCTAAGCTCCATAATGAATTGAAGCTCGTTAAAGCGTTGGTTCGGCTTTAGGTAGTTGGGAATCCGATACTCCAAGAAACCTTTTGTCAGCCAAACGATTCCCGCGTTAATATGCTGAGGATCGGCAAAGTAACGCGGATTGTCGAATTCGCCAACTATACTATCCTTGGTAGCGAGTCCGCATGTCGATTCCGCGTAGTAGTCGCAATAGTGACCGACCTTAATTTCCACTTCGTAAACGTTTGGATTTTCAGCACTTTTGTTCTTCAAATCAACGGTAAGCAGCTCTTCGTTCAAATAACAAATTTTTTGGATGCCGTGTCGGCCGACTGCAGTTGTTATGTCGATAAGACCGCTCTCTTCAAGCTTCTTGATATGCATCGTAATCGCACCATTGGTCAGCCCAAGCTTCTCGGCGATATCATTTAAGTTCAAACTGTCATATTTCGTCAACAGATCCAAAATTTCGATCCGGATTTCAGAACTTAATGCTTTGAAGATACTCAAGCCCGAACGCAGTTCTTTAATATGTATCATCGGAACGCATCCTCTCTAGGCTGTAATTATTTTAGTTTATTATAAATCAAAACAACTAAGATGAGAAGGAAAAGGTTGAATCGTTATAAAATTTAGTTAATCAAGTGTGAAAATCTAATGTAGGTTAGTGGATCATTAATTGTTAGCGCTTTATTCAAGTAGATCGATCGGATTATCTAGCATTTGTTTGAGTAAAAACTAAATTAAATTTATCTGAAAACGCATACATTTTATCATTGACAAACAAATTGGAGATATATATTATAAAACAATAAAACGTTTTAGATTTATATAAAACAAAAATTGAAAGTTTAAAATGAATGTGCGTTACCTTTTTAACAGCTTCAATCCTGAAAGGGATTAAGCATATAAATCTATTTATCGAGGGGGAAAAGAAGTGAAAAAGCAACTGCTTACGGTACTTTCTCTTCTAGTAGTGCTCACTGCGATTCTGTCAGCTTGTTCAAACAACACAGGTGGAGAGACGGGGGAGGCAAATACCCAGACTGACGGCACAGCGAAAGCGAAATTGGAATTATGGACATTCAATGAACTTCATCAAACATTCTACGAGGACATGGCTAGACGCTGGAATGAAGCGAATCCTGATAAACAATTTGATCTGACAGTCAATACGTTTCCTTATGACGACATGCACAACAAGCTTTTGGTAGCGCTCCAATCTGGAACTGGCGCTCCTGATCTCGCGGATATTGAGCTTAATAAGTTCCCGAACTTCCTTAAGGGAGAGCCGCAGCTTCTTCCGCTTAATGATGTGGTTGAGCCGGAGCTCGGCAACGTGGTTCAGTCGCGGATGGATATTTATGCCAAAGACGGTCAGTATTATGGGATTGACTTCCACGTTGGAGCTGCCGTTATCTACTACAACAAAGAAATTCTTGATCAAGCAGGCGTAAACGCCGATGATATTGAAACTTGGGCTGACTTTGAAGCGGCCGGCAAAAAAGTACTGGAAGCAACGGACGTTCCAATGACTTCGCTGGAAACAGCAGATCTGTGGTCCTTGTGGCCGCAAGTTTCTCAAGCACCTGGAAACGACGATTTCCAAACGGCAGACGGAAAAGTGAACATCACGAGCCCGCTCGTTCTTGAACCGATAAAATGGCAGCAAAACCTGCTGAAATCCGGCGTTGCAATTCCGGCTCCGGGCGGAAATCATCACAGTGAGGAATATTACGGCCTGATGAACAGCGGCGGCACAGCTTCTGTCTGGATGCCAATGTGGTATATGGGACGTTTCACAGATTACATGCCTGACCTCAAGGGCAAAATCATCATCAAACCGATGCCTGCCTGGGAAGTAGGCCAACCACGTTCCGCAGGTATGGGCGGTACTGGTACTGCAGTAACGAAGACGACTAAAAATCCAGAACTGGCAAAAGCATTTCTTGCCTTCGCTAAACTTTCTAAAGAAGGAAATATCGAGATTTGGAAACAGCTGGGCTTTGATCCGCTCCGTTCAGATGTATGGTCAGATCCAGCGCTCAGCGAGCCTAACAAATTTACCGAATATTTCGGACCGGATATCTTTGACGTTCTTAATGAGGTTAAAGATGAAATCGAAGGTGTAAACATCAATGAAACGACGCCTATGATCTCGGACGCTTTTAGAACGTCGGTACTCGTACGCATACTCCTTGACAACGAAGATCCTGAGAAAGTACTGAAGGAAGCTGCTGACCAGCTGTAATCAAATAACCTAATAGGTGTCACTAGCCCAATAGGGCTAGTGACACTAGTATTCGGAAGGAGGACCAGTAATGGCAAACAACTCGCCGGAGGCGATTACCGGAGTGGAGACGCCGAAAACCTCGAAGAAGATTTCAGGTATCTTGTACAATCAGAAAATTGCCCCTTACGTGTTCGTGCTTCCTTTTCTCATCTCATTTGTAGTTTTTTTCGCTTCTCCGGTCTTATCAGCTATTAATATGAGCTTTCAGTCCGTTCTTCCGGGACAAGTCGAATATATTGGGCTTGCTAATTATAAGGACCTTTGGAATCCAACCTTTTTGAAAGCGCTTATAAACAGCAGTAAATATACTTTCTATACGCTTTTAATTCTCATACCCATACCATTGATTTTGGCAGTTTTTTTAAATTCCAAGATAATGGTTGCCAAAAACTTTTTCCGATCCACACTTTTTATTCCCGCGCTGACTTCCGTAGTTGTTGCAGGCACTATCTTCCGGCTTGCTTTTGGAGAACTGGAAGGCTCACTCATGAATACGATTATTTCCTACTTCGGAATAGAGAAGCAGCGTTGGCTCGGCAAGGAATATTTGGCTATGATCACGCTCATCACCCTTGCCGCTTGGCGTTGGATTGGTATCAATCTCCTTTATTTTATGGCGGGACTCCAGAATATTCCTAAGGAATTGTACGAATCAGCTGAAATAGACGGTGCTTCAACTTGGGATAAGTTTCTCCGTATTACGGTTCCCTTGTTGAAGCCAATCACCATTTATGTGTTCACAATCAGCATTTACGGCGGTTATTCCATGTTCACGGAGAGCTACATGCTGTGGGCCGGCAACCGCTCGCCGAATGATATTGGGTTAACTATAGTAGGCTACCTGTATCGTAATGGGCTGGAGCAGAACAATCTGGGGCTCGGATCGGCCGTCGGTATCGCACTGCTTGCGATTACTTTGATTATTACGTTAGCTCAACTTAAATTTTTTGGGATGTTCAAGAAGGAGGACTGAATGATGGGGCAAGAAGAGAAAACCAAATGGTCGCTCAATAAGGTGTTGCTTCTTTTCCTGTTTATCATTTTTGCGGCATTTGCGGTGTTCCCGCTTGTCACGCTGATCATCGCCTCCTTTAAACCAGCGCAGGAGCTGATGAGGTTCGGTTTAAACTTGAAGATTAGTCCGGAAATTTTTTCACTCAAGAACTATTCGTATCTATTCTCAGGTGAATCGCTGTATTTAACCTGGTACAAGAATAGCTTGATCATCACCGCAGTATTTACGGTTCTCTGTTTGTTTCTATCCTCGATGGTCGGATATGGTTTAGCTGTATACAATTTTAAATTTCGCAATCTCATTTTTGCTTTAGTGCTCATAACCATGATGGTTCCGCTTGAAATCATCATTTTGCCTTTGTATAAGCTTTCGATCTCACTGAATTTGATCAACAGCATGTGGGGGATTATTCTCCCGTTCGTAGTCGCGCCGCTGCCGATCTTTTTCTTCCGCCAGTATGCGAGCGGATTGCCTAGAGATTTTCTGGATGCGGCGCGTGTAGACGGGACTACTGAATTGGGCACATTTTTCCGCATCATGATGCCGTTAATGGCACCCGCTTTCTCATCCATGGCGATATTGCAGGCATTGTTCGCATGGAATAATTTCCTTTGGCCGCTGATCGTACTGCGGACCAACGAACAGCTGACGATTCCGATCGGTCTCGCCACGCTGCTGACGCCTTATGGGAATAACTTCGACATGCTGATTTCTGGGGCCGTCATGGCAATTATTCCGATTCTTATAGTGTTCTTGTTCTTCCAACGATATTTCATTGAAGGTATGACAGCAGGCGGGGTCAAAGGATAATCGTATTTGCATACGTTTTTATTTCTAACTAACTCCTATACGAAGAAAGGTGATCATATGACACTCAAGGCGGAAATGACGCTTGAAAAAGATTTTAAGATATCCGAAATTGATAACCGTATTTACGGTTCCTTTATTGAACATCTCGGCCGCGCGGTGTACGGCGGCATTTACGAACCCGGACATCCCGAAGCGGATGAGAACGGATTTCGCCAGGACGTCAGCAAGCTTATCACTGATCTTCAGGTTCCGATCGTTCGGTATCCGGGCGGAAATTTCGTATCAGGATATAACTGGGAGGATGGCGTAGGCCCAAAAGAAAACAGACCGAGAAAGCTTGATCTGGCCTGGCGCGTTACCGAAACGAATCAATTCGGAACGAATGAGTTCGTCGATTGGGCGCGCAGCGTAAACACACAAGTGATGATGGCGGTCAATCTCGGAACGCGCGGGATTGACGAGGCCCGTAATCTGATCGAATACTGCAATCATCCAGGCGGTACCTATTGGAGCGACCTTCGCAAGCAGCACGGTTGGGCGCAGCCTCATGCCATTAAAACGTGGTGTTTAGGCAACGAAATGGATGGTCCTTGGCAGATCGGCCACAAAACGGCTGACGAATACGGCCGTTTGGCGCTTGAAACCGCGAAAGTCATGAAGTTGGTTGATCCGACGATCGAACTTGTATCGTGCGGAAGCTCCAACACCTCAATGCCTACATTTCCGCAATATGAAGCGACATCGCTCGAGCATAATTACGAAGCTGTGGATTACGTATCGCTTCATCAGTATTACGGTAACCGCAGCAACGATTCGGCCAGCTATCTTGCAAATTCGCTGGACTTAGACCATTTCATCAAAACGATCATATCGGTATGTGATTACATGAAGGCGAAGAAACGCAGTAAAAAGACCATCAATCTCAGCTTTGACGAGTGGAACGTATGGTTCCATTCCAATGAGGCCGACAAAAAGATCGATCCGTGGTCCATTGCGCCTCCACAGCTTGAGGATATCTATAACTTCGAGGATGCTCTTCTTGTCGGCAGTATGCTAATTACGTTGATTAAAAATTCTGACCGCGTTAAGATCGCTTGCCTGGCACAGCTTGTTAACGTTATCGCTCCGATTATGACAGAAAATGGCGGAGGTTCTTGGAAACAAACAATTTACTATCCGTATCTGCATGCATCCGTTTACGGACGAGGCATTGCGCTGCAACCAGTCATTTCGTCGCCAAAATACGATTCAAAACAATTCACTGACGTTCCTTACCTAGACAGTGTAGCCGTGTACAACCCGGATACTGAGGAAGTAAATGTGTTTGCTCTCAATCGGAGTCTGGAGGAAGCCATGACTCTGACATGCGATATTCGCAGTTATCCGGGATATGGCGTCATCGAACATATCGTGCTTGAAAACGAAAATTTAAAGGCAGTAAACACACTAGGTAACGAATCGGTAAAGCCGCATAAAAATGGTCACTCCTCCGCGACCGACGGAATGCTTCAGGCTACGCTTCCAAAACATTCCTGGCACGTCATCCGTCTCGGCAAAAACAAGAAATAAAGGTTAGAAAAATATTCTGATTGGTATGAATAAATATCGGTTTACGGAACGCTGGCGACTGTCATTTCATCAGAACTAGGGAGTAAAGAAAGGGGAGTCCATAATATGGAAATCAAAGTTACCATTGATCCCGAACGTATAACGGGTCAAAGAGATACGCGGATCTACGGACATTTCATCGAGCACTTCCATAATCAAATTTATGGGGGCATCTTTAGTCCGGGTTCTCCATTATCGGACGAAGAAGGCTTTAGAAAGGATGTTCTGGAAGCCTGGAAGCGTATCCATCCTCCGGTCGTCAGGTGGCCTGGCGGATGCTTCGTCTCCGCTTATCACTGGAAGGACGGTATCGGATCGGAAAGGCAACCGCATTTCGACAAAGCTTGGAGGGTGGAAGACAGCAATGAATTTGGAACCGACGAGTTCATCGCACTCTGCCGCAAGCTTGATACCGAGCCATATATTTGCACGAATGCCGGTACAGGAACGCCTGAAGAAATGAGTGATTGGGTCGAGTACTGCAATCTCCGTACGGAAGGCAAGTGGGCGAAGCTTCGTATAGCTAACGGTCATGTGGATCCTCATAACGTTACTTACTGGAGTATCGGCAATGAGAATTATTTACCTGGAGAGATGGGCGCCAAAACGCCTGAAGAATGGGGGAGATTCGTAAAGGAATCGGCGAAAATGATGAAGCGCGTGGATCCATCGATTCAGCTATTCGCCGCGAGCGTAGCTGATTTGGATTGGAATATCCATTTGCTTCGCGAAGCCGGCCCTTTCCTGGACTGGTTGTCCATTCACGGATATTGGGATCCACTCTGGCAGAACAATAACCTGTCTGATTATGAAACCTGCATGCTTTATACGACCAGGATTGAACAGCAGATTGACATGACAAGGCATATTCTCGGAGTTATGGGCTATCTCGGAAAAATACGAGTAGCATTCGATGAATGGAACCTGCGCGGATGGCATCATCCGAATGTGAATACCGCGACTGATCCAAAGGACTATGTCGATACGAGAGATTTGAACGATCTCGATCATTCATACACAATGGCGGATGCTCTTTTCAGCGCCTGTTTCCTGAATCTATGCTTGAAGCATAGCGATATGATCGGAATGGCTAATTATGCGCCCTCGATCAACACACGTGGATTGATTCGGACACATGAGACCGGCATCATCCTGCGACCGACCTACCATGTGTTTGATTTGTATGTCAATGGGCTGGGAAATCAGGTGATAGACAGTTGGATTACGGGCAATCCGTCAATAGCCGTACAGAACGGCAAGGATACTGAGGAGGTTCCGGTGCTTGATTGTGCAGCAACTGTTATTGAAGAGACAGGAGAGGTGAGGATCTCGCTTATTAATCGGCATCCAGAAGAAAACGTGAAAGTTCGGCTGGAAAGTAGGGATGGGCGCTCGACGATAAAACTGTGGTCTTCTCTTTCCGCAGATTCCAAAGACGCATACAACGATAAGAATAATCCTGATCGTGTTCGACCAGTGTCCGTTGCCGAATTCGTCTCGGAAGGAGAACTCATCATTGAGCTCCCGCCGCATTCGGTCAATATTATCGGGCTGTAATCGAACAGGGGACAACAAAAATCCGCCCATAATCAGCTGACACAGCTGATTATGGGCGTTATTATTTGCTGACTGCACCTTCAGCCACATGCTCCAACCAGTTATCTCGCTCAATAAGTTGATTCGCAATGAAGGTAAAGCAATTTCAAGTGAGCCCCCAGACATCTGAAGCACATGATTGAGGCTAATCACGAATTCCAAAAATGAGATATTGACCGCAACGAAATCAAAATTCAAGCCTTATTGGCTTTTTATGCTCCGAATAAAAAAACGCTCACAGCAAACCCTAACTCGGTAACATTACTACATGGATGAATCGAGGGGGCTGGAACTATGAGAAAATATATCCTATTTACAGCATTATTGTTGGTAACCGGCTGTTCGTACAATGACCATACAACAAACAAACAAGCTGTTGGCAATCAAACGCATCGGACCCATCAAACACATCAAACACATCAACCGAATTCTGCTCCGAACAATGCGTCTGCACCTCACACCACACAGGCTTCATCGATATCAATGCCGGGTGTACCATCCTTATCGAAGAAAAATATACCCGATGTTGCAAATCAACTCGAACGGATTATACGTGGGCAGCTACCAAACAACGGAACAACACAAGTGGTGCCGGCTGATCCAACGTCGTATCGAACACCAACATCAGATCAAGCACCAACACCTGGTCAAGCACCAACACCCGGTCAAGCACCAACACCTGGTCAAGCACCAACATCAGATCGATCGGCAACATCAGATCAATATGAGCAGCAAGTTCTGGAATTGGTTAATCAGGAACGAACCAAAGCAGGCTTAAAGTCTCTTAACATGGACAGCAAATTATCAAATGTGGCTATGTCCAAAGCACAGGATATGTACAATAATAATTACTTTGATCATCAATCGCCGACATATGGATCACCATTCGAGATGATGAAGGCATTTGGGATTACCTATAATTCTGCAGGCGAAAATATTGCAAAAGGCCAAACCAGTCCGACGCAGGTGATGAACGATTGGATGAACAGCCCGGGACACAAAGCGAATATTTTAAAAAGCAGCTTTTCCCGAATCGGAATCGCATACTATAACGGGGTTTGGGTGCAATCGTTTATTGGTTAGCAGAGATCAAATTATTAATCACATACCCATCTAAAGTAAGCCGCTATGCGTCCTTGAATTCGCCAGCGGCTTACGGTTTTTATGAGGTTTGACAAGGAATGAACGTTATGAGAATATGGAAAAGTCTTAGTCACCGGGATTTATTGTTGAATGAGATTGGAGAGGGAGATGACAATAAAGATGTATAATAACGAAACGCATAATATATTTGCTGCAGAAATAAATAAGCTGCTCGGTAAATCAGGAATTATTCATTTGCAAAATGATGTGGATTACAGACTCATTGTGCAGCAATTTACGGGCTTCGAGGTTTCCGAGTTTTATGATGATGAGAGGGAACCGATGATTTTCAAGCTGTTATTTTTGAACGAAGCGGGTCGTGAGGACGCGATTGAAGTTTGGGACAGCGCGATTGAAGATATCGATTTATCGCAGCCGGAAACAATTGAAGATTGGATGACCGAAGGGTTAAGCTTCGTTTTTGCGGCAGTCAAGGATGAAAGTACCGCTATTGAGTTCTATGCATATTAGGTTGATAATTGTTCATGTACTACGTAAGGCATCCTTTTTATTCGTTTTGCTTGTTTTTCAATGCAATAGGCATACTCATTCAGGAGCAAATCTAGCTTCTGGCTGATCTGGACAACAGCATGATCGGTGAAGCTGTTGCAGTTTGCATACACGCGTACCATTTCAGCTCTTACTTCTTCAATTTGCTGTTTGTGTGTACAGTTGTGCATCATAAACTCTCCAATTCTTTTATTTGTAAGATTATTATAAATGATGGCTGTTAGAATTGTTTCATACAAATATTAGATTTTTGTTAGTTATGTGAACAATTGGTTCGTCTAAGAAATCTTTTATAGACTAATACTTAAACGGGATTCGCAACATATGAAACATTTCTTTACGATTATTACATAACCCCCCATGATTTCGTGATCTATCGTGGGGGTTCTTTCCTTACACGCGAAGATCTATATGTTCATGAAAACACCTCCTGCTTGCTATATCGGCAAACAGGAGGTGTTTTTTGCATTTTCTCAATATTAATGGTGAATTCCGCATTTATTTCGAATAAAATGGATCTGGTTCCGCAGACGGTTTAATTGCTGCTGCTGTTCCTCTGTTTGAGCTGAATGTAACCCGTTCTCCATCTTCTCCAATTCCTGCAACAAACTAGGCAAATCGGTTGAAGCATTCGCGCAGTTATAGTCGCTCTCGAGCTGCTCAAGCATGGTTATCCCTCCAATGATTTAAGGTTAGGCCATAAACCGTTAATCTTTGACCGTAAATTAGTATGAGCCTTTACGTGACAGATATGCGCGATCCATTCGGATTACTATTCGGAAATACAGCAGCATACGATGTTAGAAAGCGCACAGGAGGCGGTATCTGTTGCTGGCAGAATATGCTTTTCTTATGATATGGCTTATCGGCATGTTTGGGATTATCGGAACAGTGGTCGGTGCTGTGGCGAGATTTGTTAGAAGTGACTCCCAGTCTCATGATGAGCAGTTCGTGTGGAAGAGAAGGCTTCCAAGGGATTAACAAGCTAAATCTTTGAGGAAAGGAATAGATCTATCCGTGCTCGGGCATGCTATCAGTCGATTGATAAGATTGGCGACATGAGAGGAGGGAGTTCGAGCATGGACATGAACAATAGCGGACAGGAACTGAGAGAGCATATCGTAGCGGTGCAAAAAAACGGAGACGGTGATTTGACTGCATTCCAAACATCGAGCGGTCGCGTACTCGATTACCAGACAGCGCTGCAGGAGGTGCAAGCAGGACATATTGCGGGCGTTAACACATTCAAGGGCAGGGATGGAGAGACCTATATCCGCGGGGATGCGGATGGTGACCCAACAAATAATTTGGATCAGCTTCCGACTTTTTAATGCATATATTTAACTGTGTTAAATAAAAGAAGCGTAACAAGGAAAGGCGCCGCGTTTATGCAGGCGCCTTTCCAAGCATCCATTATACCTCGTAACGCTTATGCTGCTGAACGAACCGCATATGGCCTGTTAGCCCTTCATACTCCTCCATTGCATCTCCGTAATGCATCAGCCAAGTTCTCTTTTGTATGCTCGCAGGAAGCGTTAGAAGCTCCTCCAAGCTGGCATGTACGACGCCTGGCGACTCAAGCTGGCAATCATGGAAGATCGTATTAACGCCCTGGTCAACCAGCACATCCAGCAGCTGGCTGTCAAAGCGCATGTCTGCAGAGTAAAAGAAGCGGTCGTTGAACAATAAGGAGTAGCTCCGCTTGCCTGGAATATGCTTGGTTTGTAACAGCTTAACCTGCAGTCCCGGATGCAGCTCGTAAGGCTGATTTTCTTTCAGTGGACGAACTTCGAAGAAGTCCTCCAGCCTGTTTAGTGGATCCTGTGTAAGACCGCCGCGCAGCGTATGCTCCCATAAAGGCTCGATAAGTGTATCTGCAATAAATAATACAGGTTTTCGTTTAAATTTGAACATCATTTGAAAAGCGAGCTCCTCAAGACCTCCCACATGATCCCCATGAATATGGCTGATTATAATCGCGTCAAGCTCTGTGAAGGACATTCCCAACCGGTGAAGCGCCTTGGGCAAAGTAATACCGCAATCCACAAGCAGGCGAAAGCCGTTCGTTTCAATTAACGCGTTGTTATTATCGAATTTTTTCGCAAAGGCGCTTCCCGTTCCGATCATTTGAATGTGCATCACGAAACCTCCTCATTCTTACATTAATTACTGTATCAAATTATGTGTGTGCCTGACAATTGCAGATGCACATTCGCCCGAACTTACATACAATGCAAAAGCGGTATGTGAAGTGGAGGGATGACGGATGAGCAAAGGAAAAGGGAAAATCGTTAAGAAAAAGAAAATTTCAAGCGATCGAAAGCAATATAACTATAAGCTGGTGCTTTCAGATACATGCGCAGTGTGCAAAACGCCATGCAGCAGAGGAATGAGCTATTTGGCTAGAATGAGGCAGCCGGGAGCGGTAGGGAAGGGCGTTCCTTGCATATTGACAAGGACGTTAGGGTAATGGTTTTTTATTTCCCAGGCAAGCGCAGGTTTCAACAGGTTTTGACAGCAGTGGTCGAATAGTGGCCAAATGCCGCGCCATGCAAAAAAATGTCCCGAAAGCAGCGCAACTTTGCACATGACTCGGAGTATAACCATACATCCAGGCAATCGGATGGAGGGTTAACAGCCATGAAGCTTAGGAAAGTTGTTATTCTGCTGCTGGTATTGTCCTTATGGGGAGGAACAATGCTCTTTGCGGACTCTGCTGGACAGAAGGTACGAGTGTTTATCAATGGAATTGATCAGGACGATGGCGGTTTAATCGCTGAAGGCAAGACATATTTGCCGCTGCGTCAGCTGGCAACCTCCTTGCAGGCTATTGTGGAATGGGACAATACAAATAAGCGTGCAACCGTGTATAAGCCAAATGTTCATATGTTTCTATTCCGTAACAACACGGTTTTCGGCAATGTCGACAGAGGCTTTCAAGGGAAATTTAAGGTGCTTGCTCAAATCGATAATTTAAAGACCGATATTGAAGCGGTAAAAATATCGATATTCGATCCAAGTGGAAAAGAGAAGGTTATCCAGTCAGGAAAAGTCAATCCGAAAAATGATAATTTCTGGTATGGCACCGAGGATATCGAATACAAATTTGAATCCAGCGGCAAATACCCGATCCGTTTCTTTATAAGATCGACAGGATCAGATGAGTGGACCGTCATCTCTGAGAAGATTATTTCCTCGCTTTAGTCATCCAAATCGTTAAAAAGCCTCTTCATGCGAAGGGGCTTTTCGTTTGACCGTGTATAGACTGTCGTGGTAGGATAAGTTAGTCTGTATATTTTATTGAAATGGGGTAATATCATGAGCGAGCATCAGCATGGACCTGATTGCGGTTGTGGTCATGACCACGAGCATGAAGAGAATGTCTTAATCGTGACTGACGATGATGGCCAAGAACGTGAAATGGTCATGGTTTATACGTTTGAATCCGAAAACAATGTGTACGCAGTCCTGCTGGATCGGAACGATCCTGAAGCAGACGGCGTCATTTTCCGTATTGAAGAAGAGGGCGATGAATCCTTCCTGGTTGGAATCGAAGACGATGCCGAGTGGGACCGCGTAACAGCGATCTACGAGGAAATTGCCCGTACTGAGAACGAAGAGAAATAATTGTTCTGGAGTATAGACAAGCAGTATACAGAAAGATCCGCGTGCTGGCTGACGCGGATCTTTCTGTTCACTAAGCGTTATTTTCTAGAATTATAATAAATGGTTCGGCCGTTAAACATCGTTAGCTCGGCTTGCAGCTGCTTGGCTATAAATTTACAAAGCTCATTAGCTTTGCCCTTATCCCCATGCGTAGCTTCGTCAGGCAATACGACTTGAACGCAGGGAACGCTGCTGCCGGCCACGCTTATCGCTTCTCCAGGACCGAATATGATGTATTTATACAATGGATTGATGCCTTTCAAATAAAACCACCGGTCATCCTGCTTGGATTCGAATGTGTAAGGAAAAGCTGCTTCTGCATAGTTCCAATCCAGCTGCGAGCCGGTTAATGCGGTCTGCTCGCGATAATGCGAGAGCTGGTTCTTGATTTCCTCCAGCGTCAGGCTCTCAACGGCCGATCCCTGGACAAATTTTATGTAAGCGCTTTGACTCATGGCATCTCACCTCTGACAACAATCATAGCATGCTCCAAATTGGTTGACAATAAGTGGATGCGGAAAGCTTTCAAGTCACAAAAATGCCGACAGCAGCAGTCCTAAAGGGCTGTGCAGTCGGCAATATCGACAATTTATGAAATAGCTGTTTCTTCTACAATAACTTTGACGAATTCGATACTGCGATCCTCAGGTCCCTTAACCGGCAGTCCAACCTCGACATGATCGACGATGTAATCGATATTTTTCTGGGAGATGACCTCGCCCGGCAATAGAATAGGAATGCCTGGTGGGTAGACATATATAAATTCTGCGATAATCCGACCGGCTGATTCCTTGAACGGAATGACCTCTGTCTCGCCATAGAACGCATCGCGCGGCGTTAGGGAAAGCTGCGGGATATCCGGTATTTTGACGACCAGCTCCCGCGCTTCAGCGCCTTCATGGAACCGCTCTGAGAGGCCGCGCAGTGCTGTTAACAATTTTGACACAGAGTCGGAGGTATCTCCAGGCGTAACTAGGCAAAGAATGTTATACATATCGCTCATTTCGATTTCTACATTATAGTGATCACGCAGCCAATTTTCTGTTTCATAACCGGTGATGCCAAGATGGCGAACATGAATCGATACTTTGGTTGGATCATAATCATAAGTCGCTTCGCCGCCAAGAATCTCATCTCCGAAGCAATACAGACCTGGAATTTCATTAATCTCCTTGCGTGCATATTGGGCCAGCTCAATGGTTTGTTCCGCAAGGGCATGTCCATTCAAGGCGAGGTTCCGTCTGGATGTATCAAGCGATCCAAGCAAAATATAGGACGTTGATGTAGTCGTCAGCATGCTGATGACCGTCTGGATACGATGAGGATTGACACGCCCCTTGCGGACGTTAAGCACAGAGCTTTGCGTCATGGATCCTCCGAGCTTGTGTACGCTGGTTGCCGCCATATCGGCACCGGCCTGCATTGCGGACATCGGAAGCTTCTCGTGAAAATGAATGAGTACGCCATGCGCTTCGTCTACAAGCACAGGAATATCATAGCTATGGACAAGATCAACGATCTCTTTCAGATTAGCGCAAATGCCGTAATAAGTAGGATTGATAACCAGGACGGCTTTGGCATCCGGATGCCGCTCTAACGCTTTGCGGACGGACCGTGTTGTAATGCCGTGGTCGATTCCCAAATTGCTGTCCCGTGCGGGCGAGATAAAGACTGGCCTTGCACCTGCGAAAATGATAGCGGCCATAATTGATTTATGGACATTGCGTGGTACAATTATTTTTTCACCTGGCGCGCACACGGTTAAGATCATCGTCATAATGGCGCCGCTTGTCCCTTGCACGGAGAAGTAGGTGTAATCAGCGCCGAAAGCATCGGCAGCAAGCTTCTGGGCTTCTTCAATCACGCCGGTAGGCTGATGCAGGTCATCAAGCGGTGCTATATTGATTAAGTCGATTGACAGCGCGTTATCGCCGATAAATTCACGAAACTCCGCATCGCTGCCCAATCCTTTTTTGTGTCCGGGAATATGAAACTGTACGGGATCCTGCTCCGCATGTCGGCGAAGCGCACTGAAGAGCGGGGTTTTGTTATGATCCATCGCATTCATCCCTGCCTTTCATTCTAGATTACAAACAAAGTTGAGTATAGCAAATACAGGGGGGATTGCAAGTCTGTTTTTTTGATATCTGAAGACGTAAGCATTATTTGTTCTTCAATTGTTCATACATGATCAATAAATGGTTATGGTAACATAGGTTGGTGGAGGGGGTGCAGCATGAAAGATAATCGTATGATTATTGTAATGGCCATTTTAATGACTACATTTTTAGGGTTCGGGATTATCATCCCGGTTATGCCGGAAATTATTCTGGCAACGAATCCGGACAATGCGGAAATACATACCGGGCGAATGCTTGCCATTTATTCTTTAGTTGCTTTTATACTGTCTCCATTATGGGGAAGCTTATCTGACCGAATCGGAAGAAGACCGATTATATTAATTGGGGTGCTGGGCTTTGCCGCGAGCTTCTTGCTATTCGGTCTCTCATCGGGCAATCTTTCGCTCATGTATC
Organism: Paenibacillus praedii; assembly: GCF_049725345.1. Taxonomy (NCBI): domain Bacteria; kingdom Bacillati; phylum Bacillota; class Bacilli; order Caryophanales; family Paenibacillaceae; genus Paenibacillus; species Paenibacillus praedii. The sequence goes on along the minus strand of NZ_JBMWAM010000001.1, from coordinate 484,644 downwards.
TTTCTAGAATACTCGGGGGATTGTTCTCTGGCGCGGTCGCTTCGGTCATTGTTGCCTATGTTGCGGATATTACGCCTCCTGAACGGCGGACGAAGGGAATGGGGCTCGTCGGCATGTCGATCGGTCTCGGTTTCACGTTCGGCCCAGGTTTTGGCGGAATGCTTAGCGTAGTGTCGCTTGAGACGCCGTTTTTCGCGGCATCAGGCTTGGCGCTGATTACGTTCGTGCTAGCTGCCTGGAAGCTGAAGGAGTCGCTTGCTCCCGAGCAGCGGAAGACGAAGGCAGAGAAGCGGGTTTCGCGGTGGACTGCTTTTCGGGGGCCGCTCAAGTACTTATATGTTTTGGCCTTTTTCGTCACATTTACGCTTGCGGGTTTGGAGGCGACCCTGCAATTTTTCGGTATTCGTCGTTTTGACGTCACACCTTTCCAGGTAGGCATTATGTTTTTTGTGTGTGGACTTGTCGGTGCGTTGGTACAGGGCGGCATTGTGCGTCGTCGTATTAAGAAGGGAGAGGAGACGAAGTACATTGCGATCGGTCTTGTCATATCAGCTTTGGGCTTCTTCCTCCTTCTGGCAGCGCATTCCTTATGGTGGGCAACACTGTCGCTAGCTGTGTTCGGTATTGGCAATGCGTTGATACGTCCTTGCGTCACCTCGCTTATTACACAGAAGACAACAGTAGGGCAAGGCGTGGCTTCAGGACTCAGCTCATCGATGGACAGTCTGGGAAGAGTAGCGGGACCGCTTCTGGGATCGTTTTTCTTTACGATAGATATGGGGCTTCCTTATCTGCTTGGCGGCATATTGTGTCTTGCCGCACTTGTCTTATTGGTCCGCTTTCGTCAACTGGACAAGCAGCAAACACAGGTCACAGCAGTCGATTCGGCAAAATAATGCAAAAACAAGCCGGGTACTCATCACATGATGGGTATCCGGCTTTCTTGTTTAGGAAGGAGCTAGCTCCTTTATAGTTAAATCAGGCAAAACTACTTATACATTGGCCATCCGATAAAGAGGCATGAGCGTTTCATAAGTAGAAGAAGCGAACTCCAGCAGCGCGTCGCCGTCACGAAGTAGAGCATCGCCGGCCTGGACATGCCTGCCGATCAGCAGCTCCGCCTTCTGTACATCGCGGAAGCGGACTAGCGCGTCTGTCCAGTCCTTTCTGGACATTTCGCCGACAACGGTGGAATCCTTCTTCATATGATCAAGCGAAAGCACGTAATCGCCCGGAACGGCAGCGATGACGTCATCGATTTGATTCAAGAACGCAGCCGCTATGCCTGATTTGTTCGGAACTTCATAAATAAGTGCAAGCCACAAAAACAAATGATCATCGAACAGTCCAAGCTGAAAATGCGGATGCGCTTTATAGCCGCGCTTGTTGCTGCAAATCGCGAGCCAAGTGTCCTTCGGCGGATTTACTTTACGGCGCGCATGCCTTGCCACATGCAAGTGCATTTCATTGCCGGCGTGTACGGACAAATCGACGCTGAGCTGTTCGCCTAATGCTCGAAATTTAGGCTGGATTTGATTTTGGATGGCGGACATGCGCTCTTCAAGTCCCTGCAGCAGAAATACATTGAAATCGGCTTGCGTAAAGCCGGGCAGCCCGGCGGAGGTTGTCTGTGTCGTCATAATGGATCGCTCCTCTTGTTATTTCGATGATTGATGCAATAATTTCAAATAAAAAATGGCGATTTGCGTACGGTCCCGGAGCTCAAGCTTGTGCAGAATTTCCGATATATAATTTTTAATCGTGCCTTCGCTTAGAAATAAGGATGCCGCAATCTCCTTATTGGATTGTCCGTCGGCTATTAGACGAACAATTTCGATTTCTGCCTGTGTCAGTCCGGTAATGGTTGCTGCTGTATTGGCAGAAGGGCGGGGCGCATCCAGCAGGCCTGCAAGCTTGCGTGCAATAGCTGGATGTATGAGCATCGAGCCCTCGTATACCGTTTTAATGCCGCTAATGATTCGGCTTGGCGGAACGTTTTTGAGCAAATAGCCATTAGCGCCATTACGAATAGCTTGTGTAACATATTCGTCGTCGTCGAACGTCGTCAAGATGAGTACGGCAGGAGGCTGCTCAAGCGCACGCAGCCGCTTAGTTCCTTCTACGCCGTCACAGACGGGCATTCGAATATCCATAAGCACGACATCGACCGGCTGTTCAGAAACGAAATCGGCTGCCTCCTTGCCGTTGCTACAAACCCCGACAACGTGCAGCGCTTGATCGAGGTCCAAAATGACCTGCATGCTTTCCCGAATAAAAGGATCATCGTCCACGATTAATACTCTTATCATTGCATTAGACTCCTATCGTCACTATAAAATAAGGCCATCATCCGCCTAGCAGCGGGAGCGTGGTTGTTACCGAGAAACGGTCGGACTTGTGCCACTCCAGCCGTCCTCCGATTAATGCCATGCGCTCCTTCATGCCTCGCATGCCTAATCCGGCTTCAATAGGCTCATCCGGGATAGCCCCATTATTCGCAATGGTTAATGCGACACTGTCTTTATGAAAGACAAGCTCTACGGTGACGATGCTGGCTTGTCCATGCCGGACCGCGTTCGTGATGGCCTCCTGCGCATTTTTGAACAAAATGAGCTCGAGGCTTGGATAAAGCGGTCGCGGGATGCCTTGTAACTTGAAGCTAACGGCTATGCCCAAAGCGTTTGCAGATTCCGCAACAAGCTTGTCCAGCGCATACTTCCTCGTATCGTCATCGTTGTCCGCCGCAAGCCTGCGCACCGTGCGGCGCATCCGCTCCATGCTGTCCTGCAGCTGATCGCGTATTTGCTCAACCATGCCCTTTGACCGAGTCGGATCTGTTTCGAACAGGTGAAGAGCCGCCTCGGACATCATTTTGACGCGAATGAGCCGATGACCAAGATCATCATGAATATCTTTGGCAATTCGATTGCGCTCCTCACTCTGAGCGTATTGCTCGACCTGTGATGCATATTCCAGCATTCGGCGCCTTGCGGCATCCAGCTCTTCATGGCTTGAAGCGAGCGCCTCATATAAATCTTCGATTTTGTACCGCTTTTCTTCAACTTGATTAGCCGCATAAAGGATGGCTGCTGTTGCATACCAAAGCATAATAACCGTAAAAAGCATTTCACTGTCTCTGCCCTGCAAAGAGGCATAGAGTAAAGCTGACCCCAAGAAGCTCCAGCCAGCACTGACGAGTGGAGGAGGCTTGCTTCGAAAAATAGCGATCAAGGTGGAGAACAGCATTAAGAATAAAATTCCGCCATGCGTATAGGATAACCAAGCAAAGCTGATAAGCTCCGCTAGCAGAAACAAGCTGGCGTATTTGGGAAGGAGAGAGCTCGCCTTCATCAAAAGCATTGCAAGCAATATATACGTCGTGTAAAGCGCATAAGAGCCTGCTGAAATGTTCGCAATGCTTAGGATAGCAGGTACCACAGCAAGCAAAGTCCGAATCCGGTACAGCAGTATGTTCATGGCGGATAAGCTCCTGCAACAGAATTTGCTTTAGTATAGCATATGCGGCATCAGTTGGACGAGCTTATTTATAATCATTATAAACTAGGAGACTTTTTTCATTTGATATGCAGTTAAAAAATGACTTTTGTCACCTTCATATGATGACTTTATAGACCTGTTGCAATGCCAATGATTCGTTACAATTGGTTTAACAGCAATTAACCGAGAGGGTGAATGGAATTTGAGTCTCGTAGCATTTCGCGAGGTTGTTAAAAAATATGATACGGCGTTAACGGTGAATCATCTTACCTTCAATATTGAAGAAGGGGAAATTTTTGGTCTGCTGGGTCCGAACGGCGCAGGCAAGAGCACGACAATTAATATGCTCTCCGGCTTGCTTGATCCAAGCGGAGGCGATATTACGGTTGAAGGCTTTTCCATCCGCAAGCAGCCGCTTGAGGTGAAGCGGAGAATCGGACTCGTGCCGCAAGAGCTTGCGATTTATGAAAATTTATCAGCAAGGGAGAATGTCGCCTTTTTTGCGAAGCTGTATGGGTTAAGAGGAAAGCTGCTGCGTGACAGGATTGATGAGGCGCTGCAATTCGTCGGCCTGTTGGAGCGGGCGAAGGATAAGCCCTCTACGTTCTCGGGCGGCATGAAGCGGCGACTCAACATGGCATGTGCAATTATGCATCGGCCAAAGCTGATTATTATGGATGAGCCGACTGTTGGCATCGATCCGCAATCAAGGAATCACATCTTGGAGTCGGTAAGAGAATTGAATAGACTGGGCTCAACCGTCATTTATACGAGTCACTACATGGAGGAGGTTGAAGCGATTTGCTCCAGAATCGGTATTTTGGATCAAGGGAAACTCATTGCCCATGGCACGAAGGATGAGTTGAAGCGCCAGGCGGGGCAGGAGGAGAAGCTTGTATTTGAAATCGACCGCAGGTTCGAAGAGGCAATTGCTGAGATGGAGGAGCATCCGGGTGTCAAGCGGCTGGAGGAAAGTGGCAATGGCAAAACCGTCGAGGTGACAGTGAAGGAATCCCCGTCTATTCTGCAAGATTTACTGTTTATTTTGCAGAAGCATGACATAACGCTGCGAAAGCTGACTAGAGTAGAGCCAAACCTGGAAACGTTGTTTCTCCAGATGACCGGACGAACGTTGCGGGACGAATAGGGGTATAAAAAATGCGAACATGGTGGACAACGGCTTATTACGAGCTGCTGAAATATAGCCGAATGAGGGCTCTTCTAATTATATTGATCGGGCTGCCGTTATTATTGATTTTTTTGCTGGGCAGCGCGTTTGATCAGGATATTAAGCCCGCAAAGGTCGCTCTTTATATTGAGGATCAAGGCGCTATGCGAGCAGGGATAGAGCAGTTCTGGAACAGTGACGACGTAAAGCCTTATATTGAAGTTCTAACGGCAAGCTCAGGCGAGAATGTGCAGGATTTGGTTCAGGCGGGCTCGGCCGATTATGGCGTTGTCGTGCCATCAGAATATTCGGAACGCGCAGTTGCTGGAGATACGGCGAATTGGCTAATCTTTTCAGGACGTTATGAGGAAAAAAATATCGCCGCGGACGCCGTTGTGAACAGCTATATGGTTCGAGCAAATCTTATGCTAGCGGCGGCAGAAACACTGGATCCGGCGACTGTTGCGGGGGCTGAACTGCCAAATGAAGGAGTGCGGTCTCGATCTTTATTAGCGGTTAAAACGCTTGGTGACGGCGATAACGCGGTATTCGATTCCACCTCGGCGATGCAATACTATGCCGTGGCATATTTGATTATGTTCCTGCTTTACGGTGGAATGTCGGCCGCGATTTCCTTGATGAGTCAGAAAAAGGGAGGTACTTTGCATCGCATTTATGCTATGCCAGCCTCGTTTAAAGCCTTTGTATTAGGCATCATCACAGGTTCGGTTGCGCTAGCAGCAATACAAGCAATTGTAATTGTTACATTCACTGCGGTTGCATTTGGGGTAGATTGGGGCAGCCACTTTGGCTTGGTTACTTTGATTTGTTTGTTCACTACAGCTGCTGGAGCGGGCCTTGCAATCATCATTGCATCGTTCGCGGGTACGGAAAAAACGACGCAAACGCTTGTGACCATAGCAATCTTTGCGATGACCTTTCTTAGCGGCGGGATGGTGGCTGATATTCGAGGCGTGGTAGGCGATGTGGCGAAATGGACGATCAACCACTGGGCGACCGACAGCCTGCGGGCAATTATGAACGGAACGGATCTGTCATTGGTATGGCATGAGATAGGCGTTCTTGCCATTATTGCAGTTCTATTGTCTACAATTGCAATAATAAGGCTTCCGAAGGTGGTGAGCTATCGTGCCTAGTTTATATATCGCTGCGCAGCTCATACGTCGAACAATGGGCTCGCGGCGAGGGTTGATAATGAATGTTCTGCTGCCGGCCATCGTTCTGTCAATTGTAGTGGGCCTGTTCGCGGATTCGCACAATCAGAAGGCTGTCATTGCCGTAAATAATTCGGATGAGGGAATATTGGGTTCATATTTGGTTGAATCACTTAACAAGGAAAGTTTATATGAAGTTCGATTGGAGTCGTCAGCATCAGATGAAATCGTGCGATCTGCGGTTGAATACGGGAAAGCGGATGCCGGGCTGTATATCCCGCCAGATTTCACACAGGCGCTGCTTGAAGAGAAGCAGCCCGAAGTCGACATGTACAGAATGAGCGAGCAGCTATGGAATGCATCGCTTGCGACGCTGCTGGATTCCGAGTTGAGCAAGCTGACGGCAACTGTCCTGCTCGTTCGCGGGGAGGGAGACAATGAGCTTGTTATGAACCAACTCATTGCACTTCTTGATAGGCAAGCTCAGCCAAAACTAACGACCGAACAGGTTAGTGTGAAACTCGGTAATATCGTTTCCAATCCCCTCATGATCGGACTCATCCTTATGTTCATTATGATGCTTGCAATTCAGACCATCGGCTTCGTCATGGAGGATCGCGAGCATCGGACGATGGCAAGAATGTATACGGCACCGGTGCGAGCCCATGAAATTGCTTTCGGCAATTTTATCGGCAGTATATTGGTAGGGACGATCCAGCTTGTCATCATACTTGGCTCAACTTATTTTGTGTTCGGCTATTCACCTGGTATATCATTCGGCGCTATGCTGCTTGTGCTGGAATGCTTCTTGTTTGCTGCAGTAGGAATTGCTTCTGCGGTCGCGGGATTTGTAAGAATCAGCGCTCAGCTGAGTCAGCTTAATAACTTGATCATTATGCCGACCTGCTTGATTAGCGGCTGCTTCTTCCCGTTGTCGATGCTGCCGGAATTTATGCAGAAGCTTGCCAACTTCACGCCTCAAAAATGGGCCATTCAAGCGATAGATCGATTAGTTGGCGGAGGAACGCTTGGCGATATTGGCAATCACCTGCTCATTTTGCTTCTAATTGCTTCGGTTATGATGACCTTTGGCGCAGCTGTGCTTAGACCGAACCGCACGAGTTAATTTCAACATTACCCAATTGGACTATCTGTACAGATCCTTGCAGATGCTGTGATTATGGCAATGTCGGCGAGCATCGCGGGAGCGAACGAGAAGGACTACCATCTAGCAGGCATTAAACCGGGCGAGCATTTAAAGCATGCGCATACGGTGGAGCTAGAGGAAGCTGTCTTGATCGCGTGCCGTAAAGAATAGCCAAGAGGTTAACGCTTCACTTGCAGAATCAATAAGATTTCAACGGCAGGAATATACCCGGATAAGAGGGCCAGGCACGCTTCGGTTGAAACGGTCGGAGCCCTTTTTTAAGTTTAGACAGTGAACAGCATAAAATTAGTCAATAATCCAAGTTGCCATAACATAAGATGGAGTATAAGATAAAGATAAGAACAAATTATCAGAACATTTCGTCAACTAAACTGATGCAAGGGAGGGATTGCCGTGAACAAAAGCCATGAAGTCGAATATTGCAATTTGGAGCTGCGATTTGACCGCCGGCAAATCCAAAATCTCATCCGTGATTTGATTCAGGAAGGGTACTCCTTGTATTGGAGTGAGACAGAGGGCCAATTTCTCGTTTCCATTCGAACCGGCCGCAAGCTTGTCAAACTTCAATTCCAACGAATGAAAAATCGTTACAAAATTGTCGGGGACTACATTATTAAAGACGAGAAGCTGTCGGAGTTGATTGAAAAACTGATTAATGACACACGTGGACATGCGGTTGTGAAACGTATCAAGGATCGTCAAATCGTCATTGAAAGCATTATGTTCGGTGAGATCATACGACTTGTGGAGGTGTCCGGCATGGAGCATCGGATCATTTATCAGAAGAAACCATTTGTTACAATAGAGGAAATGATAAAGGCGTTTCAATCGAAGCGTGCGGAGGAGAGAGCCATTATATTACGTTATGAGCTGGATTATGAGCTTTCAATGCTCTATGATGCCCTTCAGGACAACAGAGAGGAAGCGGTTGCAGCCTCGAAGGAAAAGCTGGCGCTACTTCGAACAGAAATGCTGCAGCTAGAGCTTTGATGATGAATGAAGGCTCCCACAGGAAAACCTAAAACGATCAAATGCTGGGGAAATTTACGGCTTTTGGTCGTTTTTGCGTGCGCGGTGAGAGAAAAAGTATAGATTTTTACGATGTGGTTTGGCAATTTAAGCTTATATAAGGTAAACTTTCTAAAGCGGTCAATAAAACTAATGTCGAGTTACGACATTTTTGCTTTCAAATAGTTTTCTTCTCGACATAAAAGGAGTAAAATAAAACTATTGTGACCACAAACTATAGATGAAGGATGGAAGAACCAGATGTCAAAACAACAAATTGGCGTTATCGGATTAGCTGTAATGGGTAAGAATTTGGCCCTTAATATTGAGAGCAGAGGTTTTACGGTATCGGTATTTAACCGCTCCCGCGAGAAGACGGATGATTTGATTCAAGAAGCAGCAGGCAAAAACCTCGTACCTGCGTACACGATTGAAGAGTTCGTGCAATCGCTCGAAGTGCCGCGCAAAATTTTGATCATGGTGCAAGCAGGCGCTGGAACAGACGCAACAATCGATTCCCTCGTGCCGCATTTGTCTGAAGGAGATATCATTATCGATGGCGGCAATGCTTACTTCCCTGACACCGTTCGCCGCAGCAAAGATCTCGAAGCAAAAGGCTTCCGTTTCATCGGTACCGGCGTTTCCGGCGGCGAAGAGGGCGCATTGAAAGGTCCTTCGATCATGCCAGGCGGTCAAAGATCCGCATATGAGCTGGTTGAGCCGATTCTTACCGCTATCTCTGCAAAAGTTGGCGATGACGCTTGCTGTACATATATCGGACCAGACGGAGCAGGCCATTATGTGAAAATGGTACACAACGGTATTGAGTACGGCGATATGCAGCTTATTTGCGAAGCATATGACCTGCTTAAGAACGTGCTTGACCTTAGCGTGGAAGAGCTTCATGAAATTTTCGCTGAGTGGAACAAAGGCGAGCTGGACAGCTACCTGATCGAGATTACAAGAGATATCTTCTCGAAATACGATCCTGAGACAGGCAAGCCGATGGTAGATGTTATCCTAGACTCCGCTGGTCAGAAGGGTACAGGCAAATGGACGAGCCAAAGCTCGCTCGACCTAGGTGTACCGCTATCGATCATCACAGAATCTGTATTTACGCGTTTCTTGTCCGCTATGAAGGAAGAGCGCGTTGCTGCAAGCAAAGTGCTTAGCGGACCTGCTAAAAAGCCATTCCAAGGCGACAAAGCGGCATTCATTGAAGCAGTGCGCAAAGCATTGTTCGCAAGTAAAATTTGCTCGTACGCTCAAGGCTTCGCGCAAATGCGTGCAGCATCTGAAGAATTCAACTGGGATCTGCGCTACGGCGATATCGCGATGATTTTCCGCGGCGGCTGCATTATTCGTGCTCGCTTCCTGCAGAACATCAAGGATGCCTACGATCGCGATCCGAACCTGCGCAACCTGTTGCTTGATCCTTATTTCCAAAATGTTGTCGAGTCCTATCAAGACGCATGGCGTGAAGTTATTGGCGTTGCGGTTACGAATGGCGTACCTGTACCCGCATTCTCCAGCGCGATTTCTTATTTCGACAGCTACCGTACAGAGCGCTTGCCTGCGAACCTGCTTCAAGCACAGCGTGACTACTTCGGAGCGCATACCTTCAAACGTATGGACAAAGAAGGCAGCTTCCACTTCAACTGGATGCAATCCTAATACCATTGCCTTCTAACGATTTGGTTCGCGGGATTATCCTTTTTTAGTCCGTATGCTGCTTGTCGCAGCCAGTCGCGTAACCGGTCGGCCTCCTGGTCGCAGCTATGTCTGCGGTGAATAAGTGACATGGCTGCTTCCGCAAAGAAATGAAAGTTTTGCATTAAGCGTGGCTGCGACAGATCCATTAACGCTGGGTCTTCGTCAGCCACCTTTTTTTTAATGTACTCCAGCATCCAAACGACATCTTCGCGGCAAAGCGGATGAGCAGGATCAAGAATACGCTGAATTCGCCGCTCGATGAGGTGTTGAGCAGGCAGATGAGGCTCACTGATCATCACTATCGTCACTCCAATCCTTTTTATATGTATCATTAACAACCATACGGCATTTAGAACTTTTTTATACCATCGCTATTCAAATAAATGATATGATATTGAAGAAAAAGGGTAAGGAATGAACGAAAAGGGTGAAACGTTTACAATGGAGAGGCAGCAAAAAAACAAATTAGTGCTAATCGGCTTTATGGGAACAGGCAAATCAACGGTAAGCAAGCTGCTTTCGAAGAAGCTTGGGTGGACACGGATTGATGGTGATGAGGAAATTGAACGGCTTGCGGGCAGATCCATATCCGAAATTTTCGCAACTGACGGAGAAGCTGGCTTTCGAGTCATTGAAACCAACGTGCTTGCGTCTTTATTAGATCATAAGGAACCTGCAGTTGTGGCAACCGGCGGTGGCGCAGTTTTAAGCCCCTATAATAGAGAGCTTATGCTTAGCAAATCTTATGTTGTTGCGTTGAAAGCGAGTCCGGAGCAGATTATTGCAAGAGTAAAGTCGGATACAGCCCGCCCCTTGCTGCTAGGTGATGCGACTGAGCGAGTGAACCTTTTGCTGGAGCAGCGCAAAAACGCTTACGATTTTGCCCATTTAACGATTGATACGACGTATATGACGGCAGATGAGGTTGTTGCCGCTGTATTAGAGCAATATATTTTATTGTAAAAGGAGATCATACGAACGATGGACGTTTTAGTGACACCGACGCCTAGACTTGAAGGAGAGCTTCAAGCGCTGTCTTCCAAAAATTATACAACTCGCTACCTGCTGGTTGCTGCTCTTGCAGAAGGTACGAGCACGATTTATTATCCGGCTCACAGTGAGGATAGCGACGCGATGCGCCGCTGTATTCGCGATCTGGGAGCGATTGTTGAAGAGGATGACGAGAAAATTACCATTACGGGCTTTGGCCGTAATCCGAAGCCGGTCAACCAGCTTGATGTCGGCAATGCGGGTGCTGTATTACGTTTTCTGATGGCTATCGCTGCTTTATGCCCGGATGTAACGTTTATTAATCGTTATCCTGATTCACTCGGCAAGCGTCCGCACAGCGATTTAATCGATTCCTTAACGTCGATGGGTGTTTCAATCGATCACAATGACGGCAAACTGCCAATCACAATTCGCGGCGGAGCGCCTAAGGGCGGGAAAATTCAAGTTTCCGGCAACATCAGCTCGCAGTTTCTAAGCGCGCTATTGTTCTTGACGCCGCTTCTTGAGGAAGACAGCGAGATTGAAGTTGTTCACGATTTGAAATCGAAAATCGTCATCGGTCAGACGCTTGAAGTGCTAGAGCAGGCTGGAATCATTATCCATGCGGATGAGGATTACATGCGGTTCCGCGTTCCAGGCGGTCAAAGCTACGAGGCCAAGACGTATTCGGTGCAAGGCGACTATCCAGGCTCAGCGGCGATATTAGCGGCAGCAGCTGTAACCCATTCGGATGTTATCGTACACCGTTTAGAAGAGAAAAGTAAGCAGGGCGAACGTGCTGTCGTAGATGTGCTGAAGATGATGGAGGTTCCGCTCACGCATGAGAACGGCATTGTGCATGTGAAGGGGAACGGCAAGCTGAAGGCTGTGGAATTTGATGGTGACCACGCGACAGATGCGGTGCTGGCGATGGTAGCTGCAGCCGTATTCGCTGAAGGCACGTCACGTTTCTACAATGTTGAAAATTTACGGTACAAGGAATGTGACCGCATCACTGACTATTTGAATGAACTGCGTAAAGCTGGCGCTAATGTAGAAGAGCGGCAAGCTGAAATTATCGTACATGGACGTCCAGAAGGCGTAGAGGGCGGCGTGGAAATTAATGCGCATTACGACCACCGTGTGATAATGGCATTAACAGTTGTTGGCCTGCGTGCCAAACAGCCGCTTCGCATTCGCGATGCACATCATGTCGCAAAGTCCTACCCGATTTATTTCGATCATTTGCTAGCATTGGGTGCTAATGTAGAGTGGATCGAAGGTTAATGTTTATGTAAGCTTTGTCAAACCGCTTTTTGCCAAATCAAATGAATGAGGTGTTTTGATGGCGTTTGAGAATCCTTCCCGTGAGCAAATAAAAGATATTTTGCAAAATAGTGCAACGGTCGCTGTTGTTGGTCTGTCCGACAATCCCGAGCGTGTTTCTTACGCAGTATCTGAAGCCATGCAAGCGAAAGGTTATACGATCATACCTGTCAACCCTAATGCCGAAATGATATTAGGCCAGAAAAGCTATGCATCGCTCAAAGACATTCCTGTACCAGTGGATATTGTGAATGTGTTTCGTAGAAGCGAGCATACGCCTTCCGTCGCGGAGGAAGCAGTTGCCATCGGGGCCAAAACGTTGTGGCTGCAGCTTGGAATTGCAAACGAGGAGGCTGCTGAGATTGCCTCTAAGGGCGGCTTGCAAGTCATAATGGACCGCTGCATCAAGGTCGAGGATTCGATTTTGCTGCCTAACGGAAAATCCAAAACATAACTGTAATAAAATACGGGTTACTCCTCCACAATAAGAAAGGCTTCAAGTGCGAGCGCCGATAAGCTTCCTGCTTTAAGAGGGATTGGCCATTGGCTTGAAGACTTTATGATTGTCATCCAAGGAGGACACGACGTGAATCAATTTTCGCAACAGTCGGGTATGTACCAAGGTCAACAAGGCTACCATAATCAAAATACAAACTTTCAGCCATCCGGGTTCGTGCAATCCCATTACCAAGGACAGCTGAGCCAGCCATCATTCGGCAGACCATCGAATTCGATTGTGCCGCATCAGCCAAATGCTTTTCAAGCGACTAATTCGTATGGCCAAAACGGACAATATGGTATGTCGACAGGCTACAGCAGCATGTCGCAACCGACTGCCATGAACAATTCATTCATTTCGCATCAACCGGTGCAAAGCTACGCGCAATCCCCTGCAACTGCGTTTGGCAACGTAGGTCCTGTCATTGCGCATGTAGGCTATCAAGCTGGTTCTGACAGCCAGCACTCGTTCTATCAGCCTACACAGTCAACTATGGGTATGGGTACGCAATATACTCAGCAAAACAACCAATATGGTCAGCAAGCGACCAGCAACTACGGTTATACTCAACCCAATGCTGGGGGAGCTGGCTCGTACGGAGGTATGACGCAGACACAATCCAATCAGTCGTCGTATCATCCTGTGTACCAAGCAACTAATGCATACGAGCAAGCTGGTCCGGTTATTGGCCAGCTCGGCTATCAAGCAGGCAGGGATGCACAATCTTCGCCTTATTCCGGAAATATGCGTTAAAAGCAACACTATCTAAAGAAAAGAATCATCAACATCGGCGGGCCATTACGGCTCGCCGTTTTACTTTGACAAAAATCGAGTAAACGCTTAACATCGTTATAGATATGTCGAGCGACTGCTTACGAAGTAAGTTTTGCTGTGCAAAACGGAGGTGTGAGATGGTTTTTATGGGAAGCCTGCAGCAGCTGGGTAGAGCTTTCATGCTGCCTATGATTGTTTTGCCTGGTGCAGCTATTTTTTTGAGCTTAAGCAAGCTGCCTTGGCAGATCATTGGGTTGCCTGGGATGGAAGGCTATTTAATTGCGGCAAGTGAATCGATATTCACTTTTTTGCCTTATATATTTGCGCTTGGAATTTCTCTTGGATTGACCGGAAATGCACTATCGGCCGGTATGGCAGCGCTTATAGGGATGATTATATACAGCGGGATAACAGGCACATCGGAGACGCCGATTGAGCCGACGGTTCTCATCGGCACATTAATTGGCATTATAGCCGGACTAAGCCATGAACGCTTCAAAAATCTTCGTTTGCCGGAGTATATACAGTTTTTTGGCGGACCGCGGTTCGTTCCGCTTTTCGTAAGCTTCGTATCTTTATTATTCTCAATCGGGATGCTGAAGTTTACGCCCTACCTGGAGCACATGCTTGTTGAGCTGGGAGAGAGCGTGGCCTCAGGCGGCGGCTTTGGTGTGTTTTTATATGGTTTTGTGCATCGGATTTTGGTCGTATTTGGCTTACATCACTTAGTTAGCCATGTATTTTGGTTTCAAATTGGAGGTTATGAAACCGCAGGCGGTCAGATGGTATATGGTGATCTACCGCGTTTCTTCGCAGGAGATCCAACTGCAGGCGCATTTATGGCAGGATTGTATCCGACGATGATGTTCGCTTTGCCGGCGATAGCCTTAGCGATCATTCATGAGGCGCGCGAGGATTTGAAGCCGAAAATTCGCAAGACGTTTCTTTACGCGGCGCTTGCTTCCTTTCTTACGGGTGTAACGGAGCCTGTGGAGTTCGCGTTTTTGTTTGTAGCACCTTATTTATATGTTGTACATGCTTTCCTGTCCGGCATTATTATGTGGGTTACATACGAGCTTGGCATAAAGCATGGCTTCTCATTCTCTGCTGGAGCCATAGATTTCGTTATTAATGAGCATTTGGCCACGCGTGGCTGGCTGTTGATTCCGATCGGCATTATTGTCGGGCTGGTTTATTATTTTCTATTCCGGTGGGCGATTAGAAGATTCCGAATTCCGACCCCTGGGCGCGAGGAAGGCTCACAGCTTGACGAATGGGCAGGAGGTATCCCGTACAGGGCGCCACTCATATTGCAAGCCATCGGCGGCAAGCAAAATATCGTGCGTATGGAATCGTGCATAACGAGGCTTCGACTTAAAGTATCGAATGAGAAGCTTATAGATACGAGCGCCCTTCGTAATTTGGGAGCGGCCGGCGTAATCAAGCTTGGCGGCGGTCATGTACAGGTCGTATTCGGGACCTATTCCGAGTTAATACGCGAAGAAATTATTAAAACCATTCACCGCGATCAGGCACAGGTGCTGTTTCACTCACCAATGCAGGGCCGAATGATACCGCTTGAGGAGGTGCCCGATCCGATATTCGCCGGAAAGCTTGTAGGACAAGGCGTCGCGTTCATTCCGGATCGGGGAGAGCTTGTTTCGCCGGTAAAAGGAAAGGTTATTCATATTTATCCTACGATGCACGCCATCGGCATTCTTACACCAGAAGGACTTGAGGTGCTTCTACATATCGGCATTGATACGTCCAAACTGATTGGCAAATCGTATTTCAACGCTGTAGTGAAGGAAGGCGACGAGGTTACGCCTGGTATGCTTCTCATCAAGTTTGATTTGCAGCGGGTGCGAAGAGAGAGCAAATCGCTTGCGACACCGATGGTTATTACTAACTCTGACCTCGTGCATTCATGGAGGTACGCGCCTTTCAAAGCGGTGAAGAAAGGACAGACCTCGGTCATGTCAGTTGTACTTAAAGAGAGAAATGGTGGAGGGGAAACGCAATGATTCAAGGAATAGGGGCTTCTGCAGGCATTGCGATCGGTAGAACATTCGTGCTGCCGAACTGGGAGTGGGAGCTGCCGGAGCAGAAAATTGACGTGGCGGATTTTGCCCGTGAATTCGAGCGCGTATACGAAGGCATTCGCACATCGAAATCAGAAATCGAACAGATTAAAGACGAGCTTCGTGATGTTGTCGGCTCCGATGAGACCCAGATTTTCGACGCGCATCTCGCTATTTTGGACGATCCGGTCTTCATGAATGAGATACAGGGCATAATTCAGCGCCAATACAAAGCAGCCGAGGTGGCGGTGAAGGAAGCAATCGATCACTTCGTTACGATGTTCGATCTGCTCGACGATGAATATATGAAGGAACGTGCGCTTGATATTAAGGATGTTGGTAATCGTCTTCTCAAGCACTTGTTAGGCGCTCCAGAAATTACTCTGCCGCAGGATACGCAGCCTTTTATATTAATTGCAAAGGAGCTTTCGCCGTCTCAGCTTGCGCATATTAACCCGCAGCATGTGCTGGGCATTGTAACGCTCGCTGGCAGTACAACCTCGCATTCCGCCATCATGGCAAGGGCGCTCGGGGTACCGCTGGTTGTTGGCATTGAGACAAAGCTTGAGGAGCCTATTCAAACCGGTCAAATGATCATTATCAATGGAAGCGATGGTGCAGTATATCTCCATCCTGAGCAGTCTATTATCAATAAGTATACGGAGCTGCAGCGTCGTCAAATAGAAGAGAAGCGTAAGCTTCATGACATTGCGGGATACCGTCCTATAACGCCTGATGGAAAAAGGCTCGAGCTTGCTGCTAATATAAGCTCCTTCAAGGAGCTGGAAATTGCGCTGTCAAGCGGCGCGCATGGCGTCGGTCTATTCCGAACTGAGTTTTTGTATATGGATCGCAATCGATTTCCATTAGAAGAGGAGCAGTTCGAGGTCTATCGTCGCGTAGCGGAGAAGCTTGCAGGAGAACCGCTCGTTATCCGGACACTTGATGTAGGCGGGGATAAGCAGCTCGACTACTTTGAGCTACCTGAGGAGGATAATCCATTTCTTGGCTACAGAGCGATCCGGATTTCGCTGGATCGTCAGGACTTGTTCAAGACGCAGCTTCGGGCTATTTTACGGGCCAGCCATTACGGTAAAGTGAAGCTGATGTACCCGCTTATTTCCTCGGTGGAAGAGGTGCGGGCAGCCAACGCCGTGTTAAATGAAGCGAAGCGTGAGCTTGAGCAGGCAGGCCACCCCTATGATAAGGGGATGAAGATCGGTATTATGATTGAGGTTCCTGCGGCAGTTATGATTGCCGATCTGCTGGCGGAGGAGGTCGACTTCTTTAGTATTGGGACGAATGACCTTGTGCAATTTACATTAGCTGTAGATCGGATGAATGAAGAAATTTCTCATTTGTATGAGCCCTATCATCCTGCTCTGCTTCGTATGCTGCGAATGACGGTTGAAGCAGCTAAACGAAACGGCATTACGGTTGGCGTATGCGGCGAGCTTGCAGGGGATATAAGAGCGCTGCCGTTGTGGCTTAGCTTGGACGTGGATGAGCTCAGTATGTCCTCCCATTCGATCTTGCAGGTAAAGGAGCGTTTGCTAATTACGACGCAGGAAGAGAGCAGAGAGGTTTTCCAGCAGCTGCACGCTTGCCGCACCGCCGCGGAAATTTTGGAGCAGCTGGACGATTTTATACTTCGAATTGACAAAAAAGCAGCGAATGGTTAGCCCATTCGCTGTTCTAATGCGTCGACAAATGCTTTTGCGTAAGGTGGAAGGTCAGGCGGGCGGCGGGCTGAAATGAGATTTCCGTCTACGACGACAGCCTCATCAAACCAAGTTGCGCCCGCATTTTCCATATCATCGCGAATGCCGGGTGTTGATGTTACTTTGCGGCCTTCCAATATTTTAGCAGAAATAAGCACCCAACCTGCATGACAGATTTGACCGATCGGCTTATCCGCATCGTTCAGCTCTTGAACAAGCTTTAGCACCTTCGGATAACGACGGAGCTTATCCGGTGCCCAACCGCCAGGGACTAGTAAACCGATGATATCATCACTATTCAACTCATCGAAGGACAGGTCCGCTACTGCAGGCACGCCATATTTACCGATATGCTTCTTGCCCTTTTCGGGTCCTGCATAAAGAACGGTAGCGCCAGCCTCGCGGACGCGGTATACGGGATACCAAAGCTCCAAATCCTCAAATTCGTCGTCAAGCAAGCAGATGACAGTTTTGTTTTGCAGTGACATGTTATTCCCCTCCATCTATTAAAAACTCTCTATTATTGTAACGAAGGAGAAACGATGAAGCAAACCGAACCAGCAAACCAAGCCCCCTTTCGCTACGTAAGACTGCTCCGATTTTTACCGGCAGTCGGTTGGATGACCGTTATTTTTATGCTTTCCTCAAGAACTGGAGATGAGATCAGTACGATTCTGCCTTATTTTCAAAAGCTGTTTCCATTGATGACGGACTTCAACTGGGGACATTTTGTTTCTTACTTTATACTAGCCGTAACGATTGATTACGGAATAGGAGCTAGAGCGGACAGATTCTGGATGAAAGTAATGATTATTGTTATTTGCGGCTTTTACGGAGTGACGGATGAATACCATCAAACCTTTGTTGGCGGTAGAATGATGGACCCGCTTGACGTAAGGAACGATATGATTGGTGCAGCCATCTGGACGGCCGTGTCAGCTCTTCCTCCGATTCGCAAAATGTGGAGAAGAATCGCGCCATAACTGCATTTATTGACTGTTCTAATAGCTAGGCTAGAGTAGTAAAAATTACATAGTGCACACAAGCAGGAGTTTTTGCAAAAAAGGTCGAATAATCTATAGACTGCAACTCTCGAAAGAACGTTTAGCGGCATCGACCGCTATAAGAAGGAGTGGACTACTTTGCAAAAACGGTGTCATTGTGGTGACATCATGAAGATGAAGCTGCGCACAGTTATTTATTCGGCTAAGGTTGAGATCGATAACGTTCCTATATACTCATGTCCAGCGTGCAGCAGGAGTGAAGTGTCTCCCGAGGTTAAGCCGGATTTAACCGGTTTAATCGCTCAATTGGGAGCGAAGCCGGATAAGCAAACCTTTTTATTTAATGAATGCAATGAATGGGCAAATCTACTCGTTGAAGCGAAGGTCGAGAAAAAGCATACGGATCAAAACGCTGTCGATCGATTAATCGGGCAGCGGATCAACCAGCTGTTGGATTTGTATTTGCTTGCTCAATCCTTGAACGATGAAGTTTGGATTGCGGACTTAAATAAACGGCTTGAGCAATTAAGCCGGCGAACACTCCTTACATAGCATTCGGATTGTCCTTTTCTCGCACAGCTCAGCAGAGCATCACTGGCGTGAACATGCACGAACATTGCGAAAAGTAATATTTTGTCGTATGATTACGTTAATATGCGGCGTACGTAATGTTAAAATCTGAGCTAATGGAGCGAAGTATTGTGACGGTAACCATTTATGATGTAGCAAGAGAAGCAGGAGTATCAATGGCTACGGTTTCCCGGGTTGTTAATAACAATCCGAATGTGAAACCAGCAACACGGAAAAAGGTATATGAAGCAATTGAAAGACTCGGATATCGTCCAAATGCTGTGGCAAGAGGCCTGGCCAGCAAGAAAACGACTACGGTGGGCGTAGTCATTCCGGACATTTCGAACGCTATTTTCGCAGAGGTCGCTCGCGGAATCGAAGATATTGCGAATATGTATCATTATAATATTATTTTGTGTAATGCGGATAAGAAGAAAGATAAAGAAATTCGCGTTATCAATACTCTTCTTGAGAAGCAAGTGGACGGGCTCCTGTTCATGGGCGGGGCTGTAACGGAAGATCATTTGCAAGCTTTCAAGACAGCGAATGTGCCAATCGTCTTATGCGCCACTTCCGATGAGAGTGAGCAAATCCCATCGGTGGATATCAACCATGAGGATGCAGCTTACGATGCTGTCAAAAATTTATTGGAGCAGGGCCATACTCGCATCGCGATGATCAGCGGCACGCTGCAGGATCCTTCAATTGGCTATGCCAGGTTCCAAGGCTACAAGCGCGCGCTTGATACAGCTGGCATTGCCTATGACGATAGCCTCGTTCGAATCGGCAACTATCGCTATGAATCCGGAGCAGAAGCTATGAAATATTTTATCGAGCTGGATAAACGCCCTACCGCTGTATTCTCAGCAACGGATGAAATGGCGATTGGCGCTATACATAGCATTCAAGACTCGGGTCTGAAGGTTCCCAATGATATTTCGGTCATTAGTGTAGACAATAGCCGTATGGCCTCCATGGTTCGCCCGCAGCTCACTGCGGTTGCTCAGCCGATGTATGATATTGGCGCTGTGTCCATGCGTTTGCTTACAAAGCTGATGAAGAAGGAAAATGTCGATCAATCCAAAGTTGTGCTGCCGCATGAAATTGTTGTGCGTCAATCGGTTGGAGGAGTTAAGTAAAAATGTCTTTTAACAAAATTGGTATTATCGGTGCCATGGCGGAAGAGATTGAATTGCTGCATAAGCATGTGGATGTAACGTCACAGGTGACGAAAGCAGGGATAACCTACTATGTGGGCGAGCTTCACGGCAAAGCAGTGATTTACTGCAAGTCTGGCGTCGGTAAAGTAAATGCCGCAGTTTGCACACAAATTTTATTGGATTTGGGAGCAGACTGCGTGCTATTCACAGGTGTGGCAGGAGCGATTGATCCACAGCTCAATATCGGGGATATCGTCGTTTCTACAAGCTGTATCCAGCACGATATGGATTGCTCGCCGCTTGGTTTTGCACGCGGTACGATTCCCTTTCATGCTAGGTCAGAGTTTATAGCTGATAATCGGTTAATTAAGCTGGCTGCAGCGGCAAGTGAACGGCTTTTCCCTGGACGAAGTCTGAAGGGGAAGGTTCTTTCGGGCGACCAATTTATTGCAGACCGTGAGACAGTTAAGCTGCTGCATGATACGATGCAGGGCGCATGCGCCGAGATGGAGGGGGCTTCTGTTGCGCAGGTGTGTGACATGAATGAAGTGCCTTTCGTTATTATTCGATCTATGTCTGATAAGGCTGATGGTTCTGCACATGTGAACTTTTCTGAGTTCACCGTTACATCCTCCAATAATTCCTATAAAATTATTGATGATATCGTTCAGCATATTGAATAGTGATTCCTTGAAAGATAGCAGCAGCACTGGCAATGTCAGTGCTGCTGCTTTTTTGATAGCTGGTTAAAGATTATATATCTTGTATTGTAATTGCTTGAATCTTTCTATTCTTTTCCGTAATTTCGCTGCGTCGCGGTATCGGTTCGATGCTGCATGGCTCATCGAGCCACTGCTTAGGCAGGTCGACAGGACTTTGCGGAGCCCATTTCTGAAGCCAGCTTTCGGGCAATGCCACCTTCTGACCAGCCGAGGCAGCAGCAGCGATGGGATTGTTGATCATGGTTAGCCATACGAGTGACCAAGCCCTCGGCACAACGCGATAGATATCATAGCCGCCGCCGCCGAGCGCAATCCAGCGTCCATTCGTGTAGGTGTGAGCGAGCTCATGGATAATTGCCGGAATCTCGGCATAAATGCGCATGCTGCAGTGCATATGCGAGAGCGGATCGTAAGCATGCGCATCACAGCCATGTTGACTTATGATGACGTCAGGCTTATAGGATTCTATCACCTTGCGAAGCGTGATATTGAAGCTTTCCAGCCAAGAATCATCCTCTGTATAGGGCTCTAGCGGAACATTGTAGCAAGCGCCAAACCCTTTGTCTAATCCCTTCTCATTTACAAAGCCCGTTCCAGGGAACAGAAATTTGCCCGTCTCATGAATAGAATAGGTGCATACCTCGGGATCGTCATAAAATATCCATTGTACGCCGTCGCCATGATGGACATCGGTATCAATATAGAGCACTTTAGCGCTATAGGCTTGGCGAATATGCTTTATGGCTACGGCTGCATCATTGTACACACAAAAGCCGGAGGCATGGTCCGGGAAGGCATGGTGAAGTCCGCCTGCCAAGTGATAGGCATGAGCGACGCGGCCTGTCATGACGGCGTCAGCGGCAGCTACAGAACCTTTGACGATGGTCCAAGCAGCATGATGTATACCCGGGAAGGAAGGCGTGTCCTCCGTATGAAAGCCATATTGCTGAATGATGCTTTCGTTCTCGCTTGAATACTCACCTTCGCTTAATCGCCGTACGGCACTCAAATAGTCTGTCCGGTGCACAAGGGCAAGCAGATCGCCCTCCGAATAGGAAGGCGGGGCCATAATCTCTTCATCGGATAAGGCACCGGTCGCTTTAAGCAAATCGATCGTAAGCTCTTGCCTGAGTGGATTGAAGGGATGGTCCTCACCAAAGTTATATCCGTTTGAATCCGAATGATGTATAAATATAGCATCAGAAGCCATCACGATCCTCCTAAAAGTTATGCTAAGCAAACCTACTTCCCAAGTATGGTCTAATACATAAATCTTTGACGAAAGCGAACGCGGTCGAATTGCTCCACGGAACTTAGAGGCACCTCATTGCCTATGCGTACCATAAGGCAATTCGCAGGGTGGGAGCATATTTCGGGATCATCTGTCGCAAACCAGGTCATTCCGACTGATTTCATTAGATTTTCCATCATTTTGCGATAATCCCATACGTTAAGCTTCGTACCCTCCAAATCCCAATGCCAATAATATTCAGTCGTAAAAACAATCCTATTCTCCAGCTGCTCCTCTGCAAATGCGAGCTGAATCAGACGTTTGCCTATTCTGTACCCCCTATACTCATCGGCTACCTCAATTGCTCCGAGTTCAATTAAATCAGTCATTCCACCTTCAGACCAGCGCTCAAGCTCATCTGGATAATGGAATGTGACATAACCTACAATGATGTCGCCTTCACGCGCTAGAATGATTCGACCTTCGTCCAAACCCGCAATTTCGATAAGCGCATCATGCTGCTCTTGCGGTTTCCGGAAAGCGTCGAGCGCAGGATGCATTGTCATGCCGGAAAGCCTCTCTGGCGGGACAGGGCCTTCAAGGATAAGCTCGCGGCTGCCTTCTAGAGCAAGTTGTTCCCGCTGCAAACGCTTACGATGTTCCAAGGATGAACCCCCTCTGCTGATATAGTGCTGTCTGATTCATAACGTCTACTACTCTTTATAACAAACATTTGTGAAAATGAAAAGCGTAGTCGAGTAGAAAAAAGATATGTTATAATGGTTATGGCGGTTTGCAGCCAAAGGAGAAAGCGATAGCAAATGGCTGCTTGTTCGCATCAAGTGCTGACTATTTTTTGTAAGCGTATTCTTATGGAAAGTAAAGAGAGATTTGATGGGAGAGTGATAGTATGATCAACTTGCATCAAGAACGTATTCCAGCAACAGCAGCTAATTCGAATTTAGTGAATTATGAGGAAGCTGTCGCTTCCTTTGACTGGAATCAGATCGAAAGTCAGTTTAGCTGGTACAGCACAGGTAAAGTGAACATGGCTTATGAAGCTATCGATCGCCATGTCGAACAAGGAAAAGGAAATAAGATTGCCCTTTACTATAGTGATAATGAACGGGATGAATCCTATACATTTGAACAGCTTAGTAAGCAGTCTAACCGATTTGCAAATGTATTGCGAAAGCTTGGTATTAACAAGGGCGAGCGGATGTTTATTTTTATGCCCCGTACGCCAGAATTGTATTTTAGCGCACTTGGTGCATGGAAGGTTGGCGCAGTAGTCGGGCCGTTGTTCGAGGCTTTTATGGAAACAGCCGTAAAGGATAGGCTGCTGGACAGTGACGCGGTTGCGATCGTAACGACACCTGCATTATTCAAGCGCATTAAGCGTGAAGAGCTCCCAAATCTGAAGCACATTATCGTATTTGGTCAAGATGTGCCGAAGGAAGCCGGAGTGATAGATTTTGCAGAAGAAATGGCGAATGCTTCGGATGAAGTCGAGATCGAATGGCTGGATCGCGAAGACGGTCTCATTTTGCATTATACTTCGGGCTCTACCGGCAAGCCAAAAGGCGTATATCATGTTCAGAATGCTATGATTCAGCACCGCTATACCGGACAGGTCGTCCTCGATTTGAAAGAGGATGATGTGTATTGGTGTACTGCTGATCCAGGCTGGGTCACTGGCACATCGTATGGTATCTTCGCTCCATGGCTTAATGGCGCTACAAACGTCATTCGCGGCGGTCGTTTCAGTCCTAGTGATTGGTATGGTGTTATTCAAAAATATGGCGTTACAGTGTGGTACAGCGCCCCTACGGCATTCCGCATGCTTATGGGTGCAGGAGATGATGTGTCAGAACAATTTGACCTCTCTAGTCTTCGTCATGTACTGAGCGTAGGCGAGCCGCTTAACCCAGAGGTTGTTCGTTGGGGAATGAAGGTGTACGGTCAACGCATTCATGATACATGGTGGATGACCGAGACAGGCGGACAGCTGATCTGCAACTACCCAAGCATGGATATTAAGCCAGGCTCAATGGGCAAGCCTCTCCCAGGCGTGCAAGCAGCTATTATTGATGACAGCGGTAATGTGGTGCCGCCGTATCGAATGGGCAATCTTGCCATTCGAACACCTTGGCCGTCCATGATGCGCAAGATTTGGAACAATCCATCCAAATACGAAGAGTACTTCTACCTTAAGGGCTGGTATATATCGGGCGATTCCGCCTATATGGACGAGGATGGCTACTTCTGGTTCCAGGGACGCATCGATGACGTAATCAATACAGCAGGCGAGCGAGTGGGACCGTTCGAGGTAGAAAGCAAGCTGGTCGAGCATCCTGCTGTTGCAGAGGCAGGCGTAATTGGTAAGCCTGATCCGATGCGCGGAGAAATTATAAAAGCGTTTATTGCGCTTCGCGAAGGCTTCACGCCTTCGGAGGAACTGAAGCAGGAAATTTCACAATTCGTGAAGGTTGGCTTGTCTGCGCATGCGGCTCCTCGAGAGATTGAATTTAAGGATAAGCTGCCTAAAACGCGCAGCGGCAAAATTATGCGACGGGTTTTAAAGGCTTGGGAGCTCAACCTGCCGACTGGTGATTTGTCAACGATAGAAGATTAAGACTGACAAGGCAAGCATCGATCGAAAAAATAGAAGAGAGGCTATCCACCGGGATAGCCTCTCTGTTTTGTATGCCTTACTCTTCGTTAGTCATCTACCGTTGAAACAGCTCAATCCATTCACCCTCGGGACCGCGAACGAAGAAATACTGATATCCATTCGGCAATGTTGTGATGGCTTCGTCAATGAAGGATACTTGCAGCTGCTGCAACCGATTAAATTCTGCTTGGACATCGGTATTATGAATAGCAAAGTGATGGACCTTGCCTTCGACAGGAAGATTGTCGTTATAGCCTTGAATCAATTCAAGCTCAGTCTCGTCGGATTGACCGAATCCAAGGAAAGCAAGCTCTACGACACCATTCGAATGCTTTATTCGTCCTTTCAGCTCAAAGCCGATAATCTCAGTGTAAAAATGAATTGCAGCGTCCATATCTTTGACCATTACTCCAACGTGATCGAGACGTTTATTATTCATCGGTATCCAACCTCTTTCGTGTTCTCAATGTTAATTTTCATTTTATTCCACTATTATAGACGATGACGGGCCCGACTCTCCAACCGTATTTACGGATGTTACATAGTAGATGCCGGATACAAGAGGACCAGGATTTACAAAGCTCGATTCCGAAGTAGATCCGATCCGTGTGTATTGCCCGTTATTGGTTTCACTGTAATACACATGATATTCCGTTACTTGGTCGGATACACTGTTGGGTGACCAGCTAATAAGGACGCTCTGCTCGTTTTTGATCCCTTGAAGGCCGCTTGGCGCGGAAGGTACTGTTCCTGTTTCACTGTTATTGCTATTGGTGTCTCCGTTACCGACCGGCAATTCCGGAATAATCGGAACGTTGCCGTATTCCGCAATCCGGCTTGGCGCGGACTCCTTGCCTACAACGTCAACGGCAGTTACATAATATCTGTTGCTTTGCGAGCTGGAAGCATAGAACTTCGCTCTTTTCTCACCATCCGAAGGGAGAGACTCTCCAACCTTCTGATAGTTGCCTTGATTGAGAGATTTATAGATGCGGTAACCGACGACATCCTTAGCTGTGCTGTTGCTGAAGGTTAGGATGACAGAACCGCCAGCTTCCGCTTGCAGCCTGATGTTAGCCGGCGGCGGCGGCGGGGAACCGTCATCGGCACGCGGATCCTCTTTGGATGGGGCATTATTATCTGCATCGGCAGGCAAATACACGCCCATCGGCCGACGACTGCTCGCTGGTAATTTCGCCTGTGCTTCTCTAATTTCATCCATTAGAGCATCCAGCGGTTTTTTTCGTTTAATGACGATTTTTTCCTTTAAAAACTCCTGAGGAGTTGCTGAGTTTGGCAAATAATTTACGCCTTCATACGTAATATAAGCCATTTTGACTAAAGTATCATCCGTCTTCTTCGGTATATCCTTTTGGTTAAACCAATCGGTAACGAGCATGCCTGCTTCCTTCGTCAATTGGCTTGGAAGAAGTCCGCTTGCGCTCGATACGGTTGCCTTCACAATACCGGAAGGCCGATCGAATGAGTCAGTTGTGAACAGTTCTGGCTTGGTATCCGTAACTTTATTCATAATCAACGCCCAAATTTGACGCGCTCTTGCTTTTCCGGCTTCAGACAAGGAATTGATTTGCTCCTCATAGCCGGACCATACACCTAAGGTGACTTCGGGGGTGAAGCCCATAAACCATACGTCTCCGTAGCTTTGCGTTGAGCCCGTCTTGCCGGCAATCGGAATTTCTCCGAATTTATCGAATTCAGACATTAATTTGCTGCCAGAGCCGCCTTTTCCTGTAATAACCGTCGTAAGCATATCGGTCATAAGGAATGCGCTTTGCTCCGAGAAAACCTGTTTTGGCTCCATCTTATGCTCATATACGATTTTTCCGTTGGCATCGGTGATCCGCGAGATCATAAATGCATCGTTGAATTCGCCTTTATTCGGTATCGCGCCGTATGCGTTCGTAAGCTCCTCAACGGAAACTCCGATGCTAAGTCCTCCGATTACACCTGTTTGCGAATAGGCATCCTCCGGCTGAAGCGTCGTAATCCCAAGCTTTTTAACGAATTCCCAGGCATTTTCGATTTTGACCTCTTCATTAAAAACCTTTAACGCCGGCAGGTTAAGCGAGCGGTTTAACGCATCGCGGGCAGTGACGAGACCGGCAAATTTTCTATTTACGTTCATCGGGATGTGGAAGCCTTTCTCGCCATCCTTCATCACGATCGGCGCATCGTCAATAATACTGGCTGGCTGGATAATGCCCATTTCAATGGCGGGCAAGTAAGATGCTATTGTCTTCATCGTCGAACCAGGCTGCCTGGTCATTTGAGTAGCGTAATTGAGCTGCTCCTCATAGAAATCACGGCCCTCGAGCATGCCTAGAATTGCGCCAGTCTTATGGTCGAGCATAATCGCAGCGACCTGCTCCAAGCCTTTTTCTTCACTGTATGGCGTGAAGTTTTTTTCATTGCTGCCAATTTCGCGCATCAGCTTGTAGATATCCTTGTCAATTGTTGTATACACATGGTAGCCGCCGCGTAGAAGGTGATCGCGAGCCTCTTCCATGAGAGCTGCATTTTCCTTCTTCGTTAAATCTTCCTTTTTCAAGGTTGGATCTTGCTGCATAAGCATAATTTCCGCGGCTTGACGCTCGGCTTCGAGCATTAAGTAAGGGTAAGTGGTATAGGCCTTTTCGGAAGGCTCTGCAAGCGACTGTCTGATGTCGAACGTTAATGCTTCGTCATACTCCTGCTGCGTGATGCGTCCTGTTTCAAACATCCGCTTCAAAACGGTCTTCTGGCGGCCCATTGCCAGCTCGAAACCCTGTTCATTGAATTGCCCTTTGCCCGTAAAAGCGGTATAGGCGGACGGACGCTGCGGCAGACCAGCAAGATAAGCAGATTGAGAAATGTTTAATTTGTTCAGGTCCGTGATGTTGAATATGCCCTTTGCCGCAGCTTTAATACCAAATAAATTATAGCCGCTGGAGCCGTTCCCGAATGGAACCTTGTTTAAATATGCTGTTAAAATTTCTTCTTTCGTCAAATACCGTTCCATACGAAGGGATAGGAAAATTTCCTTGATTTTGCGGCTGTCCGTTTTATCTAAGCTTAAAAACATGCGACGAGCCAACTGCTGTGTTAGCGTACTGCCGCCTGTCTGGGTATCCTCATTCAGCAGCTTTTGCTTAACGGCTCGCCCTAGTCCGTTTATATCTACGCCATTATGCTCGAGAAAATTGTTGTCTTCAATCCCTAGAACAGCGTTAATGACTTGAGGCGGCAAATCTTCGTATGTAATAATCATACGGTCCTCAGACGTTCTTAGCTGTCCAACTAACGTTTCGTCATTAAAATAGACAAAGCCGGTTATCGCGTTCTCGCTGACCTTTTCTTCAATGACGGTTCGAGGTCTAACTTCTTCGTCCTTCACGAGTGCTGCAACGTAGCCGGTTACGGCACCCCCGGCCAGCAATCCGATAAAGATTCCGAAATAAACCATCCATTTGATTGTGATAAATGATATAAGTCCGAATGTACGCCATTTGCTTCGTTTTATTGGCGATAGTTGACGTTCTTCTTCTTGCATGATATGTCTCCTCCTCCAAATAGCAGACTTATTATAACATAAATCACCAAAGTAATCAGGTCTCTACCTGATTGACTTCCTGCTAGTTCTTGTGGTATAAACACTATAAAGTTTTATCTAACCATGGCTATGAAGGGCATGAGTAGACAGCGCAACGTATTTCCAGAGAGCCGGTGGGAGCTGTGAACCGGTATGCGCCGCTTGTCGAATTACCGCCTGGAGCTAAGTGTAGGAACCGGATATTCCGCTGCTTCGACAGCGGGCGGCTTTTAGAGCAATTGGGCTGCCAGACCTATCCCAAGTAGTACACTTCGGAGCTGCACTCCGTTATCAAGCAACGAAGTGAGAGTAAAGAAACTGCCATGCGGCAGCAGACTTACTCTAACGAGGGTGGTACCGCGAGCTAATCCTTCTCGTCCCTTGGGGCTGGAAGGATTTTTTATGTCTATATAGACGCATACAAAGGAGGAAAAGTTTTATGGTTGCATGGGAAAAATTATCGAAAGAGCAGCAGGCAGAGGTTGAACGCCAGCTTAATGTACTGCGCCGCGGCGTAGTGGAAATCGTGCCAGAGGAGGAGTTGAAACAAAAGATAGCGAATGCTGTCGCAACTGGAAACCCTCTCAAGGTGAAGCTGGGACTTGATCCATCGGCGCCGGATATTCATATCGGGCATACGGTTGTGCTTCACAAGCTGCGTCAATTTCAGGAGCTTGGCCATCAGGTGCAACTATTGATTGGCGATTTTACAGGGCGGATCGGCGATCCTACAGGCAAATCGGAAACACGGAAGCAGCTTACGGAAGAAGACGTGAAACGTAATGCAGAAACGTACCAGAAGCAAATCTACAAAATTTTAGACCCGGATAAAACGAAGCTGTACTACAACTCTGAATGGCTGGCGCCGCTCAACTTTGCGGATGTCGTTAATTTGGCGGCGAAAGTAACAGTCGCTCGCATGCTGGAGCGCGATGACTTTACGAAACGTTACACGAGCGGATTGCCAATCAGCATACATGAATTTTTCTACCCGCTCATGCAGGGCTATGATTCGGTTGCGCTGGAGTGCGACGTCGAGCTTGGCGGCACAGACCAGAAGTTCAACCTGCTAATGGGCAGAACGCTGCAGAAGGAATACGGAAAGCCTGCTCAGGTTACCATTACGACGCCGCTCATCGAAGGGCTTGACGGTGTTAACAAAATGAGCAAAAGCCTTGGTAACTACATCGGTATTGACGAGGAGCCTAACCAAATTTATGGAAAATCAATGTCGATTCCCGATGAGCTCATGTACAAATACTACGAGCTTGCGACCGATTTAAATCATGAGGAATTAGCTGTGTTGAAAGCTAGGCTCGAGGACGGTTCTTTACATCCTCGTGATGCCAAAATGCGTCTGGCTGCAACGTTTGTGAGGATGTACCATGGAGAGGAAGCGGCGAAAGCAGCGGAAAACCATTTTATAACGGTATTCCAGCAGCGTGCGCTGCCTGACGATATAGAAGAGGTTTTGATTCCTGCGGAGGAGCTGGAAAACGGTCAAATTCGCATTGTGAAGCTGCTCACCGTGCTTGGCCTGCAGCCGACAAGCAGTGAAGCAAGACGGAGCGTTCAACAGGGCGCTGTGCGTATTAATGAAGAGAAAATAACCGATGTCAATGCTGATGTTACACCACAGGACGGAGATGTTCTGCAGGTCGGCAAACGAAAGTTCGTGAAAATTAAATGGGGATAGATGTTCCAATGGAGCTTGTTGAATTGATAAAATTCAACAAGCTCCATTTTTTTGGAAACAAATGATGATTTCGATCGTAATAAATAACGGAAGAGTTAACATGTTATGGATGTAAAGAGAGGAGGAGGAAGTTGGAAGCGTTATTTATGGCATGTCTGATCGGCGGTATTCTGTATGCTGTCGTGAGCGTCGTTTTCGGGGATTGGCTTGGACAGGTGCTGGACGGAGCGCTCGAGTTTTTATCATTAGACGGTCCTACCTGGTTTTCGCCGACATCGTTTGTTGGCGGCATCACAGCATTTGGCGGAGCAGGCCTGCTGCTTTATCGGTACTCCGCATTTGGAATGACAGCTATACTATTTTTTTCTTTGCTTATTGCCATCGTAGCTGGAGCGGGCGTGTTCTTTCTTTATATTAGACCGATGGAAGAAAGCGAAAATTCTATCGCATTTTCAATCCATGGACTGTCTGGTGTGCTGGCTGAAGTGCTTGTTCCGATTCCAGCTTCCGGCTACGGTGAAGTGATGGTGAAGGTAGGGGCAGGGTTTACGAATCAAATTGCAGCAAGCTTCGATGGAATAGCCATTGCCGGTGGGGCTAAGGTTGTCGTCGTTGAGGTGAAGGACGACACGCTTTATGTGTCGGAGGTGAATTTGAATTAAACCATACAACCGAGAGGAGAAATGTTTATGCCGGATTATTTTATAATTCCTGCGATTGTTGTTGGTGTTTTTGTTGTGCTTGGTATCGCTTTCTGGGCGCGGTACAAAACCGTAAGCCCGGATGAAGCGATGCTAGTTACCGGTTCTTTCCTGGGAACACGGAATGCGAGCGTTGATGAATCTGGACGGAAGGTGAAAATTATAAGAGGCGGAGGCGCTTTTATTCTGCCGATCTTCCAGAAGGCTGAATTTCTCTCTTTGCTTTCTCACAAGCTTGACGTGTCTACTCCCGAGGTGTATACGGAGCAAGGGGTTCCGGTTATGGCAGACGGGGTAGCCATTATAAAAATCGGTGGGGCTGTTGAGGATGTCGCAACGGCGGCAGAGCAATTTCTAGGAAAACCGACTGAAGCGTTGAAGGGTGAAGCGCAGGAGGTGCTGGAAGGGCACTTGAGAGCTATTCTGGGATCGATGACGGTTGAAGAGGTTTATCGCAATCGCGATAAGTTTGCACAAGAGGTTCAAGGCGTTGCCGCCAAGGATTTGAAGAAAATGGGACTGCAGATTGTTTCCTTCACGATCAAGGATTTGCGCGACAAGCATGGTTATTTAGACGCGCTAGGGAAGCCGCGTATCGCTGCAGTGAAACGTGATGCGGAAATCGCAGAAGCTGAAGCGGTCCGGGATGCTAGAATTCAGAAGGCGCATGCGGCAGAGGCTGGGCAAAAGGCGGAGCTTCTGCGTGATACAAATATCGCAGAAGCAGAAAAGGACAAAGAGATGAAGGTCGCATCGTTCAAACGCGATCAGGATACGGCGAAGGCAGAGGCGGATCAGGCCTATTCCATTCAAGAGGCTCGTGCAAAGCAAAGCGTGGTCGAAGAGCAGATGAAAGTAGAGCTGGTTCGTAAAGAACGTGAAATCGATCTCGAAGCAAAGGAGATTTTGCGGCGGGAGAAGCAATATGATGCGGAAGTGAAGAAGAAAGCCGATGCGGATCGTTACGCCGTTGTGCAAGCGGCAGAAGCAAACAAAGAGAAGCAGCTTCGCGAAGCTGACGCGCTGCAATATCGAATCGAAGCGGAGGCGAAGGCGAATGCTGCACAGAAGCGTCTGGACGGCTTAGCCGTTGCAGAAGCGGAGAAAGCGAAAGGCTCGGCGGAAGCGGAGGTTATTCGGCTGCGTGGGTTGGCTGAGGCCGAGGCGAAAGAGAAGCTTGCCGAAGCGTTCGAGAAATTCGGCGAGGCGGCGATTCTAGATATTATTGTCAAGATGCTCCCTGAGCTTGCCGGCAAAATAGCTGAGCCGATAAGCAGCATCGATAAGCTCACTGTTGTGGACACGGGTAATGGTGAAGGGGCAGCGCGTCTGAGCAATTATGTAACTTCTCTGATGTCAACCGCACCGGAAATGCTGAAGAGCGTGTCGGGAATAGATGTCAATTCACTCATTAAAGGTTTGACAACGAAAGCGATTGCGGTACCGCCAGACGGAGGCCAGTATACAGAAATTGCACAGCTGCGTCCGTCTCCTAAGCTGGAAGGATAAGCCTACTCATGCATCAAAAAAAACCCTCGAGCCGAAGGCTCGAGGGTTTTGTCAGCATTAACGGCTGTAGAACTCGACGATTTGTTTCTCGTCGATATCTTGGGAAAGCTCACCGCGGTCAGGCAAACGGATGAACTTGCCTTCCATTGCTTGCTCGTTGAACTCCAAGTAGTTCGGAAGGTGATGACGACCTTCCATAGCTTCTTTAATCGTTCTTAGGCTGCGGCTGCGCTCGCGCAAACCGATTACATCGCCAAGAGAAACGCTATATGAAGCGATATCCACTTTCTTGCCGTTTACAGTTACGTGACCATGCGATACCAACTGACGAGCGCCTGCGCGGGAGTTGGAAAGGCCAAGACGGTATACGAGGTTGTCAAGACGGCTTTCAAGGAGGCCCATGAAGTTTTCACCGGCTTTACCTTTCATTTTTGCCGCTTTGTCAAACAAGTTGCGGAATTGTTTCTCGTTCAAGCCGTACATGTGACGAAGCTTTTGTTTCTCTTGCAATTGAACGCCATAACCGCTCATCTTTCTGCGTTGGTTAGGACCGTGTTGACCTGGAGGGAATGCGCGTTTTGCAAGCTCTTTGCCAGTTCCGCTCAAAGAGATTCCAAGGCGGCGGCTTAGTTTAAATTTAGGACCAGTATAACGTGACATACGTAAAGTTAACTCCTTCATCAAATAAATTTGAGATTGGGGTTGTGTTTCGCCGAATACGTTCATCGTCCGAGCATGCTCGTCCCTGTCAGGCTAGTCAGCCGCAGGCCTGCAGTGAACGTATTTCATGAGGGTGACACAAAACCGTACGCCCATCTATTCATCAATAAATAATATATGAAATATACCGCAGTTGTCAAGATTAGAGCAACAATTTCCGACGAAAAGAATGAGCATCCAAAGTCCTATATTTTATTGACTAAGTAGTGCAATATTCTTACAAATGAAGTATGCTTATTGTAATGTTTTTCCGGGAAACGGAAGGCTCATCTCTTGGCTGACAAATGGAGGGGTCGGGTGCTGCATGGTTGAACGAGTAGAAAGCAATATAACACATCGTATGGTATCAGCGATTGTTGACAGATCAGCAGAATCACAACCGATATGGTTCAGCGATGAAGATATTAGAGATGCGGACGAGCCGTTTCTGTCGCCTTTGCTGGAAGAGAGCTTTCGTCAGTGGGAAAAAGAAGCAGCGGATCTTTCTTTATTTCAGTCGGGTGAATTTGTGTTGTTTAATCGGGAAGCGAAGGAGATTGCCGCCGCAGGACAAGCTGTAGAGTGGCCTGAAGGTAATCGCCAGGCTCTCTTGGCATCTGCCCTTCAAAATGTGCTTGTTAACGGTGAGCCGTTTATTTATGAGTCCAAAGCGGGATGTACGGCAGTCGTGCCTTTAACCAGAAGAAGCGATGGCGTGTTATTTGGGGCCTTCGCCTATGTGACCGCAATCGCCTCCGATAAATATGTCTCGGAGCTGCAAATCTGCTCCCTTCATTATCGCAGCTGCTTTTATCGGCAATTCGAGCACATTTACGTCAAGGACCTGCTGCTTCAGCGGCAGCGCGCAGAGAAGGAAGCAAATCGAAGAGATACTCTATTTTATGCGGCCAAGAGGCTTTATGATCAAATCGATGTCTCGTCTGTGCTTTCCGAGCTGCTGCGAAGTCTGGAGCATCTGTATCCTTGTTCCGAGGTGCACTTGTATTTGTCACAGGATCACTTAAATGGCGACCCGCGCGTAAAGCCGCTTGTATTCAAAAATGCGGAGCATGATCTTGTTGCTAAAGCGTTCTTGAACGGCAAAGCCGTGACGGAGCAAGACCGCAATGGCACGATCCGTCTTGCGGTGCCAATGAGCGGCAAGCAGGCGGCTTATGGCGTACTTTGCATTTCGATCGGCCCGTGCGAGTGGGATGAAGCGGATTTGCCTGCATTTTTGCTGCTGGCCGATACAGCTGGCTCTGCATTTGAGAATGCCAAGCTGTATGAGCAATCAAATCTGCTCATTAATGAGCTTCGACTGATTAATGATCTGACGAAGAGGCTTAATCAATCGCTTCGGCTTAAGGAAATTTTTCAGTTCGCTACAAGCGAGCTGTTAACGATATTTGACGCTGATTATTGCTGTGTGCTGCAGTTAAATAAGAAGAAAAGTCAGTTCATTGTCATGTCCAGCAACTTGCCGGATTTTACGAGAGAGCAGTTCTCTCCGGAATATGGCTTCTGCGGTATGGTATATCGCACAAGAGAGCCTATGATAATTTCTGATTATTGGCATACGCGAGTAGTATCCTCGAGGCTGATGGACGAAACAGGCTCAAGATCACTTATTGCTACTCCTATTCAAGTGGACGGCGAGGTTGTCGGAGCCATCCTTGTTACACATAAGGCGCCAAACTTTTTCTCTTACGACAATTACAAGCTTCTGCAGGTTATGAGCACGCATATTGGTCTGGCAGTGACGAATGCTTCTCTCCACGCGGAAGTCCGCCGTATGGTTATTACCGATAACCTGACTGGGCTCTATGCTCGCAGCTATCTGGATGAACAAATCCAAAATCGCCAGCGAACGGACCCTTTTGGCTCGCTCATACTTGTCGATATCGATTGCTTCAAGCTGGTGAACGATACGTTTGGCCATCAAATCGGTGATCGTATATTAATTCAGGTAAGCAGGAGTATTACAGAGTCCATTCGGCCAGGGGATATCGCAGCCCGCTGGGGGGGCGAGGAGCTTGCCGTATATTTGCCGGGTATTCGTGCAGAGCAAGCTTACCGCATCGCGGAGCAAATTCGAATCGTCATCGAAAAGAACACCGACCCAAGAGTGACCGTATCCTGCGGCGTATCCGAATGGACGTTCGAGAACGAGAAAATAAGCGTAGAATCGTTGTTCTATCGTGCGGATATGGCACTATACGAAGCAAAAAATAACGGCAGAAACTGCATTTTCATAGGATAATTCGTGCAAATGATTTAGCTTGAGAACAACAGCAATGAGGGCGCCTTAACAGGCGCTCTTTTCTTTTTTACAGCCAAGTGGGAATAAAGACAGTGCCGGATTGGGATTCTACAAAAGGATGACCACGAACGGGAGGTTTAGTAAATGAGGAAAGTGCTTGGAGTGGGGAAGCTTATGCTAATGCTGTTTTTTGTCATGTTACTTTACGGCTGCAGCATTGGAGCGGCGAAGCGTTCACCGGAGGAATGGCTGTCTTTATCCTATTCGGGTCTTGCGGCTACCGATCAGTACGCATTTACGGGCTCAACGAGCATGAAGACTGCGGACGGGTTGGAATTCAAGCCAGAAACATTTCAAGGCAAGGTGGTAGATCATCAACAATTAACGGTGCAGACAAGCAATAAGGAGCCGCTGCATTGGAATCCTCTACAGGTACTAGAAAGTCTTAATAATTCTAATGCTGAGGTTCGTTTAATTAACGATCCGAATAATCCCGAGACTGTAACACTGCATATTACAGAAAAGCCGGCGGTCTCCAAGGAGAAGTGGAAGAAGCGTTTGCTTGAGCAGCTTGATCAACTGGGGACGAATGAGCCTAGCGGGGAGACACCATACAAAGAAGATTGGTTAAAGGAACTGGCGCGATCGCGCAAGCAGCTGGAAAATAGGCTTGCATCTATGCAGGCGAAAACAGAGTATGAGCTCATCATTGACCGTAATCGGATACTGCCGCTCAAAATGGATGAGAAAACGGTATTCAGCTATATCAATAACGGAAGAAAGGCAACGGAGGAAAGATTCACGACCGTTCGCTTTCAAGCCTTCGATGGTACACCAAGCGGTACTATTCAATAGAGGAGCAGGCATGATACGATGGACTTGTTACCTATTCGTAAGAGGGAGAAGGAGTGTTAATGAGACATGCGCGATTCAAGATTGCAAAAGCTGGCTCAGAATTTAGTACAGTATTCTATTGATGTTCAACCAGGAGAAAATATATTAATTGATATGATCGGCTCGGAGCGCGAGCTGGCAAAATGCTTAATCGAGGAGGTTGCTAAGCGCGGCGGCAGGCCATTTATCGAAACGAGCGATCGATCCGTTCTGCGAACGCTGCTGCAGTACGCTACGAAGGAGCAAATGGAGCTATGGTCAGCGCTTGATCTGGAGCGCATGAAAAATATGCAGGGGTATATTGCCGTTCGGGCTGGTGATAACGTGAATGAGCTTGCCGGCGTTCCTGAAGCTAACATGCGCCTATATGAGCAAATTTATAGAAATCCCGTACATATGGAGCAGCGCGTCAAAAAAACAAAGTGGGTCGTTCTGCGGTATCCGAACGCCTCAATGGCTCAGCTTGCGAACATGAATACGGAAGCGTTTGAGGATTTTTATTTTGATGTATGCAATCTTGATTATGCGAAAATGGACAAAGCGATGGATCCGCTTGAAGCGTTAATGCGTAGAACGGATCGCGTACGAATTGTAGCGCCTGGAACGGACTTGAGCTTTTCTATTAAAGGCATTGGAGCGAAAAAATGCTCTGGTCATCGCAACATCCCGGATGGAGAGGTATTTACAGCACCTGTTCGTCATTCCGTGCAGGGGACGATTACCTATAATGCGCCAAGCGTGTACTCCGGCGTCACATTCCAGAACATTTCACTCACTTTTGAGAATGGAAAAATTGTCAAGGCAGAGAGCAACGATACGGCTCGCCTGAACGAAATTTTGGATATGGATGAGGGCGCACGGTTTATTGGTGAATTTGCGATCGGCTTTAATCCGCACATCTTGCATCCGATGAATGATATTCTGTTTGACGAGAAGATTGCCGGCAGCATTCATTTCACCCCAGGCCAAGCTTATGAGGAGACTGACAACGGCAATCGTTCCTCCGTTCACTGGGATTTAGTGCTTATTCAGCGTCCGGAGTATGGTGGCGGAGAAATTTATTTCGATGATGTGCTTATACGCAAGGATGGACAATTTGTCATTTCAGAACTTGAAGGGTTAAATGCGGAAAATTTAAAATAAAGAGTTTGTTATGCAGCTTTACGATAAAAAAATGGAAAATAAAGCGTTTTTGTTTTTTTCTCTTGCTGGATGGTACGTTTCAGGTTATCATTGTGACAAAGGTAAGCTTTACTAAAAAAATGGAGGGATCTCCCATGTCCAACAATGCTGCTATTGTAGAAATTTCTCAAACGGCTAGTCAATTCACTTCCTCGATCGTTCTTCAAGCTGAGAACAAATATATCGATGTCAAGAGCATTTTAGGACTGTTCACTACCCTTGTTGGAGGGCACGCATACGAACTGCATGTACACGGACCAGATGCCGAAGAAGCTAAGACAGCTATGGCAAATGTGTTCGCGAAGCATAACTTGAACGTAACCGTTATAACAGACTAGCTGCTGGATGAAATGACAGGTGAAGCGCTACTTCTTTTTTGAAGTAGCGCTTTTCTGTTTTGTCCTTGTATATTCCCTCTTTTTCGTCTAATATAAAGGGTATAGAAGACGGCGGATACGCGCACAGGGGGGAAAACGATGTCTTCACCGGAAGTTACGGTACAATTGAATGAGAAAGCGCTTCGTCTCCTTCAGGAAGATGCGAGTAAAATAGAAAAGCTTATCGAGGTTCAAATGGAAAATTTGACGACTCGACAATGTCCTTTGTACGAAGAAGTACTAGATACGCAGATGTATGGTTTCTCGCGAGAGGTGGACTTTGCCGTACGCGCTGGTTTAATAGCCGAGATGGCAGGCAAAGAAATAGTGAGCAGACTAGAGCGGAATTTGGCTCTTCTATACGAAGCATTGGACAAGAAAGAGTAGTCTCCAAATGGGGGCTGCTCTTTTTTTGATTGACATTAGCCGTTTGAATACATGTACCCTTCTTGCTTCATGCCATTTCTTCCATTACAATAAACGTATATGGCAAAATGAGGAGTGAGTCACATGACCGAAGAGCTTCAAACAGGTCTTATCCGAATTTCTGATGATGTAGTAGCAACGATAGCTGGACTCGCGGCGCTTGAGACACCTGGCATTGCAGCCATGTCGGGCGGAATATCTGAAGGACTTGCCAAGCGATTAAGTGGAAAAAATGTTCAGAAGGGCGTATCTGTGGAGGTAGGCCAGCTGGAAGCAGCAATTGATCTTCGAATTATTGTCCATTATGGTATTCCTATCCAAGAGGTTTGCCGTCAATTGCAGCTTAATGTACGGGAGTCGGTCGAGAATATGACTGGGCTTCAGGTTGTGGAAGTGAATGTAAAAGTAGAGGGCGTTGCTTTCAAAGAGGAAGAGCTCGACGAGCAGCAGCAACAGCGATTGAAGTGATTTACGATACGGAGTTTAACAAAAAGACGGTACCCTCCAGCTTGGGAGGTACCGTCTTTGTTTTTAGGCTTGATGCGTCCGGCTGATCGTACGATTATTCGCTGACGTGGAAACTGATTTCTCCGTCTTGTTCGATTCTCTAGATATGCTGAGCAGCACGCCCATGCACATCAGCGATACAAGCAACGAGGAGCCTCCGTAGCTGATGAATGGCAAGGTAACGCCTGTTAACGGGATAGCGCCCGTTACGCCACCAACATTGATAAAGGCCTGAATGGCGAATAATCCGACGATTCCGACACCAACCACTGTCCCATACTGATCGGATGACCGAAGAGCGACAATAAGTCCGCGCCATAAAAATAATAAATAAAAGAGCAAGAAGATCGTGCTTCCGATAAAACCAAGCTCTTCGGCGATAATCGAAAAAATAAAATCATTATAAGCATATTTTAAATAATGCAGCTTCTGTACGCTTTCCCCGAATCCGGCCCCGGTTAATCCACCGTGACCTAGCGCCTGCAAGGAGGATACGAGCTGCCATCCTGAGCCCTGTGGATCGGCTAGAGGATTGGCGTAAGCCGTAAAACGATCGATTCTGTATTGCCATATGTCAGGATCTACAGCCATCCATATGCTGATGATGATTGTCATTAGCAAAATAACGACGGACCCTGCAGCAAAAACATGCTTTAGGTTCGCTCCCCCTGCCAATATCATGACGGCTGCGCAGGCGGCGATCACTAGGCAGGAGCCGAGATCAGGCTGAAGCATAATGAGACCGCAAATGAAGCCGACAATGACGATTACGGGCAGCAGTCCTTTTTTGAAATCGCGAAATTTCTCGCCTTTTTTGGAGATAAGCGCCCCTAGATATAAGATTAGCGCAAGCTTCGCAGGCTCTGTCGGTTGAATACCAAGGTTTCCTATACCAAACCAGCTTCTGGCGCCGTTTATGGATTCGCTTACGAACGGAACGAGCATAAGCATAACGATAACCGGTAAAAAAAGCAGCATAAATACCTTCTTATACACCTGATATTTTAGGTTCATCATCAATAACATCACAAAAATACCAAGGCCAGCCCACATGAGCTGGCGTTTTGTAAAGTAAAAGGCATCGTTGATATTAGGATCAACAACTGCAACCCCCGAACTTGCGCTGAATACCATCACAAGTCCGAATCCGACGAGCAGAAGCGTTAAGATGAGAAGCAGAAAGTCCGGTCTTCCACGGCTACCGTTCTGCGCAGCTTTCATATGGATCCCTCTAGGCTAGTAATTGCTTTAATTGCTCGAGTCGTTGCATGGCTGTGTTAAGAATCGGT
This sequence comes from Paenibacillus praedii, assembly GCF_049725345.1. NCBI lineage: Bacteria > Bacillati > Bacillota > Bacilli > Caryophanales > Paenibacillaceae > Paenibacillus > Paenibacillus praedii. Next base: position 445,030 of record NZ_JBMWAM010000001.1, on the reverse strand, counting down.
TGTGGGACCGGAGACTCATATTCCAAACCGTGCGGGAATGTAGCGCGTCCAATGTATACAGACTCAATAACAAGCACGGCATGTGGGGATTCGAGCTTGCCCTCCACAGCGCGAGTAGCAAAACGTAAGTAATAATCTGAACCGCTTGCGCGATCCTCAAGCTTCAGGTCGTATGTAGCGCGATAATATTCCCACTGCCAGCGGACAAACCCAACTTTTTCAGCGGATTCATCTAGATGGTCTAATTCGCTCTTAACACCGTTTAATCCGGTATTTTCAATAATCATGGTAGTTCCTCCCAAAGGTTTTGTGAAGCAAGACAGACCTTATATAAGCGTATGCTTCCAATTCAAAAGACAGAGTTGTACATTCTTTTCTCATGATAGTATGTTTCCCCAGTCAGCGCAAGCCTTACTCCACCTATTCGGGCTTATCAAAAGTGACATTTTCAAGAAAACTGCTCAACATCTCTGTTACCTGTCGTATTAGCTTCCTTAATCATGTGTTTATCTGTTAAGCTATAGAATAAAACGAAAATTTAGGAGGTTTGCGATATGCAAACAGAGGATATCGTAGATCATACGCTGCATCAGCTATATCCGAGGATGCTGCGATGGCGCAGACATATGCATCAGTATCCTGAGCTGTCGTTCCATGAGAGGGTAACGGCGAGCTGGATTTCCAGCCAGTTGACAGAGCTGGGCTGTGAAATCCGGACTGGTGTTGGCGGTCATGGAATAATTGCAACAATTAAAGGAAATCATCCAGGACCTGTTATAGCATTAAGAGCAGACATTGACGCACTGCCGATTCAGGATGAGAAAACATGTGAATACGCATCGAAGGTGCCCAATGTGATGCATGCATGCGGTCATGATGCGCACACGGCGGGTCTGCTTGCGGTCGCTGCTTATTATGCAGCCAATCGTAGATGCATTAACGGGGAAAGAAGGCTTTTGTTCCAACCGGCAGAGGAGGTTACGCCTGGAGGGGCGCTTCCGATGATCAAGGACGGAGCAATGGACGGCGTAGATGCAGTTTACGGTGTCCATTTGTGGACGCCGCTTGCGTATGGTCTTGTCGCTTCAAAGCCAGGGCCCTTTATGGCCGCGGCAGATGAATTCGTGATTGAGATTACCGGGCGCGGAGGCCATGGCGGATTGCCCCATCAAGCCGTTGACACGATTATGATCGGCTCGGCGCTTGTGCAATCCATACAATCTATTGTAAGCCGCAATGTTAATCCGCTGCATCCGGCAGTCGTAACTATAGGATCTTTTCAAGCCGGTTCAACGAACAATATTATCGCTGAGCGTTGTAAACTGAAAGGAACGGTACGCTCCTTCGACGAGAAGACCAGAATGATGATTCATGAGCGTCTGGAAGCCTTGATTAAGCACACCTGCGACATGCATGGCGCAGCTTATGAGTATCATATGCGTATTGGATATCCACCGGTCGTAAACGATGTAAATGAGGCTGAGCGTTTTTTTAAAGTAAGCGAAGCCTTGTTCGGCGAGCAGTCTGTCGTTCATGCGGAGGCAATCACGGTTGCAGAGGACTTCTCCTATTATTTGGAGAAGGCGCCTGGCTGCTTCATGTTTGTTGGAGCAGGCAGCGAGGAGCGCGGGGCTGTGTATTCACATCATCATCCCAAATTTGATGTAGATGAGCGTTCCATGCTTCACGCAGCGCGGTTATTGATCGGAATGGCTGAGCATTATGCGGCTGAGCATACCGTATCCTAATTTTGTTTATGCGTATGAGCGTCCAAGCATTCGGAGATGCTAATGATCGAATGACATTTAAGGAGGACGTTTGATGACGACGGTTAAACAAATGATGACGACGGATTGTATCACTGCTGCACCTCAGGATAATATTTACGAGCTGGCCGTAAAAATGAAGCAGCATGATATTGGATTTATTCCAATCGTAGAAGGTAAAAAATTGATAGGCGTTGTAACTGACCGGGACTTGGTCATACGCGGCTATGCAGAGAAACATTCAGGCTCGACTGCCGTTTCGGAAGTGATAACGGGAAATGTCGAAACCATCACACCGGACACAACGACGGATGAAGCGGCAGAGCGAATGGCAGCAAGTCAAATTAGAAGATTGCCTGTCGTTGATAATGGCGAATTAGTCGGTATATTAGCGATCGGCGATCTAGCCGTTCGGGAGATATTTGTGAATGAGGCTGGTGAAGCGCTAAGTGCGATTTCAGAGCAGGAGCATGGAGTAATCCATTAATAATTTCAATAAAACAGACTGCCCGAGCCCGTGCAGTCTGTTTTTCTAATCACAACTATTAATCCTCCCATACGGCCATAAGCTCATTATTAGCGTTATACAGCTCTGCGGGATCGGATTCCTTGTTGTTCCAAATATTTGTTGAGCCCCAGTCTAATACGTTATCCGCGTATTCGTCATATTCATCTGCAGAGGAAATGATGACTTCCTGTTCAGGCTTTAGAATATAAGGGATAAACTTGTAGGTTTGATTGCCTCGAACACTGACAAGCTTCCAACCGTCTAATGTGATCGGTTCATTCGTCGAATTGATGATCGTAACCATCTCGCCTCTTTTGTCTACCTCGATAAGTATTCCGCTGTAGTCCGCATTCTTAATAGAGATAGTTGTATCAGCCATTTCGGAAGTAATGCTCCAAATACCTCGTTTGTCCTGCTTGGCTTGCTGCTCGATTTGTTTGTATACGTTTTCCATTTTGACGTTTGGTTCGACAATGAGTACCTTTGCGAATCCCTGCTCAAGCAGCAGTTCATTTAAGATACGGCCATCCTTTAGCTCTACGATTGCAAGTGTCCGGTCGTAACGGTCCTTCAACTCCTTATCGAAGCTCAGCCTTACTTCTCCGGATTCGGACAAAAGCTGTTTTGTATAAGCGGAAGCCTCTGGTCCGAAAGGTTCTACGGGATTATTCGGTTTCTTGGTTTCAGGTGTATCGACATAGAGCAGTCGGATTGTAGTCTCTTCAGAGCCTGTTTGAATTTTAAAGGTATCACCGTCCACAAAGCTGGATATGGGATACCATTTATTGGCTTGCAATTCGTCCAAGGAGAAGGACGAGCAGCCGGCAAGCTGCAGACAAATGAGCAGTAGGAGAAGGATTAAGTTTCTTTTCATTGATGATGTTACCCCCGGCTCAAATATGGATTAATATAAGAAACTCTTATTATTATATCATATAACCCTAATAAAAATCTCGAAGAGTATAACATGATTTAAGCATAAAATAAGTAAAATCCTTTCATACTGACAAAAGAAGCATGCTGGAAGAGCCGAATATATCTGGGATATCAGGAGGAACAAGATGCGCGAAGGCATAGAGCGACCCTTAGTCGTGGAGTCGGATTTAACGGTGCTGCTGGATGTGAGCAAGGGCGGTGCGGAGGAAGCCAAAGATAAGCTAATACGATTCGCAGATGCCGTAAGCAGGGCAGGAGTAATCCATTCGTACCGTATGACGCCGTTATCTCTCTGGCAAAGCGCTGCTGCTGGTATTAGCGCAGATGATATTTTGGGCTGGTTATCTGAGCATGCCAGGTACGAGCTGCCGCTGCAGGCTGAAGTGACGATACGCAGGCTCATGGGCAGGTATGGCAAGCTGCATTTAATCACGCGAGACGGAAAGCTGTTTCTAGAGGGTGACCACCAATTAATGGAGGAGTTATATGTTCATCCGTCCGTGGCCGAGTGGGTTCGAGAAAATACTGAGAGTAAAGTTTTGGAAATCAAGGAAGGCTGCAGAGGACTTATTAAGCAGGAGCTGACGCGTTTAGGGTTTCCGGTAATGGATTTGGCAGGCTATCTTGCGGGTGAGGAGCTTGTTGTACAGATACGCAGCCAAACCGTGCAGGGCAAGATGTTCGCATTAAGGGACTATCAGAAAGCGGCCGTCGAGCTTATTGCTGCAGTAGGGACCATTCAGGGCGGAAGCGGTGTAGTGGTGCTCCCTTGCGGCGCAGGAAAAACGATCGTCGGTATAGCAGCATTAGCAAAAATAAGCAGCGCGACGCTTATATTGACCTCGAATATGACATCGGTCAAGCAGTGGAGAGACGAGCTGCTCGATAAAACATCACTGACGGATTCCGAGATTGGCATGTATTGCGGAGCCTTGAAGCAGGTGCGGCCAGTTACGATTGCAACCTACAGCATTCTGACGCATAGGAAATCGAAGGATGAGTCATTCGCTCATATGAAGTTATTTTCAGAGCGGGATTGGGGACTCATTATTTATGACGAGGTGCACCTGCTGCCTGCGCCTGTATTCAGGAGAACTGCTGATATTCAAGCAACAAGAAGGCTGGGGCTTACGGCCACGCTCGTGCGTGAGGATGGCTATGCCGAAGACGTATATTCTTTAATCGGACCGAAGCTGTTCGACATGCAGTGGAAGACAGCGGAAGCGGGCTCGCATATCGCTGTTGTATCTTGTACGGAAATAAGAGTGCCGCTGCAGCGCGATAAGAAGGAGCAATATCGTGAAGCAAGCGCGCGCTCTAAGCTGCGGATAGCTGCCGAAAATCCGGATAAAATAGCTATCGTACAGCGTTTATTAAATGAGCATGCCGGTAAGCCAACTCTTATTATTGGTCAATATTTAGCTCAGCTTCATGAAATTGGTGATCGTCTTAAGGCACCCGTTCTTACTGGCGCAGTACCACAGCAGGAGAGGCAGCGGCTGTATGAGCGATTTAAGGCTGGCGATATACCAGTGCTAATTGTTTCCAAGGTTGCTAATTTTGCGGTTGATCTTCCTGATGCTTCGGTTGCTATACAGCTTTCGGGCAGCTTTGGTTCCCGGCAGGAGGAAGCGCAGCGAATCGGGAGGCTGCTGCGGCCAAAGTTAGGACATAATTCAGCTTGGTTTTATACGCTCGTGACGGATGAGACGAAGGAAATGGAGTTCGCGATGAGAAGACAGCTGTTCATGCTAGAGCAGGGCTATCATTATGAGAGGCTCCATTGGACTCATACCGAACATGCTTGAGAGGAGGCGGCAGAACAATGAACAAGCAGCAATTACTAGACAAGCTGAGCGATGAGCAGAAGGAACGTATGCTTCAGGCACCGGCTTGGTGTGATGCTCTGAAGCAAGGCTTGTCTTGGCAGGAGGCAATAACAGATAAGATGTCCATCCAAGCGGCGGCTGAACGGTTATCATCGCAAGCGGCTTTGGTATTAAAGCAAATGCTGCAATCATTCGCTGCAGTCCCTGTTGATGAAGAAAAACTTTTAACTACACTTCACCATCAAACCGTACTATCAGGAGCTGAGTGCCGATGGGGTTTGGCTGATCTGATTGATGCCGGCATTTTGTTTTCTGTTCGCAAAGTTTGGGGAGAATGTATTTATTTCATGCCGGTCGAATGTTTTGTCATATGGCAAAACGTCTTATTTCCGTTTACCGGGGAGACAATTTCAGTTCATGATCGCAACCGGTTAATGAAGGGCAAAATAAGATCGAATCGCATCCCGTTCAGCAAGCAGTTGTTGTATGCTTTCAGTGTCCTCGCCAAAAGCGGAATGGAATTAACGTTAAAGGGAGTCCTTGCCAAAAAGACGATTGCTAAGCTGTCGGAAGCGGCAGATCTCGATGAACAGTGTCTGCTGCCTTTTGAGCTAAAGTGGTCGTATAAGGAACATTATCCGCTAAAGGCGGCTTTCATCCTGGAGGCAGGCACTGCGTGTGGTCTGATTCAAAGGGTCGAAGGGCAATTAAAGTGGGACGAGGCAAGGCTCCGCCGTTGGCTTCTGCTTAACAGCGATGTGAGAGAAAAGCAGCTGATGGATTGGTGTCTGGGTCTGCTCATGCCGGCGGGATCCGTAAGCTCGCATACAGCTGCAGCACTATATGGAATAGAGAAAGGGCTATGGTACTCCGATCATATGCTCAACGAATGGAGCCAAGCGGCCTCCATCAAGTTGTCTGAGGGATTAACCGGACGTGATCCATTAGCTCTGTCCTGCTGGCTGAGTTTGTTCCATAGTCTTGGTTGGATGGATGTCATTGATTGCGATGGATCAGATACGGAGAGGCTGTTATACAGGTGGAAAAGCAATGCGGTGATCGGGGCTGCTCACAACGATCTATCCAATGGGAGCCCTCCGTTTATACATGTACAGCCAAACGGCGAGCTTATCGTTGAGCCGGAATGTCCGTACATTATCTGTTGGGAGCTGGAATTGCTTGCCGAACGAATATCCGATGAACAGGTAGCTGTATACAAAATAGAGGCAGCCACGATTACTCGCGCATTGGAGCATGGAAGGACATTAAAGTCTATTCGTGATTTTCTTGTTCATGCCTCAGGAGGAGAGCGGCTGCCGGCTATGGTCGAGGCGATGCTTGACTTGTGGACGGGACGTGCATGCCGTACTGAATTCGCGGAGGTCGTATTGCTGCGATGCGACAATGAGCAGATGGCGGAGCTTGTTGAGAAGGTGCCGGAAATTGCTGCCATGCGTTTATTCAAGCTCGGTGTCTCGGATTTCATTGTGAGCAAGACCGATGTGCTGGAGATTAGGCGCTTGCTGCAGCAGGCGGGGTATCCGCCGCGCAAAGGAATACAATCTTCAGCCTCGGTGGAGGAAATACGTTATCCGATGATGAAGGCAGCTGACGAAGCGGCTTATTCAGACTCGCTGCAGTTGCTGCCAGAGGACAGCTCGCGATCAACTGTTATGTATATTTACGAGCATTATCCTCTTCATCAGTATGAAATAACCGAAAATGATGCAAATACGCGCACGAAGTCGTTTTATAAGAAAGATCAAGTTCCGGCTATGTGGATGAAACAGCTGCGCAGTTATCATCATTCAACAAGGAAAGAGATGATTGAGCGCGCTCTGGCATGGCAAACGCCTGTTCAGCTTCGCATGGATGATGAGCTTCGGTCATTCGTGCCGGAGAGGCTCGAGCAGCAGGAGGGAGGCTGGGCTGTTATCGGTAAGCTGCGTAATAAGCAGGAAAGAGAGCTGATACGCCTTACACCAGACATGTGGGAAGAGATGCGGCTTGTCCTACCCGGACAATCTGAGCAAATATGATCCTATCTATTTTGTAAATGAATATGATATGATAGTGTAGATGTTAGCGAATTGAAATGAGGTGGATAAATGCCAGTTGCTGAAGGGTTATCGGCTGTTCCGTTGGAGCAACCGCAAGGCGGCGTTTCTTCGCTCGATATGGCGTCGTTGCTGCTTAGCGCTTATGAATTAGGAGATTTGATCAATCAGTCGGCAGAGGTTGCCGAATATTTATATTGGAAATCGCTTGTGGATCAGGATGAAGAAGTGAAGCAGCTGCAGAAGCAATTTGCGAAGGCGAAAGAGTTGTTTGCGGAATGTGAACGCTTTGGTCGGTTTCATCCCGATTATAATGCCGCGAAGGATAAGGTAAAGCAAATTGAACGCGAGCTAAGCGAGATCGAAAGCGTGCGCAGCTATAAGCTTGCGGAGCAAGTTGTAGATGGGATGCTTTACGAGGTTTCTCGTGCAATTGCTGAGTCGGTATCTGACAATATTAAAGTGCCGAGCAACGAGAACGCCGGCGGCGGCTGTGGAAGCGGCGGATCATGCAGCTGCGGAAGCGGCGGCTGCGGCTAACGGGCGGCAAATCGATTAGGAGGGAAGAGATGTTACCGGATCGAACGGGTTATATTGTTTGGGTAAGTGATTTGAAGGCGGCAAGGTCGCTTGAGAGATTCGGGACTGTTCATTATATGTCGCGCAGGATGCATTACGTCGTTATGTATATGAACGCGGACCGCTCGGAGGAATCCGTTAGACAGATGGGGAAGCTGCATTACGTCAGGAAGATCGAACGTTCATACCGGAATGAAATTAAGACGGAATACAGCAAAGACCTCGAGGACAAAACGAGATTTTATACGCTATAACCATTAAAAAGCTGTCACCTCTTCTATAGATGGACGCTTCTTGGCGCGAGAAAGGCGCTAAGAAGCGTCTTTTTTATTGTTTTTATACAAATACTAACATATTTCGCCTGATTTTAATTTAATGTTGTATTATCGGTCAATCATGGTAAAATGAATTTTAATATAGTATAAAAGCCCTGGTCCCTTGGAAGGAGAAGGTTTCGTAATGAAGGATAAAATGACGAGAAGATGGAGCACTTATGAGTCGTTTTATATCGATCTTGGCGATAAGAAAGTTGCAGACATCGTAATTACGAACCATGCCAAAAGTCGTTGGCTAGACCGGATTGAAAGCGAGAAAACCGGCTTCGTGGACATTGCCGAATTTTTATGGGAATGCTTGAAGCAGGGCAGGGTCGAGCCTTATTATCGCAACGAACAGGATGTTTATTTGATTGATGACGACCTCGTTTTTGTAGCAGAATTCTCTGATTCATTAACGGAGACGGATATTGTTGGAAATCCTTTACATAAGATGATTATTGTTACGTTCCTAGGACGAATGTCCGAGACGATCGAGCTTAGAGACCTGAGATCCTATTATTCATGGCTGCGTCATTCCAGACGAATGACGCTAGTGAAGAGCAGCAGGAAACGCAAATGAAATAACAAATTTATAAAAAATAACGAAAAAAAGCGTTCAGTCTGAAAAGATTGTGCGCTTTTTTTATAAGGTATATGCGACTTGTATAAGGTTTGTAGTATAATAACGATAGAAGAAAGGATGATTGTTGCGATGGCTCTTAATTTTCATCAGTTGCATATTTTTTATACGGTAGCGGAGCGGGGCAGCTTCTCTGCAGCTGCGCAATCTCTTCATATGACTCAGCCTGCCGTTACGATGCAGGTCCAATCCCTTGAGGATTACTTCGGCACTAAGCTGCTGCAGCGATCAACGAAGCGTATTGAATTGACGGAAGCTGGAAGAGCGCTCATGCCTTATGCACAGCGCAGTATAGATCTTATTCGTGATACGGATCAAGCGATGTCGGCTTTTACGAAGCAACTGAAGGGCAGGCTTCAGCTTGGTTCCAGCTTGACGATCGGGGAATATATTTTGCCCCGCCTGCTGGGTCCCTTTGGTCAGGAGTACCCGCATATCTCGATCAGCATGAAGGTGATGAACACCTCGCAAATTATGGAGGATATATTGAATCATCAGCTTAATTTCGGCTTAATCGAGGCACCCGTCAACCATCCGGATATGCATATGGAGGCGGTAATGAGCGATGAGCTTAGACTTATTGTCTCTAAAAATCATCCGTTAGCTGACCGCTCCTCGGTCACGCTGGAGGAAGTTATGGAGTATCCGTTCGTGCTTAGGGAGCAAGGCTCTGGGACCCGGTTGGTGATGGAGGAGCAGCTTAGGAAGAAAAATATCGATCCTGCTTCAATGAAAATCATTATGGAGCTTGGAAGCACCGGCGCAGTTAAATCTGCGGTGGAGGCAGGGCTGGGTATTTCATTCATCTCCTCATCCTCCGTGAAGCATGAGGTTACGCTAGGATTAATTCGTATGATTAAAATATCGGATACGAAGTTCCAGCGTAAGTTCTATTCCATCTATTTAAAGTCCGCTTTGCTGCCTATTTCCGCCGTTACCTTCTTAACCTTTTTGAGAGAGAGGGATTTGCAGCAATGGCTATAATAAACGGAAAAGCTGATTTGCATACCCATACCTCCGCTTCGGACGGCATGCAGTCTCCGGCGGAGAATGTCCGACTGGCAAAGGCGGCAGGGCTATCAGCTGTTGCCATCACGGATCATGATACCGTGTCCGGCGTAGCGGAAGCCATGCTTGAAGGGGAACGAATCGGCATCCAGGTCGTTCCAGGCGTGGAAGTTAGCACGGTGGCGGAAGGAATTGATATTCATATACTGGGCTATTATACGAATAATGAGGATGGACAGTGGCTTTCCAGGCTTGCCGATCTGCGAGGTACACGAGAACGCCGGAACGAAATGATTGTAGACAAGCTGCGTGACCTTGGGATCACAATAGCTATGGAGGACGTAGTGGCTGCCGCTCATGGAAGCGATACAAGCCATTCGTTGCCAGCGGCTGAAGTTAGCATCGGACGTCCGCATATCGCGGAGGTTCTCGTTCGGAAGGGAGTTGTCGCCAGCATGCAAGAGGCTTTCGATCGGTATTTGGCATCAGATGCGGCGGCCTATGTCAACCCTCCTCGCGTACATCCTTATGAAGCAATGGAGTGGATTAAGGAGGCCGGCGGAACGAGCATTATTGCACATCCTGGACTATACGGAAATGATTCACTTGTAGAAGAGCTTGTCCGGCATGGCGCAAAAGGGATCGAGGTTTTTCACTCTGATCATGGACCGGAGGAAGAGAAAAGATACGCTGAGCTTGCGAGACAATATAAGCTTATCGTTACCGGAGGCTCTGATTTCCATGGCGTTCGACACGGACAAATATTTCATGGTGCAGTAGGGAGCCGCAGCGTAGATGTTCACGTTCTGCAACAGCTCCGATCTTCATGGGGGAGTTCGAAATGACTTACAGGCTTTACACGATCAAAGAGGCAGCCATGCGCACGGGCTTGTCCACCCAGCTTATACGCAAGTGGGAGGAACGTTATGAGGCCGTTGCGCCGCAAAGAATGGCTAACGGCTATCGAGGCTATACAAAAGAGGACATCGATACGCTGCTGTGGCTGAAGCGCGAAGCGGATAAGGGTGTTCCGATCGGGATGGCGGTTCTGGAATGGAAGGGCAATAGGCGAGAAGGTCTGGATATGGCAATCGAAAGAGAAGGCACCGCGGGCAAGCTGGAGCAGTGGCAAAATCAAGAGACTAGCCTATCCAACAGCTATGATTGGAATCAGCCGATTGAGCATTTGCTTCAATGCTTTACGGAGCTCGATTTGGCTAATGCTCAACGATTTTATGAGCAGCTGCTTGCCACTCATCCTTTGGAGTATCTTTTGCTGAATATATTAGAGCCGACGCTTGTAGAGCTGGGTGAGCGCTGGGCGCGGGGGGAGATATCCGAATACCAAGAGCATTTCGGAAGTCACTTTATTCGCGATCGAATGCTTGCGATTCGCAGTTTATTCCGACCGGCTGACGGCAGCCCGCTGCTTGTGACAGCTTGCGGTCCCGGTGAGAGACATGAGCTTGGCATCTTGATTTTTGGTTTCTTTGCCCAGCAGGAAGGCTTTAAAGTTATTTACCTGGGCCCCTCTCCTTCAGAGAAAGGCATGTTTGATTGCTTGGACGGCCATAGGCCAGTTGCGTTCACGTTTAGCTACTCGATCGTGAAGCAATTGGAGAAGTCTATTCCATTTTTGGTTGAGCTGGACAAGCAAATCGAGGAGGGGAATTTGGCCACGCATGTGTTCATCGGCGGGAGGGCCGTACAGGAGGATGGGCTGCTGGAGGGGACAAAGCGAGTCCATTTGATTACAGGAGACGGCAAGAGCGCCATCCAAAAAATAAAAACACGGCTTCTTATGGAATAAGAAGCCGTGTTTTTATTATTTCAATTCGAAAGCAAGCGATTTAATACGCTGTTCGTCCGGTGTGATGAACAGCGTTCTTTGATTGTCGTAAATAACGAAGCCGGGCTTAGCGCCGTTAGGCTTGCGGACATGTCGAATCGTAGTGTAATCCACTGGGATCGAGCTGGAATCACGCGCTTGGCTGTAATGAGCAGCAAGCATCGCCGCCTCCTCAAGCGTAGCATTGCCGAAATCGCTGCCGCGAATAACAACGTGTGAGCCTGGAATGTCCTTCGTGTGCAGCCAGGTATCGGAGGGAGAAGCAAGTCGATTCGTTAAATATTCATTTTGGGTATTGTTCTTGCCCACATAAACGGCAGCGCCCTCGGACGAGGTGAAGCATATCAGCGTTGGACGGAGCGGCTTTTTCTTTTTCGGTCCGCGGCGGCCGCGCTCCTTCATATAGCCCTGCTCGACAAGCTCATCCCGAATTTCACCAATATCGGCAAGAGAAGCCTTGTCCAGCTGCTGCAGCAAGGATTCAAAATATTGAATCTCTGTAAGGGCCAGGCTCATTTGCTCTTCGACGATGGACAAGCTGTTTTTGTGCTTTGTGTAACGGCGGAAATAGCGCTGCGCGTTATCGGAAGGTGTAAGCTGAGGGTCCAGATCAATGGTTACCTCCGCTTGCTCCTCGTCATAGAAGTTAATCAGTGTAATGGACTGATCTCCGCGTTTCATTTGATGCATATAGGCGGTAAGAAGCTCCCCGAGGACGCGATATTTCTCGGCATCCTTCGCGACAGCTAATGTTTCCTCAAGCTTTTTGATTTTGGTTTCGTTTTTTGCCTTTTCATTTTGAACAAATCGGATGAGGTCGGCGGCGCGCTGCTTAACGGTATCCCGTTCGGCCTTGTTGCCGTAGAAGCCCTCAAGACATGCGCTAATGTTAGCGAAATGGGTACTCTCACCGTGTAAATGAGTCAGCTCCGTAATGGAGAAATAGTCTTTTCCGCTTTCAATATCAGACTTAATGACAGCCGTAAAACGATTCGCCCTTACCTCCTCGATGAAGCTTGAGAAGGTGTCCCAAAGCTCCTTGCGGCTCGGCTCGCCGGTTTCTGCTTGTGTCCGGTGAACGAGCTCCTTGGCAAGGAGAGGGCTGAAGCCGCTCAGCGCATCGACAAGGAGCTTGTGCGGCGGGACGGTCTCGTCCTTAGCACTGAGCGCCTCCGCAAATTGCTGTTCGCTCGCGATGGCAAGTGGATCTGTTTTTCCTTGATCAGGCGGAGCTGTGTAGCTGCTGCCAGGCAGTACGATTCTGAAGCTGCTTATGGCCGGCGTAACATGATGGATGCCGTCATGAATGATCCCTGTTGCAGGGTCCATTAGAATAATGTTGCTGTGACGACCCATGATTTCGATCACGATCGTCTTGTTCGATAAATCACCGAGCTCGTCGCGGTGCTTTACCTCGATATGAATAATGCGCTCGCGTCCGATTTGCTTAATCGATTCGATCATGCCGCCTTCGCAATGCTTGCGGAGCAGCATGCAAAACATGGGCGCCTCCATCGGATTGACATAGCTCCCGGTCGTCCAATGCACCCGCGGATAAGTCGGGTTAGCGGACAGGAGAAGCTTGCCCTGCATTCCCGCTCCCCGGATGCTGAGCACAAGCTCATGATCAGTAGGCTGATGGATTTTATGTATACGTGCGCCTACAGCGCGCTGCAGATCCTGTGTTATTGCATGAGTGACGATACCGTCTAATGCCATGGTAGCTGTTCCTCTCTTCCTGATAAGTCTTTCTCTATCATGCCATAGTTCGGACAAAAACTTAAGTGCTTGTTGGGATATTTTATAGGCTGTCCGAATACATTTATCCTAGAAGGGCTGTCCGAAGGGCTGGCGTTGCTGCTGCTTGGCTCGGCCTATCACGGGAGGGAGTTATACCATGGAACAAATGAAATGGCATCAAATGGGGACAAGTGAGCTGGTTGACACATTAGTCAGCTCCCCTGATCAAGGTCTGACGGCTACGGAGGCGGCGGAGCGGCTGGAGAAGCACGGCAGAAACGAGCTGTCGGAAGGCAAGCGCGTATCGCCCATTATGTTATTTTTGAACCAGTTCAAGGATTTTATGGTGCTTGTGCTGATGGGCGCAACTTTAATTTCAGGATTGCTCGGCGAATATTTGGACGCGATCACGATTGTGGCGATTATTGTGCTGAACGCCATGCTTGGCTTCGCGCAGGAGTTTCGAGCGGAGCGATCCTTGCGCGCACTAAAGGAATTATCTTCTCCATCGGCAAAGGTCATACGCGGCGGACAATTAATGACGATACCGGCCAAGGAGCTCGTGCCAGGCGATATCGTATGTCTGGAAAGCGGGGATCGCATTCCTGCTGATTTGCGGTTCCTTGAAGCAAACAGCTGTTACGTAGAGGAATCGGCGTTAACAGGCGAATCCGTACCTGTCAATAAGCACGCTGCTGTCATTTCTGAATCTGAGATGGCGCTTGGCGATCAGAAAAATATTGGATTTATGGGTACGATGCTCACGAGAGGAACAGCGAAAGGGTTTGTTATCCGGACGGGAATGGATACAGAAATGGGGAAAATTGCCGGCTTAATCGAGCAGACCGAATCGATGGAGACGCCTCTCCAGCATCGGCTGGAACAGCTTGGCAAAATTCTGATCGTCGTAGCGCTTGGTCTGACGGTCATGGTAGTCGTCGCAGGGATTTTGCACGGACAACCTGCATATGGCATGTTCCTTGCAGGAGTCAGTCTCGCTGTAGCTGCTATTCCCGAAGGCCTGCCGGCAATCGTGACGATTGCGCTTGCGCTGGGCGTACAGCGCATGATCAAGCGAAAGGCGATCGTGCGGAAGCTGCCTTCTGTTGAAACGCTCGGCTGCGCCTCCGTTATTTGCTCAGACAAAACAGGAACGCTGACCCAAAATAAAATGACGGTCACGCATGTATGGATTGGCGGCAGACGGCTGCAGGTAAGCGGGGAGGGCTATGAGCCGGTCGGATCTATTTCTCAGGATGGAAAAACGCTTGATACCAAGCTTGATTTGTCGATCAAACGACTACTGCAGGTTAGCGCATTATGCAATAATGCTGAGATTGTAAAGGTAGAGACTGCTGAGCCCGCCAAGAAACGGAAAAGCAAGGAGCCCCAGGAAGAATGGCAGCTGAAAGGAGATCCAACTGAGGGAGCGTTAGCCGTTCTGGCCGCTAAGCTGGGCTCTTCGGCAAAATCGTTGGAGCTGCTGTACAAGCGCGAGAAGGAGTTTCCGTTCGATGCGGAGAGAAAGCGGATGTCGGTTATTGTTACGCATCAGGGAGGCCGCCTGATCTGTACGAAGGGTGCGCCGGATATGCTGATAGATCTCTGCAGCTACGTGCTTTGGGATGGGAAGGTTGTACCGTTTACGGCGACACTTAAGCGCAAATGTGCAGAAGCGGGCGAGGAGATGGCGGAGTCTGCGCTTCGCGTATTGGGACTTGCTTATCGTGATCTCCGCGCCGGCGACGCATGCGAGACGGAAGGCGATGTGGAGAACAATCTGGTCTTCGTAGGCTTAACAGGTATGATAGATCCCCCGCGACGCGAGGTTAAGGAAGCGATTGCGACCTGCCGCCGCGCTGGAATTAAGACGGTTATGATTACCGGGGATCATCGGTTAACAGCGGAAGCGATCGCCGCCCAGCTTGGCATTATGCCGCGCGGAGGCATCGCAATGAGCGGCAAGCAGCTGGAGGCGATGGATGATGAGCAGCTCGACCGGCTGGTTGACAAAATTTATGTATACGCCCGTGTTTCGCCGGAGCATAAGCTGCGGATCGTAAAGTCGCTGCAGCGCCAGGGGCATGTCGTAGCGATGACCGGCGATGGGGTGAATGACGCTCCAGCCATCAAAGCGGCTGATATTGGGATCTCGATGGGTATCACAGGGACGGATGTCTCGAAGGAGGCTTCGGCGCTTGTGTTGAGCGACGACAATTTTTCGACGATTGTCGCGGCAATTGAAGAGGGCCGGGGCATCTATGAAAATATTCGCAAATTTATCCGTTATTTATTAGCGTCTAATGTTGGTGAAATTTTAGTTATGTTTCTGGCGATGATGGCAGGACTACCGCTACCGCTCGTGCCGATTCAAATATTATGGGTTAATCTCGTTACCGATGGCTTGCCGGCAATGGCACTTGGCGTAGACCAGGCGGAGAAGGACTTGATGCAGCAAAAGCCTCGTTCGGCGAAAGAAAGCATTTTTTCGCGCAGACTGGGCTGGAAAATTATTAGCCGCGGGATCTTGATCGGCGTATGTACGCTGGGAGCCTTCTGGCTGACCCTGCACGAGGCGCCTGGAAGCGCGGATCAGCTTGTCAAAGCGCAGACGGTTGCTTTCGCGACACTCGTCATGGCTCAACTGATTCACGTATTTGATTGCCGTAGCTCGCGTTCGATTTTTCATCGCAATCCGCTTCAAAATAAATACTTGGTGTTTGCGGTTATCTCGTCTTTGCTGCTAATGCTTGGCGTGCTTTATATCGAAGCGCTGCAGCCGATTTTCAAAACCGTGCCAATCGGCATTCGTGAGTGGTGTCTCGTATTTGTTGCCGCCGGAATACCAACCTTCCTCATGGGAATGGGCAGCGTGCTCGGCGCCTCTAAGAAAAACAAAACAAAAACAAACTGGCCGCTAGGCCCGCAAACGGCGGCAAGATAACGTAAAAATGCAAATGTTGATACAAATTATGAATAGCGTTTCTCCTTGCTTTGCGGTATGCTATTAGGAAAAATCATAGCTATTATTATACTGGTAGATGAAGCAAGGAGAGAGCATTCATATGAATTTCACGAAAATGAACGGCCTTGGTAATGACTTTGTTGTCATTGCAGGAGAGCAGCAGCTTCCAAACAATGTGGCGGAGCTGGCTATTGATTTATGCAATCGGTTTTTTGGAATAGGCGCAGACGGGCTTGTTTACATTCTCCCATCGGAAATTGCGGATTTCCGTATGCGCATCATAAATTCGGACGGCTCTGAAGCAGAGCAATGCGGCAACGCGATTCGTTGTGTGGCGAAATATGTTTATGATAATGGGTTAATCGATAAGGAAGAAATGACGATTGAAACGCTCGGTGCTGGCGCTCAAAAGGTACAGTTGACTATTCAAGACGGCAAGGTTGAGAGCGTGCGTGTCGATATGGGAGAGCCGATTCTGAACGGACTGCAGGTGCCGACAACGGTTGATGCTGAGCGTGTCATTGAACACCCGATCGAGGTGGACGGACGCGAGTTTCGGTTTACGGCGGTATCGATGGGCAATCCTCACTGCGTCATTTATGTAGACGATGCCGTGAACTTTGATTTGAACACTTGGGGGCCAAAGCTTGAAACGCATCCGCTATTTCCCCGTAAAATAAATGTGGAGTTTGTAACTGTCAAATCTCGCACGCACACGGACATGCGGGTTTGGGAGCGTGGCGCAGGGCCGACTCTGGCTTGCGGCACCGGGGCTTGTGCAACAGTCGTTGCATCCGTATTGACCGGGGCTACTGATCGGACGGCTACCGTATCGCTCAAAGGCGGCGATCTGTTCATTGAATGGAATGAGGAAGATAATCATGTCTATATGACTGGACCTGCAGCTGTTTCCTTCCGCGGTACAGTGTAAGAGCAACATGAGATGGGTGGTAGGAATAAAATGAAACCGGATTTGCGGGAAGCGCTGGAGCAGCGTATCTTGACCGGGGACGGCGCGATGGGAACCTATCTTTATCAGATGGGGTTCCCTGTCGGCGTTTCTTATGAAGAATTTAATACGCTTCGACCTGACGTGATTGAAAATATTCACCGCCGCTATTACGAAGCAGGGGCGCGGGTGATCGAAACGAATACCTTCTCAGCCAATTTGGAGAAGCTTTCTAAATATGGTCTGGAAGGCGAGATGGAAGCCATTAACCGTGCCGGCGTGCGAGCAGCGCGTGCGGCCATTGGAGCTGACGCGTATGTCGTTGGCGCGGTGGGCTCCATTCGAGACGGAAAACTTAAAAATTTACGCACTGTAAAAGTAAAAGAAGCTTACGAGCGTCAAATGCATACGCTTCTTGAAGAAGGCGTAGACGGGCTGCTGCTGGAGACGTTCTACGATCTTGACGAAATGCTGCTTGCATTGGGGGTTGCACGTTCCGCTACGAGCCTGCCTGTCATATGCCAGTTTGCGGTAGAGGATGTTGGCCGCACGCAGGAAGGCAACGGGATGAAGAACGCTTTCGATCAGCTTCAAGCTGCGGGCGCTGATGTTGTAGGCTTCAACTGCCGCAGCGGTCCTAACGGCATCATGAGAGCGATCGATGCGATCGAGGGGCCTGTCGGCTTACCGTTATCTGTCTATCCGAATGCCGGAATTCCTGATTATATTGACGGCAAATATACGTACTCTGCAGGACCTGAATATTTTGCGGAGACGGCGATGCGGTTTGCTGATCGCGGAGCACGTCTTATCGGCGGCTGCTGCGGAACAACGCCTGAGCATGTAGCAGCGATGGCTGCGGCGCTTGACGGTTACGTGCCGCAGAGCGGACAAGTTTCGTCGGTCGTTAAGACTTCGGAGAAGATTGTCGTACAGCCGGCCGCTCATCAGGCGGGACCTTCCAATGCGGTTGCTGAGTCAAAGCATGCTGCTGCAAGTGAGCCTTCTATCGTCGAGCTTGTGCAGAAGCGGCATACGGTTATTGTGGAGCTTGATCCGCCGCGCGATCTCGATATCCGCAAGTTTATGGATGGCGCAGCGGCTCTTAAGGAAGCGAAGGCGGATGCGGTTACGATGGCTGACAATTCGCTTGCAGTTACCCGGATGAGCAATATTGCGCTCGCGGCTCTCGTGCAAGAACGAATTGGCTTGCGTCCGCTTGTTCATATCGCATGCCGAGACCGCAATCTCATCGGCACGCAGTCGCATATGATGGGTCTTGATGCGCTCAATATCGATCATGTTCTGGCAGTGACGGGAGATCCGGCCAGATTCGGAGATTTGCCTGACTCAAGCTCAGTCTATGATTTAACCTCTTTCGAAATGATTCGCATGATCAAGCAGTTGAATGATGGGACAGCCTTCTCGGGCAAGCCGTTGAAGCAAAAGGCGAAGTTCGTCGTTGGCGCCGCGTTTAACCCGAATGTAAAGCATTTGGACAAAGCGGTTCAGCGTCTTGAGCGCAAAATAAAATCAGGCGCAGATTACATTATGACGCAGCCGGTATATGATCCTGATCTGATTGAACGGATCGCGGAGGCAACAAAGCATTTATCCGTGCCGGTCTTTATCGGTATTATGCCGCTGGCAAGCGGACGAAATGCCGAGTACTTGCATAACGAGGTGCCTGGCATCCAGCTTTCAGATGAGGTTCGACAGCGAATGGCCGGTCTGGAAGGCGAAGCAGGCCGCGCCGAAGGCGTACAAATCGCCAAGGAGCTGCTTGATGCTGCCTTGCCGCACTTTAACGGCATTTATCTGATCACACCGTTCATGTTCTATGATATGGGTGTTCAGCTTACAAAATATGTTTGGGAACAGACCCAATCGACGTAATTCATAGGTGACGAAATGTGTGCGAAAACTGGCCTTTTTGCTTGTTTTCGCATTTTTGCTTGTTCGATTGTGAAAAATCAATTAAAATAAGGCATGGATACAGTTGTCATGCTGCTTAGAGCATAGTAGGGACAGACCGTCCAACAGAAGCTATGGCATATGCTTTATCGTGCTTCAAGACGTATGCACCGCACTTTTTTCGTCAACAATAGTGCAGTAGTTCTGTCGGTATTTGGCAAGAACATCATTTGTCGTATTTATATTTTATTATATTTTGGATGATTCACAGGCAGATGCACATGGGAGACCGTAGGCGGAGGAGGAACCAGGCTTGGCTATTAAACTTATTAATATCGGATTCGGTAATATTGTATCGGCAAATCGCATTATTTCAATCGTAAGCCCGGAATCGGCTCCGATTAAGCGGATCATTCAAGAAGCGCGAGACAGACATATGCTCATTGATGCAACATATGGGCGCCGCACGCGGGCTGTTATTATTACTGACAGCGATCATGTTATTTTATCAGCGGTACAGCCGGAGACGGTTGCTCATCGCTTGTCCACAAAGGATGACGATAACGACGAATAGTACGGGGAGTAATATGGATAAGGGATTGTTACTTGTGTTGTCCGGTCCTTCAGGGGTCGGAAAGGGAACGGTATGCTCAGTTCTTCGTAATAAGATACCTGATTTAATCTACTCTGTTTCGGCAACGACTAGGTCGCCGCGGCAGGGTGAGGTAGACGGCGTCAATTACTTTTTCAAGAGCAGAGAGCAGTTCCAGGAAATGATTGCGCGTGACGCGCTGCTGGAGCATGCGGAATACGTTGGCAATTATTATGGAACACCGCGTGATTTTGTCGAGCGCACTTTAGCGAGCGGCAAGGACGTTATTTTGGAAATTGAAGTGCAGGGAGCGCTTAAAGTTAAGCAGAAGTTTCCTGACGGCATATTCGTATTCCTGCTGCCGCCTTCCTTGGACGAGCTGAAGCAGCGGATTACAGGCCGCGGTACAGAAACGTTGGATACGATTAATAATCGGATGACGGTTGCCGTAGAGGAAATGAATTTGCTGCGTCATTATGATTACGCGGTTCTGAATGACGAAATTGATGCTGCCTGCGATCGTATTCGCAGCATTATTATTGCCGAGCATTGCCGTAGAGATCGTTATTTGCCTTATGTTACAGATATGGTAGCCGCAATCGAGAAAGCTTGAGTGAGGAGAATGAACGATGTTATATCCGTCCATTGATGAAATGGTGAAAAAAGTAGACAGCAAATACACGCTTGTCGTTGCTGCCTCGAGACGTGCCCGCATGCTTCGCAACGGGGATAAGTCCGAGCTTCGTAATCCACGCTCCCGCAAGTTCGTGGGCGTTGCGCTAGAGGAAATTTACGGAGACATTCTCCAGGTAGAGAAGATTCCTACAAAAGAGGATTAGTTTTTTACCATCATGATGAAGACAAGAAGGATTGCAGGCTGGCGACAGTCGTGCACTCCTTTTTTTATTCGGATGAAGGAGGGAAAGCATTGGCGGATGAGCAGGACATGAAGGAATTGAAGGAGTCGCTGCAAAGGCTGGAGCTGGAGGTCGAGAGGCTGACTGAGCATTCGAAGCGGAGAGGTTCAGGTCCGATAAGGTTCATTATTGCCTTTTTGATCGTTTTTTTTGTGCTTTTTATTGGAATCGGAGTTATACAGTTCATGAATGGTTAATAAATAAATGAAAAGGAAGTATCACCTATGAACGTCACAATGAGTCAATTTCCAACCTTGTCGAAGGGTATAGTTATCGGTTTTGTGGAAAATTGCTTTTCACTTGATTATGAAGTGGATGCGGCAATGATCAGCAATATTAGCATCATCCCTACAGTTGACGAGCAATATGTCGTGATGAAAATTGATAACGGAAAATGGGAGCTTGCAGGCGGGACGCTGGAGCCTAATGAATACCATATGGATGCGCTGGCGCGAGAGGTAAGGGAGGAGCTCGGAGCGGAGCTTGTCTCGTATACACCTTTCGGCTGTTTTCGCTGCCAGTCATTTGCGGAAGAGCCGTATCGACCGCATATTCCGCATCCGAATTTTGTTAGAATGATCGGTTATGGGGAGGTTGCTATTGTCGGTGAACCGTTAAATCCGCCCGATGGTGAACAGGTTGTTGCGGTAGAGGTTGTCGACATTGCAGAGGCGGTTAGCAGGTTCGAGGAAATTGGGCGCTTCGATATTGCAGAGCTTTACAGGCTGGCTCATGAGCTAAGAACAACAAGAAGCTCATAATTTTGTGACTGCTCAAATTGATATGCGCTAGTTAGTTTTTGGGATGTCGTATGGTATGATAGAGGAAGCGCTTGTATGATGCAGTGATCGAGAATTGGGAGGGAACGGAATGGATAAATTGCGTTATCCGATTGGCAGATACTCGTTCGAGGGAATGACCGCTAAGCACCGAGAGCAGTGGATATCAGATATAGAGAAGCTTCCTTCACAATTGCGCGCAGCCATTGCAGATCTGGACGATTCACAGCTTGATACAGCTTATCGGAGCGGGGGCTGGACCGTGCGTCAGGTTGTTCATCATATCGCGGATGCAGCGATGAATTCTTTCTCGCGCTTTAAGCTTGCGATTACGGAAGCGAATCCTACGATCAAGCCGTTTCATGAAGAGCGCTGGGCCGAGACGGCAGACAGCCTGCAGGCTTCTCCGGAAGTAAGCTTAGCTATTATAGAGGGCATCTATGCACGATGGGTGCTGCTGCTGCGATCGATGACGACGGCTGATTTTGAGAAAATGTTCTATCATCCGGAGAAAGGCAGTCAAATGGGTTTGGCCTATTTCCTTGGATTCGTCTCTTGGCATGGCAGACACCATGTTGCGCAAATCACGAGCTTGAGAGAACGGAAAGATTGGCAGCCTGAGTGAAAAGTGTGAGCTGAGCTTTAGCAGCTGCTGCTTACTGGAAGACGGGAGATACAGCATGTTAAAAGGAAAATCAATAATACTCGGTATTACAGGTGGAATTGCGGCCTATAAAAGCGCAGCGCTTTGCAGCAAGCTGGTGCAGGCGGGTGCGAATGTACATGTCATTATGACGGATTCGGCAACCAAATTTATTACGCCGTTAACCTTGCAAACGTTATCGCGCAATCCTGTTTATATCGATACATTCGATGAGCGTAACCCGGCGGTCGTATCGCATATTGATCTGGCGGATCATGCGGATCTGATCGTTGTCGCTCCGGCTACAGCTAACGTAATTGCGAAGCTTGCGGGCGGTCATGCCGACGATATGCTTAGCACGACGCTGCTGGCTGCGACTTGTCCCATTATTATTGCGCCAGCTATGAATGTGCATATGTATGAGCATCCGGCTGTCGTCGGCAATATGGAGCTGCTTGCTTCGCGCGGGGCGCTGTTCATAGAGCCCGGTACAGGACAGCTGGCCTGCGGCTATGTGGCGAAGGGAAGGCTTGCGGAGCCGGAGGAGATCGCTGCAGCGATCGAAGCGTGGTTTGCCAAAAGCGGAAAACTGGCGGGCAAGCGGCTTCTGGTCACGGCAGGCGGCACGATGGAGCGGCTTGATCCCGTAAGATATTTGACGAATGATTCCTCTGGAAAAATGGGCTTTGCCATTGCCGAGGCTGCCCTGCTGATGGGTGCTGAGGTTACGGTAGTTGCCGGCCGTACGTCTTCGTCGCCTCCAGCGGGTGTGAAGCTGGTTAGGATCGAGAGCGCACAGCAAATGCTGGATGCGGTAACGAGTCTATATGATGAAATGGATATTGTTGTGAAATCGGCGGCCGTGGCCGACTATCGGGCGGCGGCTATCAGTGAGCAGAAGCTCAAGAAGACCGGTGAGCGGCTTGTCGTTGAGCTTGAGCGAACGACGGATATACTGGAGACGCTGGGGAAGCGGAAGAAGCAGCAGTTTTTGGTCGGGTTCGCAGCAGAAACGGAACGAATCGACTATTACGCGATGGACAAGCTGCGCCGCAAGCACTGTGACCTTATTGTCGCAAACGATGTCAGCAAGGATGGTGCCGGCTTCAACGGCGACACGAATATTGTACAAATATTTGGCGAGGAGGGGCTGCTGGAATCGCTGCCGCTCCTGTCGAAGCGCGAGGTTGCGAATCGATTATTGGAGTTGATTGCAGATAGGCTTCCCCACTCTGGAGGGTATGAAGCATGATTGCTAAAGTCATTGTAGACGTGCCGAGCCGCCAGACGGATCGGCCTTTTGATTATGAGGTGCCTTCGGCCATGGAGGAATGGATTGAGGTGGGCAGCCGTGTGGGAGTTCCCTTCGGAGGAAGGGTGTTGCAGGGCTTCGTGACGCAGCTAGCGGCTGAGACGGATATCGATCCGAAAAGACTCAAACCTATTTCCGAGCTGCTTGATCCTGTGCCGCCATTGCTGCCGGATCTTGTTGAGCTCGCAAAGTGGCTTAGCGAAAAATACTGCTGCTCGTGGACAACGGCGCTGCAGGCAATGATTCCAGCTGCTCTAAAGGGCAAGGCTGAGCGGCTTGTCGGCATCCAGGATGATGAGGCGGCGGCTGAGGATTTGCCGCCTGCGCTCTTGAATTGGATTGGCGGAAGTGGACAATTCGTAAAGCTGGAGGCGCTGCTGGAAAAGTTCCCAGAGCATGCGCGAATCGTGAAGTCAGCGCTGCGTGAAGGCGTGCTCGTCGAGCAAACGTCCATTAGGGACAGGCTTGCCATACGTAAGGTGCTGACGGTATTTGTTCCTGCAGACGTGGAAACGATCCGCTCGGCATTGGCGGAGCTGCCCGCTAGAGCGGCTAAGCAGCGTGAGATGCTTTCCTTCATGCTCGAGCATGGCGGTCCGATTCCGCTGCAGCAGCTGCTGGCTGAAGCGGGTGGATCAGCAGCCAGCGTTCGCTCCCTTGTAGAGAAAGAGCTGCTTGAGCTCCGCGAGGTGGAGCAGCAGCGCGATCCTTATGCCGATCGTGATTTTGAACGGACGACACCTTTGCCGCTAACGGAGGGACAGGAGGAGGTTTACGCCCGCGTTGTGAGGGCAGTTGACGCAGGTGAACCGCAGACGATGCTGCTGCACGGCGTTACCGGCAGCGGTAAAACCGAGGTTTATATGCAATCGATCCAATTTTGCCTGGAGCAGGAGAAACAAGCGATCGTCCTCGTTCCCGAAATATCGCTGACGCCGCAAATGGTGGAGCGCTTTAAAGGCCGCTTCGGCGATGCGGTAGCTGTACTGCACAGCAGGCTCTCCAATGGCGAGCGTTATGATGAGTGGCGCAAGATCCGCAATTGTCAGGTACAGGTAGCCATCGGCGCGCGATCGGCTATTTTTGCGCCGTTTGAGCGCATTGGCCTGATCATTATTGATGAAGAGCACGAAACCTCTTACAAGCAGGAGGAGAGTCCGAAATATCATGCAAGGGACGTGGCGGTGCGCAGAGCTAAACAGCATGGCGCGGCAGTTGTGCTTGGATCGGCCACGCCTTCCCTAGAATCTTTTGCGGCTGCGAGCCGTCCCTTGACGGATCGCGATCAAGGCCGTGAGCCGGCGCTTCTGCCAATGCCCGATCGGGTAGGCAGCAGACCGATGCCGCCGGTTACCGTGATCGATATGCGCGAGGAGCTGAAGGAGGGCAATCGCTCGATGTTCAGCCGATTGCTGCACAGCTCGCTCGCCGAGAGACTGGAGCGCGGCGAGCAATCCGTGCTGCTGCTTAATCGGCGCGGCTATTCGACCTTCGTGATGTGCCGCTCCTGCGGCTACACGGCAGCTTGCCCGCATTGCGATATTTCGCTAACTTATCATCAGAAAACCCGTGTGCTTCGTTGTCATTACTGCGGCCATGCTGAGCAAGCGCCCACGACCTGCCCTTCCTGCCAGAGCGAGCATATCCGCTATTTCGGTACAGGTACGCAAAGGGTAGAGGAGGAGCTTGCAAAGCTGTTTCCCGGCATTCGTGTCATTCGTATGGATGTCGATACGACGACGGAGAAAAATTCGCATGAAAAGCTGCTGAAGCAATTTGGCGAGCGGAAAGCGGATGTGCTGCTCGGCACGCAAATGGTAGCAAAAGGGCTGGATTTTCCATATGTTACTCTTGTGGGCGTGATTGCGGCGGACACCTCTCTTAATTTGCCGGATTTCCGTGCAGCGGAGCGGACGTTTCAACTGCTTACCCAGGTTGCGGGCCGAGCGGGCAGGCATCATTTGCCAGGTGAGGTTGTCGTTCAAACCTATGTCCCCGAGCATTACGCGATCATGACCGCGCAGCAGCATGATTATGCGGCGTTCGTCAATGAGGAGCTCAGACACCGCGGGATGATGGGTTACCCTCCTTATTGCCGGCTTATATTGGTGACAATGTCGCATGAACAGCTTCCGCTGCTTTCTTCGGTCAGTGAACGCTTCGCGGCGTCCCTGCGCGAGCTGGCAGAACACGAGGGCGTGCTAATCCCTTTAAACAGCGGCTTCTCCAGAGCGGTAGAGGTGCTAGGGCCTGTTGCATCGCCAATCGCGAGAATAAAGGATCGCTACCGTTTTCAATGTGTGATAAAATATCGTGGTAATATTGATGCGTCAGCGCTCGTTCGCAGGGCGCTCGCGCCATTCACGGACGGACCGCCGCAAAAGCAGGTGCAGTTCAGCATTGACGTTGATCCGCAAGTTATATTATAAATAGCTATTACTATATTACAGAATGAGAAGGATGGGCATAGAATGGGTATCCGAATTATTGTGAAAGACCCCGATCCGGTATTGCGAGAAGTGGCGAAAGAAGTAACGAAGTTTAACCCTAATTTGCAAAAGCTGCTGAAGGATATGGCGGCAACGATGTACGATGCGGAAGGCGTTGGTCTTGCCGCCCCTCAGATTGGCATTTCAAAGCGCGTAATCGTGGTCGATGTAGGCGATGAGAACGGCCTTATTGAAATGGTCAACCCGGTCATTGTCGAGCAGGAAGGCGAGCAGCTTGGTGCGGAGGGATGTCTGAGCATTCCGAATTTGAACGGAGATGTGCTTCGCGCTGATCGCATCGTTGTCAACGGTCAAGACAGCAGCGGACAGCCGTTTACGATCGAAGCAACGGGTTACCTCGCGCGTGCGTTCCAGCATGAAGTCGATCATTTGAACGGTATTCTGTTTACCGATTTGGCGCAGAATGTATACGATATTACGGAAAGACCTAGAAAAGGCGGCGAATAGCTTCATGCGTATTGTATTTATGGGAACGCCGGAGTTCGCCGTTCCCTCATTGAAGCTGCTCCTGGAGCAGAAGTATAATGTCGTTGCGGTCGTAACGCAGCCGGATCGGCCGAAGGGCCGCAAAAAAACATTGACGCCGCCGCCTGTCAAGGAAGCGGCGTTGTCGTTCGGTCTGCCTGTCCTGCAGCCGGAGCGAATGAGAAGCGCGGAGGCGGTTGCGGCGATTGCCGAGCTGAAGCCTGATCTGATAGTAACGGCCGCATACGGACAAATTTTACCGAAGGCGGTGCTTGAGCTTCCTCGCCTGGGCTGCATCAATGTGCATGGCTCACTGCTGCCGAAATATCGCGGCGGTGCGCCTATTCAGCGGTCCATCATCAACGGAGAAAGCTCCACAGGCGTTACGATAATGTATATGGCCGAAGGGCTGGATACGGGCGATATGATCAGTGTTGTCGAGCTGCCGATTACCGACGAGGATACGTCGGGTACGATGTTCGAGAAGCTGAGCGTAGCTGGAGCGGAGCTGTTAGGAACAACGCTGCCATCCGTCATTGCGGGAGAAGCAAAAGCGGTGAAGCAGGAGGACGAGCAAGCGACCTATGCGCCGAACCTTACGCGGGAAGATGAGCGTATTGATTGGAGGAAGTCGGCCCGCGCCATTTTCAACCAGGTACGGGGATTGTCTCCGATGGCCGGCGCCTTCACCTACCTAGGTGGAGAAGTGTTCAAAGTGCGGGCCTGCGCTGTGGATCCCCTTACATCAGATCGTGCCGAAACGACTCCAGGCACTGTAATTGCAGCTGATCATAGCGGCATTAAGGTACAAACAGGCGAGGGCATACTCTTGCTGCAGGAAATTCAGCCTGCCGGCAAGAAGGCCATGAGCGCAGCCGACTGGCTGAAGGGTGCCCGGCTTGAGCCGGGCACCCGATTTGAAGACGGAGGTGCTTAAATGACGGAAGGCAGCAAGCATAAGCCCGCACAACGGAGTGGCGGCAGCCCTTCTGATGCAGGTCGAAGGTCCGGTTCAAGCCCGAGCGTGAAACCGAAAGCGAGCAGTAAGCGCAACGGCTCCAATGGCAGAAAAACTGTGCACGCAGGTGCCCAGCCGCAGCAGGCAGCGCGTAAAGCGAAATCACCGAGAGAGCTGGCGATGGATGCTTTGGTCAAAGTGGCGCAGACCGGCGCTTACAGCAATCTTCAGCTTAACCGCACGCTGCAGGAAGCGCAGTTGCAGCGCGCGGATGCGGGGCTTGTTACTGAGCTCGTCTACGGCACCATTCAAAGACAAGCTACACTTGATCACTGGCTCAGCGGGTTTGTTTCTAAAGGCTTACATAAGCTTGAGCCGTGGGTGCATCAATTGCTCCGTATGAGCGCGTATCAGCTGCTTTATCTGGATCGCATCCCTGCTCACGCGGCGGTTAACGAGGCGGTAACGATCGCCAAGAGGCGCGGCCATGCCGGTATATCGGGAATGGTGAACGGCGTGCTGCGAAGCATCGACCGTGGACGAGCGGAGCTTACGCCATCAGCTATTAAGAACGCAGATCCCATTGCACAAATCGCTTTGCGGCACTCGTATCCAGAGTGGCTGGTAAGCCGCTGGGCAGAGGCTTACGGCGTGGAGACGGCAGAGGCAATTTGCGCCGCAGGAAATGAGCAGCCGAAGGCGAGCATACGGGCGAACACGTTGCGCGGCAGCCGCGATGAGCTTATTGCCGCTTTGAGGACGGAAGGCTATGATGCTGACGCCTCCGACGTAGCCCCGGCAGGTATTACGATCAACCGCGGCGGCAATTTGGCGGATACGGAAGGCTTCCGCGAGGGACTATGGACCATGCAGGATGAGAGCTCCATGCTGGTCGCCGAGGTTGTAGCCCCGAAAGCCGGCATGCAAGTGCTGGATTGCTGCGCGGCACCTGGCGGGAAGAGCACGCATCTGGCCGAGCTAATGGGAGGCAAGGGCAAGGTGTGGGCGAATGATTTGCATGCGCATAAGCGTGAGCTTATCGTAACGCAAACCGAACGGCTTAAGCTTCGCAATGTGGAAGCCATTACGGAGGATGCCATGAAGCTGAGCGAGCGATTCAAGTCCCAGTCGATGGATGCCGTTCTTCTTGATGCGCCGTGCTCTGGATTTGGTGTGATTAGGCGCAAACCAGAAATTAAATGGACAAAAACCGCAGGTGATGTCTCAGAAATAGCGGCTGTCCAGAAGCGTTTGCTGGACGCTGTATGCGGCTTGGTGCGCCCTGGGGGCGTACTCGTATACAGCACCTGTACGATTGAACAGGATGAGAATGAACGGCAGATAGCTCATTTCCTGCAGGGGCATCCTGAATTTGAGCTTGACCGAAATTGGCCGGAACCGATCATTCATGAACTAAGGAATGCGGGCGCAATCGGCGACCAGTTCGATGGCCAAGCCCAGCTTCTTCCGCAGCATTTTGACAGCGATGGCTTCTATATTGCACGTATGGTTAGACGCCCCTAAGCGGGCTTATGGCTCAACATGGGCGTTTGTGGTAAAATAAATCGATGGCGGCACGCATCTGCGTAAGCCGCCCTACTTTAAAGTACAGGTGTGATAATATGAAACCGTGTATCTATGACTACACGCTCGATCAGCTTCAACAATGGATGAAGGACAACGGTGAGCCGGCATTTCGCGGCGGACAGCTGTTTGACTGGTTATATGTGAAGCGGGTAAAGAGCTTTGAAGATATGTCCAATTTGCCGAAAGAATTGCGCGACAAGCTGGATGAGCATTTCGAAATTTTGACGCTCAATGAAATCACAAGATTCGAATCCAAGGACGGTACGGTCAAGTTTCTATTCGGTCTTCATGACAATCATGCGATCGAGACCGTTATTATGCGCCATAATTACGGCAACAGCATTTGCGTTACGACGCAGGTAGGCTGCCGTATTGGCTGCACCTTCTGCGCCTCGACGCTTGGCGGACTTAAGCGCAATCTGACCGCGGGCGAGATTGTAGCCCAAGTGGTGACTGCGCAGCAAATGCTTGATGCGACCAACGAACGTGTATCCAGTATCGTTATTATGGGATCTGGCGAGCCGTTCGAGAATTACGATGCGACTATGACGTTCCTGCGTCTGATGATTCATGAGAAGGGGCTTAATATCGGTCAGCGTCACATTACGGTATCGACAAGCGGAATTGTGCCAAGCATGTATAAATTCGCGGACGAGAATACGCAAATTAATTTGGCGCTTTCCATACACGCGCCTAATGATGCGCTTCGCTCAAAGCTGATGCCGGTTAACCGCCGCTTTCCGTTTGAAGACGTTATGGCCGCTTGCCATCATTACATCGCGAAGACAGGCCGCAGGATTACGTTTGAGTATGCGCTCATCGGCGGCGTAAATGACCGTCCGGAGCACGCGCAGGAGCTGGCTGAGGTGCTGAAGGACATGCTGTGCCATGTCAACCTGATTCCTGTTAACCATGTGCCGGAACGCAATTACGTGCGGACGCCGCGCGAGGATATTTTTGAATTCCAGCGGGTGCTGGAGCGTAATAAGGTTAGTGTGACGATTCGCAGGGAGCAAGGGCATGACATTGCGGCCGCCTGCGGTCAATTAAGAGCGAAACATATGGAGTCCACGACGGGGTGATGACGGATTGTTAACGGCAAACCGCAGTGATATTGGACGGGTTCGTCAAGTAAATGAAGACCAGGCATGGGTGGGTCAGCTTAATAACGGCGTAACACTTGCCATCGTCGCAGACGGGATGGGTGGTCATCAGGCTGGCGATGTGGCAAGCCAGAAGGCAGTAGATGCTTTCCGCCGTATGCTGGAGCAGAGTGCAGCAAAGGCTGATTTGTCAGTGCAGGAAGGCAAAATGCTCATTCGCCAGGCGATTTCGCAGGCGAATGACGCTGTCTACGAAATGGGCGTTCGTAACGAGCATTATCACAACATGGGTACCACGATCGTGGCAGCCTTAGTCAAGAAGGACAATGCTATTATTGGACATGTCGGTGACAGCCGCGCCTACAAGATTAAGGAAGGCGTCATTACGCAATTAACGGATGATCACACACTCGTCAATGAATTGCTGAAATCCGGCCAGCTAAGCGCTGAGGAGGCTGCTCATCATCCACGGCGCAACGTGCTGACGCGTGCGGTCGGAACAGATGCTCGAATCGAGATCGATATACAAGAGGTAGAGTGGTCATCGCAGGATGTACTGCTCCTTTGTAGCGACGGATTGTCCAATATGGTAAGCGAGCAGCAAATGCTGCAAACGGTCACCACGGAACAGCTTGAGCTGGAAGCGAAGGCTGATCAACTCATTCAGCTGGCACTGCATGCTGGAGGGGACGACAATATTACGGTCGTTCTGTTGCAAGATGCGGCTGGCAAGAATCAAGAGGGGTGATTAAATGATTGGACATGACTTGGCCGGACGTTATGAAATTTTGACGCGCATCGGCGGCGGCGGGATGGCGCTTGTCTATAAAGCGCATGATGTGCTGCTGAACCGTAAGGTAGCGGTAAAGGTGCTGCGGCAGCAATTTGTGAATGACGAGGAATTTATTCGCCGTTTTCGCCGCGAGGCGCAATCGGCAGCCGCGTTATCTCATCCAAATGTCGTCAGCATATACGATGTGGGGCAAGAGGATGAAACGCATTATATTGTTATGGAGTATGTTGAAGGCCCTAATTTGAACGAAATCATTCAAGAGCGCGCACCGTTGCAGGCAGAAGAAGCGGTGCATATTGCTGCGCAAATAGCGGATGCGCTCGATCACGCTCATCAGAATCATATCATCCATCGTGACATCAAGCCTCATAATATATTAATTGGGAAAAATGGAAGGGTCAAGGTGACGGATTTCGGAATAGCGCGCGCGGTGACCTCATCCACGATTACACAAACCGGCTCTGTTATTGGATCCGTCCATTATTTCTCTCCCGAGCACGCCAAAGGAATCAATACAGGGGAGAAATCGGATCTGTACTCGCTCGGGATCGTGCTCTATCAGATGCTGACAGCAAAGCTTCCCTTCTTTGGAGAAAGCCCGATAAGCGTAGCTTTGAAGCATCTGCAGGAAAATTTCGAAGATCCGCGTATCGCTAATCCTCATATTCCGCAAAGTGTGGAGAACGTCATTCTTAAAGCAATGCGCAAAAACCCGGTCGAACGCTATGGCTCTGCGCATGAGATGCTGCTCGATTTGGACAGCTGCTTGCAGCCCGATCGACTTAACGAACCGAAAATAACGTTTATGAACGTTAATGATATGGAAGAGACTCGGGTAATGCCTGCCATTCGCGGCGATGTTAAGACGGTAGCTGCCAAAGACAGGATCGATCAGAGTGCCGCGTCCGATACGGACACTCCGTGGAATACAAAAGAGCTCGCCTCAAATAAGAAGGAATGGAAGAAGCCGCTGACCGTCGTTGGCGCGACCCTTCTTATCCTGGCGCTTATTATTATGGGATTTATTTGGCTGCTCGGGAGATTGGACGTGGCCGAGGTAGACGTTCCGTATGTCGTTGGCAAGCCGGAAACGGAAGCGCGGCAAGAGATAGAAGCGGCGGGACTTAAAGTAGAGGACCCTGTGGTTCGCGAGTTTAATAAGGACATTCCAAAGGATCAGGTGATAAGTCAGACGAAAATGAATATGCGGGTGAAGGAAGGCTCGCTCATTCAGCTTACCGTTAGCGAAGGTCCCGAACTGGAGGAGTTGAATAATTACGTTGGTCAAACGCTGAAAAATGCGATAGATGAGCTGACTGCGCTTGGGGTCTCTGAGGACCGGATCGTCACGGATTCCGTGTTTAGCGAGGAAGCGCCGGATACGATCATTCAGCAAACACCGAAGGCGGGTGTGCAGTTTGATCCAGAGACTGTGGAATTCTGGTTCATGGTCAGCAAAGGCAGAGAAACCGTTCCGATGCCGAATTTAGTCGACAACAGTCTTGCTGAAGCGAGGGACCTGATCAGGGCTAGCGAGCTGGTGCTTGAAGATGCCGATATTTTATATGAACCAAGCTATCTGCACCAGAAGGATTATGTCATAAGCCAAGAGCCTTACCAGCCAAAGGAGCAAGTAGCAAAAGGTTCAAAGGTTTCGATTAGTGTCAGCTCCGGCCCGCCGGCTGATGCGAAGGCGCATCAGTTCAATATCGTCATATCGCCTGCGGAAGCGGGGAAAACAAGCGAAATCCGAATTGTCTACTCTGATGCGCGCGGTGAAGAAATTGAAGCGGTTAAACAGCAAATTTCGGGCACGCAAAGCTTCCCTGTTACGGTTGTACTAGCGCCGGATACAGAGGCAAGAGTGACGGTTTATCGCGATAATCAGTTCATAGATACAAAATCGATCACGTACGAAGAGGTGGATCAGGGTACGAACTCGTCCACCGTGACTATTCCGGGTGAGGAGCAGGCGCCGACGGAAGCGCCGCCTTCAGAAGAACCGGCACAAGCGGAGGTTAACGAAAGCGATGAGCAAGCAGCCCAAGAAGAAGAGCCACAGCAGCAGCCTTAACCCTGTCCAAAACACCGTTCATCTTAAAGGCACAATTGTAAAGGCGCTTAGCGGTTATTATTATGTTCGGGCTAAGGATGAGGGCTGGAGCTCGGAGCCTGTCCAGTGCCGCGCACGCGGCGTATTTAAGAATAAGGGCATCTCCCCTCTTGTAGGTGATGAGGTATTATACAGCTTAACCGAGAACGGGGAAGGAACCGTTGAGGAGATTTTACCTCGTTCCTCGGAGCTTATTCGTCCACCGGTAGCAAATATTGATTTGGCGATTTTAGTATTCTCGGTTACGGAGCCAGCGCTTAATTTGCATCTGCTGGATAAGTTTCTTGTGCATATTGAGCATGCGGGCATTCCGGCAGTGCTTTGTCTCAGCAAACAGGATTTGGAAAATAACGGAATGGAAACGGAGGAGGCGCAGATTGCGGCTGCCTCCGTTAATCGTATTTATCAGGCACTTGGTTATGAGGTGTTCGGGACCAGCTCCCGTCTTGGCCAAGGGATTGAGCAGCTGCAGGAGCGTCTGATCGGTCATTTGGCCGTATTCGCTGGGCAGTCGGGCGTTGGCAAGTCATCCTTGCTGAATGCAATCGTACCCGGCCTTACGCTTGAGACGAATGAAATCAGCAATAGGCTTGGCCGAGGCAAGCATACGACGAGGCATGTCGAGCTTATTGAAATCGGCGGCGGATTAGTTGCGGATACGCCGGGCTTCAGTCAGTTGGATTTCAACGAGCTCGGCATTGAGGACTTGGGTTATTGTTTTGTCGAGATGCGCGAGCTGTCGCCAAGCTGCAAATTTCGCGGCTGCACGCATGTGCAGGAGCCAGGCTGTGCTGTGCTTGAAGCGCTGCAGGCAGGTCGGATCGAACAAAGCAGGTACGACCATTACATCCTATTCTTGGCGGAAATGAAAGAGAAAAAACGGAGGTACTAACCACAATGACAATTATCGCGCCTTCTATATTATCTGCTGACTTTGCGCGGCTCGGGGAGGAAATTAAGGCGGTTGATGCAGCCGGAGCGGATTGGATTCATGTCGATGTCATGGACGGACATTTTGTTCCGAACTTGACCTTTGGTCCGCCTGTTATCTCAGCGGTTCGTTCTGCAACATCGCTGCCCTTTGACGTTCACTTAATGATCGAACGGCCGGAGCTGTCGCTTGCTGATTATATAGCAGCTGGAGCAGACAGGATTACGGTGCATGCCGAAGCGTGCGTTCATTTGCATAGAACGGTTCATTTTATTAAGGAAAAAGGACTGCCGGTTGGTGTTGCCATCAATCCTTCGACTCCGGTACATGTATTAGAGCCTATTTTGCAGGATTTAGATCTTGTGCTTATTATGACGGTAAATCCAGGCTTTGGCGGTCAAGCGTTCATTCCATACTCGCTCGTTAAATTGCGGCAGCTCCGCGCTATGCTTCAGGAACGCGGCTTGCATGCAGTAGACGTGCAGGTTGATGGCGGCGTAAACAATGTCACCGCTCCATTGATTCGGGAGGCTGGCGCTAATGTGCTTGTAGCAGGCAATGCCGTATTTGCAGAGCGGGATCGCGCAGCGGCCATCGCTGCTTTAAGATAGGAGCGGATAGAATGAATGAACGGCTAAAAACGACGCTGTGGCTGCTGGGTTACACGTTTCTTGCCGGTGCCATGCTGGCGATGTTCTCACTTATAGAGGGAATGATCAAATATTTATTTTCGCTTCTTGCTTTATACATAGGCATACGTTTTTTTCGAAGATTTGATACGTTGGGAATAAGAATATCCTTCTTCGTGCTCGGCATAGTCTTTTATCTGCTGATTGCGCTTACGATAGCCGCAGTGCTTTATATAAGAGATAACCCGCTTCCTGCAGCGGTCTAAGAATGGGCTCTTCCCGGCACGCTTACGATGGAATAGGACGAACTGACAACGCATAGGATGGTTACATGAGCGAAGGTTCTTGTCACGGGTCAATTCGATGAGCGTGTCTGAGGAGGGATGAGGCATGAAATTTTACACGATCAAGCTGCCGAAATTTTTGGGCGGGTTCGTTAAGGCGATTTTGAATACCTTTCAAAAAAATTAGATCGAAGCTCGTGGATCCCCAAAGGCTGCGATCGTGAACATGAAAAAAAGCACCTGAGCGCTCAGGTGCTTTTGTCTATGGCTTAAGCCATCATTATACGCGGGTAACTTTACCGGATTTCAGTGCGCGAGTGCTGACATAAACACGTTTCGGCTTACCGTCAACCAGAATGCGAACCTTCTGCACGTTTACGCCCCAAGAACGACGAGTTTTGTTGTTAGCGTGGGATACGTTGTTACCTGTACCAGGTGCTTTACCTGTTAGAAAACATTTGCGGGACATGACTACACCTCCTTTAAGTCTTGCTGCAGCAAAACTGATTCCAAAAGCGTTGGCTCCGTTATGCGTGAGGAAAACTTCATTCGTTAGACAAATAACATTTAAACACACTTGAATATAGTAACATAAACAGCGAGACTGTACAACCTAAATATAAAGTGAAACATGACTTATTTCGAGTTAAAATCTTTATTTTTCGCAGAATTGCTGGATTTTTCGAACAGACTTCTATAAAGGAGCCATTTATAGTACAATGGTACATAGTCCATAATATATACAGTAAGGGAGTGTATTTCCATGCCTATGCAGCTAAGCACCGAAATAGGTTCCATCCATGTTACCGACCATTGCATAGCC
Organism: Paenibacillus praedii; assembly: GCF_049725345.1. NCBI lineage: Bacteria > Bacillati > Bacillota > Bacilli > Caryophanales > Paenibacillaceae > Paenibacillus > Paenibacillus praedii. The sequence goes on along the minus strand of NZ_JBMWAM010000001.1, from coordinate 409,534 downwards.
GTTCTTGCAGGCTCTGCGGCCATGGATTGTTATGGACTCGTCGGAATGGCTTCCCGCAAACAGCTGAAGGACGGTATTGCCGAGTTGCTCGGACGAGAGAATTTTACCCGCGGGGTAGTTGTCAGAAGGGAAAATGAAAAGCAACATATTGACCTGTACATCATTGTGAGCTATGGAACGAAGATTTCCGAGGTAGCGCATAACATTCAATCCAAGGTGAAATATGTGCTGAATGACGTAATCGGTCTACAAGTGGAAGAAGTCCATATATTTGTGCAAGACGTCAGGGTATCCAAGTAACAGGGAGGGAATTTTCGTTGGGTAAGCGCTCAATTAACGGATCTGATTTTGCCGCGATGGCACTGCTCGGCGCGGATTTTTTACAACGAAATGCAGAGTATGTCAACGCTCTGAATGTGTTTCCGGTGCCGGATGGCGATACGGGAACGAATATGAATTTAACGATGACTTCCGGTGTCCGTGAACTCCGGAGCAAGCCATCTGAGAGTATCGGCAAAGCGGCGGAAGCATTGTCTAAGGGTCTGTTGATGGGTGCCAGAGGGAACTCGGGCGTTATTCTATCGCAGCTGGTACGCGGCTTCTCGAAATCGCTGGCCAATCTCGAGGAGGCTGGCGCTGCTCAAGTAGCGGCAGCATTGCAGCATGGCGTTGATTTAGCCTACAAAGCTGTAGTAAAGCCGGTTGAAGGGACGATTCTTACCGTCGCCAAGGAAGCTGCGAAGCATGCGGTCCAATATGCCCGCCGAACGAATGACGTAGCGGAGCTTATGCGGGAGGTCCATCAGAAGGCGCATGAAGCGCTGCAGCGTACGCCTGATTTATTGCCTGTGCTGAAGCAGGTTGGCGTCGTTGACTCGGGTGGACAAGGTCTGGTATTCATTTATGAAGGCTTTATGCGCAGTCTGTCGGAATCAGATGGCAGCGGCTATCAGGATTCGTATGCGATGCCGTCAGAAGCCGCGCCTCCGGAGGAGGTGGCAGTCCCCGCAGCAGCTCCTGTTATTCGCAAGCTGGAGCGGACATCGGCACAGGCTCGCTTATCAACGGACGACATTGAATATTTATATGACATGGAATTTTTTATCAATCGTAAACACAGCGGAAAAACAGCAGTGTACTTTGATGAATCCGCTTTCAAACGCGCGTTGGAAAAGGACGGCGACTCTATTCTGGTAATAACCGAAGAGGATATAATTAAGGTTCATGTTCACTCGCGCAAGCCTGGCGATGTCCTTAATTTATCGCTGCCATACGGAGAGCTGACTGACATTCATATTCTGAACATGCGTGAGCAGCATCGCGATTTGCTGGAGCATGACTTCACGGATGTGAGCACGGCTGATTTTTCAGCTGCCGAGCTGCTGGCTGGTCAAGCCATTGTCCAAGTCACTCCGCCCGGACAAGTTTTCGAGCGGGCTCCTTATGGTATTATCGCGGTTGCGCTTGGGGAAGGGATATCAGACATTTTTCTTGAAAATGATGTCGATACCGTGTTGTCCGGCGGTCAAACGATGAATCCCAGCACAGAGGATTTCGTAAAGGCAATCGAGGCGCTGTCTGCAGAGCATATTTATATCCTTCCGAATAACGGAAACATTATTTTGGCGGCGGAGCAGGCAGCAGAGCTTAGTGAGCGTAACATAACGATTATTCCGACCCGCACCATTCCGCAAGGCTTGGCGGCTGTGTTAGCTTTCAAGGAGGACGAATCGGCGGAACGCAATACGTTATGGATGAAGAACGCAGCGGAGCAAGTTCTTTCCGGTCAAATTACGAAGGCGGTTCGCGACACGACGATAGAAGGTGTTGACATTCGAGAAGGCGATTATATCGGCATCAAGGAGAAAACGATTGTTGTCTCTCATGCTAGTTTGCTTCAAGCCTGCCAAGGACTGATCAGCAGCATGCTGGAGAGCGGCGGCGATTTGCTGACCGTCTTTACTGGCGAAGAAGCAGATTCTGTCGAGACGGCTTCACTATGTGAATGGGTTGCCGGGCAGTATCCGGAGCTTGAGCTGGAGGTTCAAAACGGCGGACAGCCTCTTTACCCGTATGTGCTGGCAGTAGAATAAAAGGAAAGCTTATTGATGTTGGAGGGATGAAACGTGGGAAAAGTTCGAATTGTAACAGATAGCACGGCCGACATTCCAGCAGAAGTAAGAGAGCGGTTAGGCATCGTGATGGTTCCGCTTAAGGTACTTTTTGGAGAAGAAACGTATTTGGATGCGCTAACGATAGACGGGGACCGCTTCTATGAGAAGCTGACGCAAGCATCGGCGCTTCCGACAACCTCGCAGCCTTCGCCGCAGGAATTTTTGGATGTATACGAGCGTTTGCTCGCAGAGGATGCTGATTCGCCTATTATTTCTATTCATTTGTCATCAGCGCTCAGCGGCACCTATCAGTCGGCGGTTATTGCTCATTCTATGCTTGAGCAGGATTCCGATATTACGCTGATTGATTCGAAATCTGCTTCTTACGGCTTCGGGATGCGTGTCGTGAAAGCGGCTGAAATGGCGCAGGCAGGCGAATCCAAGGAACGAATCATCGAAGCTCATGATAAGTTGCAGCGCGATACGCAGCTTTATTTTTTGGTCGACACGCTTGAATATTTGCAAAAGGGCGGTCGGATCGGCAAGGCATCCGCACTTATTGGGTCCATTCTTAACATTAAGCCGATTTTGTCGCTTGATCCTACAGGCGTCGTTATCGCGGTCGATAAGATGCGCGGCTCCAAAAAAGCGATAGCGCGAATCATCGAGCTTCTTAAACAGGAGTTTGGGGATGAGCCGGTTAACGTCACGATGGCTTGGGCGCAGTCTAATGAGACGGGCAGGGAGCTTGGCGAGCTCGTCAAGAGCCAGTTCAATGTTCAAGAAATAGACTGGACCACCATTGGCAGCGTTATCGGAACACATACAGGACCAGCCGTTTCGGCCGTGTTCATGCGCAGGCTGTGATCCTATGATAGAGCTGGATCAAATTTCAGTTCGGCAAATCAAAGGCGTGAGCGCTCCTAAGGAAAAAGAGCTTCACGCCTTTGGCGTGCAGACCGTTGCTGATTTACTTGATTATTTCCCTTTTCGTTACGAGGATTACCGCATTCGCGAGCTAACCGACGTGAAGGATGGCGATAAGGTAACCGTGCTTGGACATGTGCGCGGCGTGCCTGTGCTGCAGCGCTATGGACGCAGCAAGTCGAGGCTGACTTGTATGGTTGAAGTCGGGCAATGGCTGGTTACGGCGGTATGGTTCAACCGGCATTTTCTACAGGACCAGCTTACGCTCGGCCGTGAAATTATGCTTACCGGCAAGTGGGAGCAGAAGCGGCTGCAAATGACGGTATCGGATTCCGAATTTCCGGGCAGCGGCGGGGCCTCTAAGTCAGGAACGCTGCAGCCGGTCTATTCAGTCGGCGGAGGAATTACGCAAGGCTGGATGCGCAAGACGATTCGTCAAGCGTTGCTGCAGTACGGCGCGATGATCGAAGAGCTGCTGCCGTATGAGCTTGTCCAGCAGCATGATCTGATGGCTAGACGAGATGCAGTGCAGCGTATTCATTTACCGGATGATACGAAGGAAGGACAAGCTGCGCGCAGACGGCTTGTATACGAGGAGCTGTTTCTATTTCAATTGAAGCTGCAAGCCTACCGGGCGCTAAATCGGAAGCGTAATGATGGTATCGCTCATCGGATGGACAGCGAGACGATTCGTCAATTCGCGGCTGCCTTGCCTTTTGAGCTGACAGATGCACAGAAGAAGGTTGTCAATGAAATTTTAACGGATATGCGCAGGCCCTCCAGCATGAATCGGCTGCTGCAAGGCGATGTCGGTTCAGGCAAGACGGTCGTTGCGGCCATCGCGCTGTATGTCACGGTGAAGGCCGGCCATCAAGGAGCGCTTATGGTGCCGACCGAGATACTGGCCGAGCAGCATATGCGTTCTCTGCAAAGGCTGTTTGCGGAAATAGGCATTGAGGTCGCACTGCTGACAGGAAGCTTAACCGAGCGTAAGCGGCGAGATGTGCTTGCCGGTCTTCAGATGGGGATGATCCATATCGTTGTCGGGACGCATGCGCTTATTCAGGAGGATGTTTTCTTTCGCAGCCTCGGATTAGTTGTTGTTGATGAGCAGCATCGCTTTGGCGTAAATCAACGCAGCGTGCTGAGGCGCAAAGGGATGAATCCCGACGTCCTTACGATGACGGCGACTCCCATTCCAAGGACGATGGCTATTACGGCCTTCGGCGATATGGACGTGTCGACCATTCGCGAGCGTCCGCATGGAAGAAAGCCGATAAAGACCTATTGGGTAAAGCACAGCATGATGGAACGGGTGTACGGATTTATTCGCAAGGAGGTTAGCAAGGGCCGCCAAGCGTATATCATTTGCCCGCTGATTGAGGAGTCGGAGAAGCTTGACGTTCAAAATGCGATCGATCTGTATGTGCAGACACAGCAATCGTTTCCCGACCTGCGGGTGGGCTTGCTGCACGGCAGGCTGTCTGCAGCCGAGAAGGAGAGCGTCATGGCCGCTTTTGGCGCCAATGAAACGCAGGTGCTTGTCGCGACTACCGTCGTTGAGGTAGGCGTTGACGTGCCGAATGCGACGCTCATGATTATTATGGATGCTGAGCGTTTCGGTTTGTCACAGCTGCATCAGCTTCGTGGACGGGTAGGCCGGGGCGAGCATCAGTCGCATTGTATTCTGGTCGCCGATCCGAAGTCAGAAACGGGACGCGAGCGGATGAAGGTGATGACGGATACGGACGATGGCTTCGAGGTATCGAGGCGTGATCTAGAAATTCGCGGTCCTGGCGATTTCTTCGGCACAAAGCAAAGCGGTCTGCCGGAGTTCCGGCTCGCTGACATGGTTGCGGATTACGAGGTGCTGGAGCTTGCCCGCGAGGATGCGGCTGTATTGACGGAGCGAGAAGATTTTTGGACAAATGAGTCCTTTGTCAGAGTACGCAGAGTGCTGCAGACTGATCCGGTTTTTCAAGGGGAACAGCTTGATTAGGCAAGATTTACCTTCCTTCGGCATATAGTGTAACGTTGAGATTGGAGAGCAATGCACTGCCGGATGGAGGTGTCTAGACGTTGAGTTACCAAAAATACGGCATACAGCCGCAGTTGGTCGAACGTGTCAAGTTTAAAATGAAAAACCCTGCCGTAAAGGAGCGGATTCGCGAGCTTCTGGGCAATGTGACCAAGGCCGATTTGCAGGACCGGCCGAAGGTGAGAAGGCTTGTGAAGTCTGCTGCCGTTATTTTGCAGGAGCAGCTTACGGATACGCAGGAAGAACAGATCGTCGCCTTTGTTCTAGGGCAAAAAATTGATCCCAACAACACGTTTCATTTGCTGAAGCTGTGGGGGATGTTTCGCTGACCGTTTTCGGTCGGCGATTTTTTTTATGAACGGTTATTGGCTTGCTGCGATTACCACAGCTCCAGCTGCTCGCCCGCCGCAAAGGGCTCGATGAGGGAGGCATCGTCATTACGGACACTGCCGACGGAAGGGGATACCGGGTATGCATCCAGTTCCTCGGAGCTGTAAGGCTGAAGCAGCGGCGTAAGCAGATTCACATGCGATACGGCGCGATTCAGCCAAAGCTGCTCGTCTTCTGGCTTCAAAATAACCGGCATACGATCATGAATCGGGGCCATCAGCTTATTGGGCGTTGTTGTCAGTATGGTGCAGCTGTTGATTTTGGAGCCGTCTGGCGAAACCCATGTCTCATACAGGCCAGCGAGGCTGAATAGGGCACGATCCTTCCGTACGATTCGCATAGGCTGCTTGCCATTTGCGGTCGTCTTCCACTCATAGAAGCCATCCGCGGGGATGAGGCAGCGCTTGGAGCGGAGCGGGGATTGAAAGACAGGCTTGCTTGCAGCTGTCTCCGAGCGCGCATTAATCATTTGGAAGCCGATCTTGGGATGATCAGCCCATGGCGGAATAAGCCCCCATTTTAACTCTCCGAGCCGGTTGCTTAGTCCGTCGTTAATAATCGCGAGCACCTGTTGGCTTGGCGCCACATTATATTTTGGTCGATGGAAGGGGATCATGGTTTCTCCAATTCTGTATCTGACCATTAGCTCATCCAGCGTTACGGTTAGCGTGTATCTTCCGCAGATCGTTGTTCACCTCCTGTTCAGAATTTGTCCTTATTATACAACGCCTGCTCCATTATCGCTTATTTTGCTTCCAGGTATGGTGAAGCACTCTGTAGAGGATACTGGCATATATAGGGTTTATCTCATCAGAGCGCTGACGATGGACAATAAGGAGGGGTACGCATGCATCGCCGTTCATTCGGCTATTGGCTTAGGCAACTGCTCGCCTTGCCAGGCGCAGCGTTCGATTACGCGGTTGGAAAATGGGACGCCATGAGCGTTTCGCATACGATGCTGGCCGAAGCTGTGCCGCTGCGGCTCTCGCAGGCTGCTGTGACTAGGCTTTCAGCTGCTTGGACGAAGCTGGGTGCTGCGCCAGCTGTCTCCGCCAGCTTCACGGAGGAGGAGCTGGCGCTTATTGCGCGCATTCGGACGGAGACCGCTGCTCATAACCGCAACAATGTGACGCGAACGGAAGCGTACCGCTCGGTTTTCTTTCGCATGCCGGAGCTGCATTGGGCGCTGCTTGCGCATATGGTATCGCGCAACGGCGGCTGGAATATGACCGACCTGCAAGGGGATTGGCTTCCGCTGCTGCTTCATGCAGAGCAGCGTGAAGCGGTTTTTCGTTTTTTGGAGCGAGCGAACGCGTTTATTTTCCAGGATGCTTATCCACAGCTGCTGCTTTACGAATGGAGCAGGCGCGAGGGGCGAAGCTTATACCATTTGCTTCCGGCCTTTGGCGTGTCCTCCTTCATGCTGCCGGTGTGGAAGCAGTTCTGGCGTGACCGCGATTCGATTCCGCTTACGGTCGCTTTGATTGTCAACGAGCAGCACTATATTGAACAGCGCGTGGTTCAGCATCCTTACTTCCGCGAAAAGGTGCTTCATACGCTTTTTTTTGGGCTGCAGTCGCTTCTGCAGCTTAATGGTGTGGTTTTCCCTTATAGCAGCGGGCATGGTCAAGAAGGAAAAGACAAGAAGGAGGATGCCGCTGCGCTGAAGCTGTCCGGTCTAATTTTGGAGCGCTTCGAGCATTTGAAGGAGCGGATCGAATTCGGGAAACGGCTGTATGCGATGCTGTTCGGCATTCCGCGTGTGTACGATGGCGCCAAAGGCTTTGCCGGCGCGGTTAAGCACACGGGCTCGCGTGCAGATTATGCGCCGCATTTGTTCTCGCGCATACGCCATCAGCCGCCTGAGCGCGTCTATGTAGAGCGGCTGCTGGGCGGGCGGCTGAAGCCTGGCGTCGAGCCGCTCTACAGCCCGGAGCTTAGCGCTGCGTGGGGCGACCAGCCGCTGGAGACACCTGAGCCCGGCGATTGGTTTCAATCCGTTGCCGATGTGCTGCCTTTTTTCCAGACGCTGCCGCTGCCGCATACGTTTGAAATTACGAATGAATACGGCATGATGCTGAACAAGATCGAGCTTGCCGTACTTGCTTCGCAGCGGAGCGAGTCTGGGAGAGATGAATTCCTCTAATCGGAACATTTGGCTGAGGCTGCATCACTCCTCTATGACGGCGCCCTCGATGTCGCCTATCAAGAACCATTCGCCGTCGACCATGAAGCGTCCCCGCTGCTGGTCGATGCGGTCCACGATGCCGATTACGGTCAGCTCCTCGATAGGGTGGAACAGCCGAAGCGTAATTTGCTGCCGCTGCTGCAGCGACTCGGTCACGCAGCGGGCGACATTTTCCCACTCCTGTTCGTCCAGCTCGACGCGTTGCCGCAGCAGCAAAGCCGCTTCGTGCTCATTAATGGCTACTTTGTGCTCAGGCAGCATCATGCGGCTTGATTCCCAAAGTCCGTTGCCTTCCAGCTTCTTTCTCATTTGTAATGTCCTCCGATTTTCTCAGAGCGGTGCTGTGCCTGCCCAGCAGGAGTAATCGAAACCGCTCGTAATATAGTAGCGTCCCCATACTTCCGTTTAATCGCATCCGTCGCCCGCTCCAGCGCCATTGTTTTCTCCCGATGCGGATCGAAGAGCGAAAGCTGGTATTCATCGTCAGCTGTCAGCTGCGTCAGGCTGACGCCGACCTTTCTTACCGGATGGCCGTCCCAGTGCCGCAGCAGCAGCTCGACCGCCGCGCGATATACCTGATTGGTGACGTTGGTCGGATCGTCCATTTTCATTTGACGGCTGAAGCCGGTGGGACGGTCATAATCCGCGCCCATGCAGCCGACCGACACGACGTGGCCCATATAGCCCTTGCCGCGGCAGCGCTGGCAGACGAGCTCGGTCAGTTCGAGCAGCACCACCTTGATTTCCTCCAGCTTGCTATAGTCGCGCGGCAGCGTCATCATATGCCCGACCGATCGCGGAGCCTCCTCATGGGTGCCGGGCGTAACTGGGCTGTCATCGATGCCGTTCGCGATGCGCCAGTACAGCTCGGCGTTAATATCGGAGTTTTTGCCGAATTTGCGGCGCATCATCAGCTTCAGCTTATCGAGCGGCGTCTCGGCGAGCTTGCCGACCGTCTCGATTCCCATTGCGTTGAAATGCCGCGTCATGCGGCTGCCGACCATGAACATTTTGGCTATGGGCAAGGTCCAAAGCGTCTCATGGAGTCTTTCCTTCGACAGGACAAAGACGCCTGCCTCGTTTCTCTTCGCATAGTTGTCGCAGGCCGTCTTCGCCAGTATTTTGTTCTCGGCAATGCCGAAGCGGGTGTAAATTCCAAGCTCCTGCTGAATCCGGCTCTGAATAAGTCGCGCGAGCTCCTCCGGCGTACCGTACAAATGCAGCGAGCCCGTCACGTCGAGAAACTGCTCATCAATCGAATAAGGCTCGACGAGGTCGGTGTATGACTGATAAATGCGCGTAATCATCATCGAAATGTCAATATACAGCTGCATTCGCGGTCTGATGATAACAAGGTCCGGGCATTTCGCGAGCGAATCGCCGAGACGCTCCGCCGTCGTAACGCCGAACGACTTGGCGATCGGGCAGGCGGCAAGAATGATGCCGGATCTGCGCTCAGGGTCGCCGGCCACAACAACGGGAAGATCCCGGTACTCGGGATGCTCGGCCTTCTCTACCGATGCATAAAACGATTGGCAGTCGGCGAGCATAACTACTCTTTCACGAGGCATTGCGGTTCACCCGCTCTGCAGCCAGTATATTTTCAAGCAGAAAGACGCGCTGTGCGCCCGAGCTTAGGCAAAAAGCTCTTACATAGCCATCGCGCACGGAAATGACGCGAAGCCTTCTTTTCGTAAACTGGCCCTTCTTGCTCATATAAATCACATCAACGACACAACCGATCATATTTAACCATTTTTCCAATGCCATGATGCTTCCCTCCGTATAAGAACTTATGTTCTTATTATATACAGAACATCTGTTCTTATTCTACAGGATTTTTATGGATGTTATTGAGAAGGGGAGAAGGTGTCAGGGGGGTTATCATTTCCATAAGTCGTGTCGATTTGAAAATTTTATTTTTCTCCGTTATTTTTTATAATAGTGGCAATGATTTCCACTGCTATAAGCTACAATGGGAAGTAGGCCCAGTTGGACTTGCAAGGTAAAATAATTGGAAGAATGGAGTGAAAGCTATGCAAGCGGTTAAGGAAATAAAGGATTTGCTATTCGAGGAATTGGAGCTTATCGTCAGGACGTCTTCTAATCTCATACGCAAAATTTCGCCGCAGCACTGGCATTACAGGCCGCGGGAAAATATGAGATCGCTGCTGGAGCTCGTTCATCATCTCGTGGCGGTACCTTCTACAGATCTGCTGATACTTCAGGAAAAGAGCGAGCAGGAGATTCGCGCGCTGGAGGGGGCTATTTCAGCAGATCTGGATCAGGAACAATTAATCGGTTGGATGACCGCAGGTATGGAGGATGTGAAGAAGTATATGAAGGAGCTGCCGGATGAGGAGTTTCTTCATAAAAAAACAACACCGTTTTATTTGGAGCATGGCTCCGTACAGGCGAAATGGCTGATTGAGATCGTTACCCATGCGCAGCATCACCGCGGGCAGTTGTTTACATATTTGAAAGAGCAAGGCTATGAAGTCAACATGTTCGATTTGTACTAATTGAATGATTATTATAAGGACAAGCGATCTGAACCTCCAATATTTGCGCCGTTTCTGGGTGAGTGCATCGTAGAATCGCGATATTGCCCGTCGCATATTGAGGCTCCGTTTGAAGCACATACATAAAACAGGGCAGCCGAATGCAGGCTGTCCTTTTTTAGCGGTCTGCGTTTCGCCATGCGACAGCTGCGGGAATATTGCTGCTTCGATAATCGTACAGTGGAACATGTCGCCCCACCCACCCACACCCGTGAGCGAATAAATCGGTTAGGTACATAATTGCATCCATTATGCGCCAAAATAGAAGCAACTTGGAAACGAAAGGTGCCGCTATGAGCAAACAACCGACAGAGGCTCTAACGCCGCTTAGTCCGTCGCTTCAGGCTAATATGAAAGCGATCCGCAGCCGGTTCGGCGAGAGCGCGGATATCGTCATCCGGCCGTTCCGCAGCGATGCGGCTCCAGAGCGCGAGCTGGCGATCATGTACGTGGGCGGAATTGTGGATTCGGAGACAATTAATGAAAGCGTTATGGAGCCGCTGATGTCGCTCAAGCTGCCTCAGCATGCGTACGCCAAGGGCGGCAAGCTGCTGGAGGCGCTGCGCAGCTGCGTCCTGGCGGTTGGCTCCGTGGAGCATATCAGCACACTGGATGAGGCGCTTCAAGGTATGACGGATGGGCTGTGCCTTATTATGGCAGATGGCAGTGCCGCGGCGTTAACGGCGGACGTGAATGGCGGCGAGCAGCGATCTGTCACTATTCCGCAGACGCAAACGGTGATTCGGGGACCGCAGTACAGCTTCGTGGAAAATATCCGAACGAATATTAGCCTGATCCGCCGGATTATTCGCTCCCCTGACCTGCATGTGCAAATGCACAAGATCGGGCAGCAGACGCATTCGAATGTCGCCGTGCTTTATTTGCGCGGCATTGTGGATGAAGGGATTTTGAAGGAGGTGTACCGCAGACTGGGTGCCATTGAGATCGATGGCGTGCTCGAAAGCGGTTATATTGAGGAATTCATTCAAGATGAGACCTTCACCTTATTTCCGACGCTGCTTAATACGGAGCGGCCGGATACAGTAGCAGCTTCGCTTCTTGAGGGAAGAGTCGCGATCATGGTTGATGGAACGCCAATGGTGCTGCTTGCTCCTACGACGTTTTTCAGTTTTTTTCAATCCCCTGAGGATTTCTACCAGCGTTACGATATCGCGTCCTTTGTCCGCTTGATTCGTTATGCCGCTTATGTCGTATCGATGCTGCTTCCGGCCTTATATATTGCCATAACGACATATCATCAAGAAATGCTGCCGACGACGCTGCTTATCAGTCTTGCCGCTCAACGGGAAGGAATCCCATTTCCCGGCCTTGTGGAGGCGCTTCTCATGGAAATGACCTTTGAGGTGCTTCGCGAAGCGGGGCTGCGGATGCCAAGGGCGATCGGTCCCGCGATTTCGATCGTCGGCGCTCTCGTATTAGGACAATCCGCTGTGCAAGCGGGCATCGTATCTGCGGGGATGGTCATCGTCGTTTCCTTCACGGCGATATCGAATTTTGTGACGCCGGAGTTCAATATGGCGGCTACTTCAAGAATTATACGCTTTCTATTCATGCTGATGGCGGGAATGCTTGGATTTTTCGGTATTTTCACATCGGTGCTGTTCATGCTTGTCCATCTCGCCTCGCTTCGCTCGTTCGGCGTGCCGTATATGTCGCCGTTAGCTCCAGGGGGAGCAAAGCAAGGGATGTGGCGGGATATGTTTGTACGGCTTCCGTGGTGGGCAATCGTGTTCAGGCCGCTTGATATGAAGCTGCGTAATCCAAAGCGGAGGGGGAAGGGGAAGATGCCGCCCGCACAGCGGCAAGCAGAGAAGCCATAGCTGAAAGGAGGGGTAACGGTGAACCGTATAAGGCTTGTCATGCTGCTGCTCTGCTGTCTGCTGGTAAGCGGCTGCTGGAATCGAGTGGAGCTGAATGAAATCGGGATTGTGTCGGCTTCAAGCATCGATTGGCAGAATGGGAAATGGCAATTGTCTTATCAGGTGGTTATTCCACAGGCGATATCCAATCAAAGCCCGTCCTCCGGCGGTGGGGTGGCGGTTAATGTCTTCTCGACAACGGGAGACAACTTTCGGATGGCAACGAGCAGGGCAAGCCAGGAGACGTCGCGGCAGTTATATTTTGGTCATAATCAAATCATCATTATTGGTGAGGAGGCGGCCCGGAAAGGCTTGGATCAATTATTCGACGTCTATTTGCGCAATTCGGATTCACGCGAGACGGTGGGTGTGTTTCTGGCAAAAGGAAACGCACGGAGGATGCTCGAGCAGCTCATCCCGCTGGAGAAAATACCCGGTACGGCTATCCAACGCATGATGGCCAACGAAGAAAAAAACAGCTCGGCCTTTCGCCAAATGACGATGTATCAGGTGGTGCTGGACTTGCTGGGCGCGTCGCAAGCGACAGGCGTTCCGAGTCTCACTGTTGGCGGTACTACCGAAAGCATGGACCATGGGGATAAACTGAACCGGACGAATACGCCTTCGAAGGTGAGGCTTCACGATTTGGGATTAATTCAGAAGGATAAGCTGGTAGGCTGGATAACAAGGAATGAGAGTCAAGGGGTGATGTGGCTGGCGGATCATATCAAACGGACAACGGTCTCATTTGCTTGCGAGCGCGATGAGAACAAGCTTAAGGAGTCCTCTATACGCATCATCAGCGCAAAAACCAAGCTTCGGCCTGAGCGATCAGGCGACAAGTGGACGATGTATGTCCACACGATGGCGAAAGGGCAGCTGCTTGAGTACAATTGCGATGGCGACCTGTCCAAGCCGCAAGAGGTGGAAAAGATAGAAGGTAAAATCGAGAAGGAAATACAAGCTGGGATGGCGCTCGGATGGGAGGCTGTTCGCAAGCATCGGGCGGATGTCGTCGGCTTCGGCAACGTTATCCACAATAAATATCCAAAGCTGTGGCATAAGATGGAGGATGATTGGCCGCAGCTATTCTCGCAAATGGAAGTAAAGATCACGGTGGAGGTTAAGCTTCATGCAACAGGCATGAGCGGCAGCGGCTTCAAAAAGGCGCAGGAGAAGGCGCGCTCGTAGCCGGAAAGGAGACGGTATGCAGCAAATCGGCAAAAACCAGCTGTCCATTCTGATTATTATTTTCCTTATAGGCAGCACTCCTTTGTTCGAGCTCGGAATGAAGGCGAAGCAGGATGCGTGGCTAGCCATGTCCCTTGCGGCAGCGGCAGGTTTGCTGCTCACCGTCATTTACGTTCATATTCAGAAGCGTGCGCCGGGGGCAGGGTTAGCCGAGCTTTTTATAATGCATTTTGGCAAATGGATCGGCAGTGCCGTTGGACTCATTTATGCCGTCTGGTTCGCGTATGAATCCATGCGCAATGTGAGGGATGTCGGCGAGCTGACGGCAGTGGCGCTCCTGACACTTACGCCGAAGTGGATTGTGATGCTGATGATTTTAGGCGTATCCGCCTATTGCGTAAGCAAAGGGGTGGAGGTATTTATTCGTGTCGTCCAGCTGCTCTTTCCGATTGCGGCGTTTAGCTACTTCATTATTATTTTGCTGCTGTTTATTGCAAGACTGCCGAATATTCAACAGCTGCTGCCAGTCCTAGAGTATGGGTCAATCCCCGTCATACAGGCAGCTTTTCCTAGTCTGCTATCTTTCCCTTTCGGGCAGATGGTGATCATGCTCGTGTTCTGGAAGTACGTTAATGAAAAAAAAGCGATTGGACGCATATCATATTGGTCGCAGATCGCCGTGTCGCTCTTCTTGGTTATGATGAATGCGCTCATCATGAGCGTGCTTGGACCGGAGCTGTCAAAGCTGTCGACACTCCCTCTGCTGGAGGTGGTACAGCTCATTAGGCTTGCTAATTTCTTGGAGCGGATTGATGCTATTGTTACACTGCTCTTGTTCATTGGGCTGTATGTGAAAATGACCGCGTTCTATATGGCGTCGGTACTCACCTTCAAAGCCATAACAGGCATAGCGCATCGTTACTCTGTCATGCCGGTCGGCATTGTCATTTATGTATCATCCTTTTTTGAGCCGAATTATACGTATCATATTTGGATTGGCTTAGATATTACGCTCAAAATTGTTCCGTTATTCCAGGTTGCGCTGCCGATGCTTATGCTGATGGTGGGCGTACGCAAGAAGTATAAGCAGTCTTATAAGGTTCAAGCAGGTGATCTTTGAAAATGGTTTTCAGAAAAAGACTAGCATTTTGGTCGGGTTTTGCTTTACAATTGACATGTTGACGAAACTAAATATGTTCCGGGGAGCTGGTTAGGCCGGCTGAGAGGGGATTTTCTTTATAATTCCGACCCTTTAAACCTGATCTGGGTAATGCCAGCGTAGGGACAGACGCTCTGTTTATGCAGCAGGCTCGATTAGATTGATCCGGCCGATGCTGAAGGGAACAGCTGCACAGCCAAATTGACGGTGTCCTCCGGATTGGGAGGACGCTTTTTTTTTATATTTCCATGAACCGGACACGTAAGAAGGCTCGTCACCTTTTATAAAAAATAGAGCAAGCGAAGAGAGCAACACACATCATGAATCAGAAAAAAGCAGGACAAGCGTCGTGGAGAATCGTTGGAGCTATGCTCGTATTCGTATTGGCGCTGGCAGGCTGCGGAGCGAATCGGTCTTCATGAATATGCGGATGCCTATCCGCATGTGCTGTCCGGCGGGATGCTGCAGCGGGTCTCCTTCTTAAGGAGACCCGCTGCTTGCTCCCAAGCGATTAATGCTGCTGGACGAGCCGTTCGGGGCATTGGACGCCTAGACGAGACTGCAAATGCAGCAGTGGCTGATGTCGATTTGGGAGGAAAACCGCAGATCGGTGCTGCTCGTGACGCACAGTATTGAGGAGGCATTGTTTTTATCAGATCGGATTGTTGTGCTGTCCGCTTCGCCTGCTGTTGTTCTGGAGGAATATGAGATTCCATTCACGCGGCCGCGCAGCGAAGCGCTGTGGAGCGATCCGCGATTTAATGAGCTGAAGCAGCGTATTTACGAGCTGCTTAAAGTCGGTATGAAGGAGAGCGTGTGATGCCCATGAACGGAGAGAAGCATACGTTTTCTTTTATAGATGCGCATATTCATGTCGACTTATATGAGGAAGCGGAGCTAGACGGCTTGCTGGAAGAGGCTTTTGCGGAAGGCGCTGCTGCCGTAGTAGCGGTGTCTATGCATCTGGCCTCCTCTATCCTGAACCGAGAGCTTGCCATCCGGCATCCTGGAAGGGTGCATCCGGCCTACGGTTTTCATCCGGAGCAGCCGATTCACACTGGTGCGGAGCTCGATGAACTGTTTGGATGGATTCGTATGCGGCATGAAGCAGGGGAGCCGTTCGCGATCGGCGAGGTTGGCCTGCCGTATTACACAAGGACAGCATCAGAGTCAGCGGGTATTGCTTTCGATGAAGCTGCTTATTTAGAGCTGTTAGCCCGATTCGCCGCACTGGCGACAGAGCTGGATCGTCCGATCGTGCTGCATGCGGTGTACGAGGATGCGGACAAGGCCTGCGATATTTTGGAGAGGCATGGCGTCCGGAGGGCACACTTCCATTGGTTTAAGGGCAGCCAGGCTGCAGTGCGGAGAATGGCAGCAAGCGGTTATATGATTTCAATTACACCGGATGTGGCGTATGAAGAAGAGATACAGCAGCTTGTGAAGCAATATCCGCTAGAGCTTATGATGGTGGAGACCGACGGCCCGTGGCCGTTCGAAGGCCCTTATACCGGGAAGCAGACTCGGCCGACTATGGCTGCTGATGCTGCACAGCATATTGCACGCATTAAGGAGCGGCCTGCAGAGCAGATTGCGGAAGCATTGCTTGCGAATACGAAGCGATTTTATGGCGTATAGTTATGCGGCAAAGGTCGTGCTGCTGGCGGAGCGGGTTTAGCTGCAACAGTGAAGGAGAAGTGTAAGGCTGAATTTTGACGGTGTATAGATGCCAAAAGAAAAACCGACATTCCGCCTCATCTGGCAAGGTGTCGGTTTTCATATTATAGCGCGGGACTATCCGTTCACTTACTTTTCTTAGATGCGGCCCAGAATGCGAGTATGATCAAGGGAATGAGGATGAACCACGGAATCGTAATCGTGCCTCCAACAATAAAGGCTAGCGCCATCACGGCTATGACGCCGACAATGATGTACAGACATCCTCTGCCGAATGTTTCCACGGAATCGCCTCCTTCAGGTTTTGCGCCCGCAAAACCACTTCGTAAGCCTCTGCTACTTGCATGTATATTCAGTTATAACGTTTTAAAGCCTATCTGGTTTCAAAAAAAATCGCCCACATCGCTGTGGGCAACTGTCCTAGATCTATAAATCAACGGTGGGGTTGATGTCTCTTATTATACAAACCAAACCTTAACCGTACCTTAAAAATCTTTGTCGGATTGTTGAAAAGTAGAATAACACCATGAGTAGGGGAGAATTGAATCCGACGATTTGGGATTTTCGAGACCCCTCCGATAACAAACTTAATTTGAGTCTGACCATGAAGGCCGATAAGTAAGTCAAATTAAAAATTAAACGAGCGGGAGATCCGATAAGATGGTTGCGCCAACCTTGTTGCGTGTTAATAGGAGGGAAATGACGGAGATTAAATCAGGAGCTTAATATAAGACAATCACTAGCAAGAGTCGCAAAAGGCCCACAGAGTGGGCCTTTTATTGGGAGAGGTTTTATTAAAGAATGATAGCAGCTTAAATACGATGGAGCTTGCGTCTCACTTATTTAGTAGACTCTGCCCATGCAGCTGCAAGCTATAATCACCAATAGGATGAAAAGCACCAAAATGACGCCCAGGTTGTTATTAAAAACACCGCCAACATATCCAGACATTCGCCAATACACCTCCTTGTAACTTGAGTACGCTGCTGGTATGCATTGCGTATTAGGTCTAGTTTAGTATCTGCAAGCCATGCAGCTGCAAGCAATGATCACCAATAAAATGAAGAGCACCAGAATAGTTCCAGTGTTGTTAAAAGCACCACCAACGTAACCGGACATTGTTCATCCCACCTCCTTACGTCTAGACTACTCTGTATGTTATGCATGGATTTTTAATATGCTTGGGTGTTTGGCAGGGAGGTAATTAGAAGGTGATATACGCCTAGCCTCGATGATCAAGCCGATATTGGCAAAAAT
The DNA here is from genome assembly GCF_049725345.1 of Paenibacillus praedii. Taxonomy (NCBI): domain Bacteria; kingdom Bacillati; phylum Bacillota; class Bacilli; order Caryophanales; family Paenibacillaceae; genus Paenibacillus; species Paenibacillus praedii. The sequence goes on along the minus strand of NZ_JBMWAM010000001.1, from coordinate 392,152 downwards.
AAGTAATTTAGTATTATGTATAAATATTCAGAGTTTAACAAAAAAAAGACCCAGGGATGGGGTCTGTAATATAAGTACTGCACATTTATACATGAATGAAGCAAGCCGTAGACGTTGAATTAACAGCCCTTTCCGCAAACCGGGCCGATGCCGCTCATGCAGCTGCAAGCGATAATTACTAATAAAATGAAAAGAACCAAAATCATTCCTGTGTTATTGAATGCTCCTCCAACTAATCCTGACATATTCTCATGCACCTCCTGAAGTAGTGGATACTCTGTAAGTTATGCATGATTTCGCCTGTGTGCTTGGGTGTTTGCTATGGTAACCGATGTTCCATGACGTTGGCCTAGACTTAGAAAATCATTGACATAGGGCCGATGGAACAGCATGCTTGATGATACACGGAAAGACTTCAGCGGCCTCTGGAGCAAAAAAGAGCGTCCACAATCAATATATTTTTATTAGAGATCGTAAAAGTACGACAATTAGGTTAAGGACACTAATCGACATTATCGTGGATGGATTAGATGAAGAAGGCAGCTTGAAACGAATACAACAAGAGCTTGGAGGAGACATACTTGGCAAAAGGACCAAAACGGCCGACACGAGACGAGTTTGCATTAGAGGAATTAGGCGAACGACTCGTCGAGGCGAAGCACGAACAATCTGAATTACTATTTACCGTTTGGAATTGGGATTATCAGCCTTGTGGGAAAATCGTAAATATGGACTCTCGAACGAAGATGGTTCACGTCAGTAACCAAGGCGAGATCATAAAAATACCATTCTTGGACATTATGAAAGTAGAGAGCTCTTACTGAGCTCTTTTTTTTAAGTGTTGATTGATTAGAAAAAGCGAAGCGGCGGTTTAGAACATGAAAATCATGTGTTAAACCGCCGTTTGCGTTTCCAGGGTTATTGTAATCTGCTGCTTAGCTTATAGAGCAAATACTGGTTTAAGGTGATCCCTTCCTGACGCGCTTGAATAGCGAGCTGCTGATGTAACGACTTTGGCACGTGTAATAGCAGTTGTCCGCTATATTCTGTTTGTGGTTCAGGAATGATTTCCCCACGTTCGAATCTAATTGCAATCCATGCCAATTTTGTGTCTGTTAAGTTACTAAGAAGCTCTTCTATTGTCCCGCCTTTGCTTTCGCATCCTGCGAGTTCTGCATAATAACCGTAGAAATAAGACTCCTTTCCATCATCAATTTCTTGAATTGTTAACGTGTAAGGCAGTTGGAGGTAATAATTCATATTTCGTTCCATCATGAAATTTTGCATTCTATACGACACCTCCGAAAATATTATTTCTATTAAGTCTTTATAACTATATATTCGTCCCGCTTTTTGTTTTTCTGTCTAATCGTTCATATTTTATAACGAAGTAATAACTTCGTGGAATCTCTGTGTCTGATGAGAAACGCAACTAAGGTCCCAGATCGGGTTATCCCATGGGCGTTCTTGGTGCTAGACAGTTGTTTATCGTTGGTGGCATGCTGTTTGGGTCCGAAGGTGTCCTTTGTTATTCCTTTAATGACATCTGCTGAGGACAAAAACATAATCGCCTCACTAGCATAAGGAGAAAATAATTGTTGGTCCAGATTCTCGGACGTTTCCGTTATAATCGTGTCTGTCGTCGCTTTATATAGCTTGATGAAAACCTCGCAAAAATGCTCGCGCGTAATACGGTCGGTAACTCAAAGCGACGATTATGAATTTTGCTCATAAGACACAAGTATTATAAGATCACAGCTTGTACAAATATACTTCGGTTCATTTTCATCCTGTAATCGTGTAATTACCGTTTGCAGTTAAAAGGAAGCCAGTATTATCGAAGCCACTGAAAAAGTCCCCATGATGTAAAAAAGGTACAGTTTCTCAAAAATAGGAGGAGGCTGTACCTTATTTCTTGTATAATTAAGTCATCATAGGGAGATGGTGATTCGAATGATTCAACAGCAACAGACGCTGATCGTAGGTCCATACATAGCGCTCTATAACTTAATTGTTCCTAAGGACAATAGGTTAAGACAAATCAAGGAGTTGGTTGACTTCTCATTCGTGCATGAAGAACTGAAATTGATGAGGATTGGCCTGAAGTTAAAAACAGATTAAAAGATTTGTTGATTGAACATAATCATTCAACTATCGAGTAACAATAGTACAATGATATCCATCTGCAGTACCAACGGTATAAGATGCAAAAAGATAAAAGAAAAGAGAGATACGATGACAGAGAAAAAAGCAATAATTGAAACAGGATGGAACTTCGACAACAGTTATGCCCGTCTGCCAAAAACATTTTTTACCAGGCTCAACCCAACCCCTGTACGCTCACCGAAGTTGAGTATTCTTAATGGTCCGTTGGCAACATCTCTGGGGTTGAACGTCCAAGCGCTGCAAAGCAATGATGGCGTAGCGGTGCTTGCTGGCAACCTGATTCCCGAAGGCGCTTTGCCTCTTGCCCAAGCTTATGCAGGGCATCAATTCGGGAATTTCACCTTGTTAGGGGACGGCCGGGCTCTGCTGCTTGGCGAACAGATCACTCCCCTAGGCGACCGGTTAGATATTCAGCTTAAGGGTTCAGGTAAAACGCCATACTCCCGCCGAGGCGATGGTCGAGCGGCGCTTGGACCGATGCTGCGCGAATACATCATCAGCGAAGCCATGCATGCGCTTGGAATTGCTACCACCCGCAGCCTGGCGGTGGCAACAACCGGTGAGTCAGTCATCCGCGAAACCGAGCAACAAGGTGCAATTCTCACCCGCGTGGCTGCCAGTCATCTGCGCGTCGGCACCTTTCAATACGTCTCACAATGGGGGACTGCCCAGGATCTCCAGGACCTGGCTGATTACACATTGCAAAGACATTTTCCAGAAGTTGGCGCGGATGAGAACCGTTATCTTTTTTTACTTCAGGAAGTGATCAAGCGTCAGGCTGTGCTGATTGCCAAATGGCAGCTCGTTGGCTTCATTCATGGGGTGATGAATACCGACAACATGGCTCTTAGCGGAGAAACCATTGATTATGGTCCTTGCGCTTTCATGGATGCCTATGACCCAGTAACGGTATTCAGTTCCATTGACACTTATGGCCGCTATGCCTATGGTAATCAGCCGCGTATTGCCGCGTGGAATCTCGCGAGATTTGCTGAAGCCTTGTTGCCGCTGCTGCATGTCAATGAGGCGCAGGCTGTCGAATTGGCCGAGGATGCGATTTCAGATTTTACCGAGCTGTATCACCGTAATTGGCTTTCGGGAATGAGAGCAAAACTAGGTATCTTTAACGATGAGCTAGAGGATGAATCCCTTATTGAAGGCCTGCTCAGTATGATGCAGAAGTATCGTGCGGACTACACGAATACTTTTCGCGCGTTAACTTTTGATAAGCTGGAGGATACGGTCCTGTTTGGCGATTCGGGATTTGCGGAGTGGCATGAGCTGTGGCAGGCGAGACTAGGCAGGCAACAGGAACCAAAAGCCTCCTCGCATCAGTTGATGCGGAAGAGCAATCCCGCGCTAATCCCGCGCAACCACCTGGTTGAAGACGCACTAGAAGCAGCGGTGAAACAAGGAGACTACAGCGTGATGGAGCGGCTGCTAGATGTTCTTTCAAGCCCTTATGCGCACTCCCCCGAGCAGGCTGATTACTCCACACTGCCTGCGCTATCAACCCGTCCTTACCGGACCTTTTGCGGTACCTAATATAGAAGCATTAGACCAACCAATTCATTGAAAAGAAAAACATCATAATAAATGTTTGCAAGGGAATATGGCATTAGCGGCTTTTGAGAATCTTAAGGTGTGAAAGGCCCGATCCAAGCCAATTTTTTCAAGATAGGCGAGCATGACTTTGCTGCCTGCAATATTTGTGGCGTTTCTAACAGGAAATTCCTTTTTCAGATTAGCGATTTTTGCGGTAAACTTCACCTTAAAGGTGCTTCTCTCTTTTGGGTGATGTGTTCTCGACAAACACTATTCTACCAAAGATCAGGGCACCTTTTTATATTTTTGTGAGGCTTTACTTTCGTAATTCAGGGTTATTTATAAGAGGAAAGTGGCTAAGCTGAGGAAGTGGCGTTAATGGAGAAATTAAGCAGAATTTATTAAAAAAACATGACTTATGCACTTCGATGAAATAACCAGGAATTTCAAAACATGATATATAAGGGATTTACAAAAAAAATCGGAGCCCTATTTCTAGGGCTCCTTTTCATGGGAGAGGAGAAACCGGACGAAGAACTTATGGGGAAACGTAAGTCTTCTCCGCGGTTGTCTACGACATCTTGCGACGCCGATGACTTTATCTTGTCCGGTTTGATGAGAATTATACATTTATAGGATGTAATTATTTTCAATCGAGCTGGAATGGGCTTGTATTGCTTTTCATTCGACATGCTTCTGCTTTATTAACAAAGGGGTTGTATGGTACGATAGGCGGGGACCAGATAGAAGGGGGCAATTGCAGTGAGAGTCATTGCGGGCGAGGCCAAGGGCCGCACGCTGAAGGCTGTACCCGGTATGAACACAAGGCCGACAACGGATAAGGTGAAGGAAGCCATATTTAGCATGATCGGACCTTACTTCGATGGGGGAATGGCACTGGACCTGTTCGCAGGGACAGGCGGCTTAGGTATTGAGGCTTGGAGCAGAGGGATAGAACGGACGGTGTTTATTGATCGGGAGAAAATAAGCATCGACACGATCCGTCAAAATGTAGAAACGGCAAGGATGGGCAGTGCCGCCGAAATTTATCGGAACGACGCCGAACGTGCTTTGAAAGCGTTAGCTAAGCGGGGACAGCGGTTCCGTCTTGTTTTGCTCGATCCGCCCTACAAAATGATAACAATGGACGCATTGATGGAGCAACTTGCTGAGCTTAAACTACTTGAGTCAGGGGCAATCATTGTTGTGGAACACGATGCGGCTCATAAGTACCCGGAGCGGCTGGACCATTTTGACCAAATGAAGCATGCCAAATACGGCGATATCGCTGTGTCGATATATACATACAACAACGAAGATATACACGAAGGGAGTGAGGCCGGTGTCAACGAGTAAACAAGAACGCGTTGCCGTGTACCCGGGCACGTTTGACCCTGTAACCTATGGTCATCTGGATATTATTCGCAGATCCGCGAAGCAATTTGACCGGCTTATTGTCGCTGTGCTAAATAATACGAGTAAAAATCCGCTATTCTCGGTAGAGGAGCGCAAGGAGCTGCTTATGGAAGTGACGCGCGACATTCCGAATGTCGAAATCGACAGCTTCCGGGATCTGCTCGTTCGATTTATGAAATCAAAGCAGGCAAATGTGATTATTAGAGGCATTCGTTCCGTAACGGATTTCGAATACGAGCTTCAGCTTGCCTCCACAAATCATTTGCTGGATGAAGAGATTGATACGATGTTCATGATGACGAATCCGAAATATTCCTATTTAAGCTCAAGCATAGTGAAGGAAATTGCACAGTTTAACGGAGCGGTGCATGAGCTGGTGCCTCCTGTTGTGGAGCAGCAGTTAAGAGAGAAATATAAAGCTCGCATGTGATCTGCTGAAAGAGCTTGCTCTTATCCTATAACGATCTATTCGTACGTCGATAGGGCCAGAGCATGAGGGATAGCAAAAGACACAGGAAGGCCATCAACAGACATCCGGTTAAGGAGAACTGCCATAGCTGCGGAAAATCTCCCACTCTCCACGTAACGGGAGCAACGGGATCTATATTAAGAGATTCTGGGATTGCAGCAGCAGGGACTGCTTCTTCCGGCAGCAAGGTTCGAAGCAGGGATGTAATGGGCTTCCATAGCAGAAACATGAAAACAAACGCGTGGATGGCATGAGCGGCTCGCCAGGCTACGAACGGGAGAAGCTTTAAATCTGTGCCTGTAATGGCATAGCCTGTCTGCAAAATGCCGCTTAGTCCGCTCCAAGCGAGTACGGCGGATATCACAGCGGCATTCAATCGTGTGCTGGTGCCCGGTGCGTCCCATATCGAAGCGGCATAAGCGCCTAAGTGGCCTTCGAAAAAGGCTTGAGTGAGGAAGTTTAGCTCCAGATAAGCCAGAAGCGGGTCAAACAGCGGCTCGGTTAATTTCGCAAGCACCGCTGCGAAGATCATGAAGCCGCCAATCATCATTAGTTTTTGGACGCTGGATGAGACGGCGTCGCCGAGCGCTTTGCCAAAGCTGCGGCCGTCTTGCTCTCTGCCGAGATGCAGCGCTTCGGCCGCTCGCTCCAGTAAGCTGATGCGCTGCTTAGTTGAGGCGCTCGGAGGTTCATGAATGTTTTCGGTACCTCCCTCATGGATAAACAGCGAAGCAAGAAGCAATAGCCAAATCGCCGACAGCCATACGGCTGCGGCAAGCATGGTGCCAACGATAGGCTTATGCAGGAAGCCTGCTCCGATGACAACAATCATGAACAGCGGATTAGGCATATGAGCAAGGGCTAGCAGACGCTGGCCCTGTTGTTTTGTCACCAGCTTTCTTTTGCGAAGAGATGCTACTGCTTCCGGGCCGGCCGGAAATCCACCCATCCATCCTAACGCGATTGCGATTGCCGCTTCGCCGGGAAGCTTGAATAGCCTGCCCATAAGCGGCTGCAGGAGCGAGCCGAAAGCATGCGCAAGACCGAAGGCCGCAATCAGCTCAAATAGGACGAGAAACGGCAGCATGCCGGGAAATACGATATTCCACCATACGGTGAGACCTTGCAGCGATGCTTGAAAAGCAGCATCTGGCTGCAGGATGATTGCGACAACTAACATAATGGAAATAACTGCTAGCATAACTGTCTTGGCCAATGCCACTCAACTCCTTGTTTCACTGGGCGGGTAATCGATGTGCGGCGCAATATAGCGGTCAATTCTATCCTAAAGAGGACAACCGTATACGTTAAATAGTACGCATGCGCGACGGAGGATAGACCATCTAGCATTCAGAATGGGGGAATGGAGGGTGCAAGAAAAACGATCGGATTTTCGCCGCCTTATTTATATCGTTATTGTTACGGCTTTGATGATGTGGATATTGCTTTATGCTCCTACACCTTATGTCGTATATGAGCCGGGACTTGCGGTGCCGGTCGAACCGATGATCTCAATCGAGGAAGGCGACCGTCTGGGGGATGGCGAATTTTTGCTCACCGCGGTAAAAATGACGGAGCCTAACTTTTTGAGCACGCTGCAGTCGATGTGGGATTCGAGTAAGGATGTGTATCTGAAAAGGGATGTGCTTCGGGGTTATTCCAGGCAGCAATATGTGGAGAGACTGAACGTCATCATGCAGGGCTCGCAAAATAATGCGGTAGAGGCTGCATATCGGCATGCGGGCTTGCCTTATAAGAGTAAGCCGCAAGCCATTATCGTTTCGGATGCGTATACGGCTGAGAATCGGCTGTTGGCGCCTTTTCAGGCAGGCGATAAGCTGCTCGGGCTGACTGGAGGAGCGCGATTCGAAAATATTGAGGAGTTGTTCGGGCTGCTGCAAGCCTTAAATAAGGAACCGTCTGCTGCATTCGATGTGGAACGGGGTGAAGAGGTCATTCGCGTTCTCATTCCTGCCCGCGCTCAGGGGACTGGTGTTACGGAAGAGGAGCGGTTGAAGGCGCTGGGCATCATTAGTCTGACTGAGCTTCGGAGCTTGGAGCCCGACGATCCCCGCTACCATTTGACGATTGCGGCGGGCGAGATTGGAGGACCTTCAGCCGGTTTGGTATTCACGCTGCAGGCGCTCGATTTGCTGACTGAAGGAGATTTGTCCGGCGGTCATCGGATTGCAGCAACCGGAACGATTACAGCGGATGGTAAGGTTGGCGCAATCGGCGGGATTAAACAGAAGATTGTCATCTCAAGCGAAGAAGGCGCTCAGCTGTTTCTGGCGCCTGCGGACAATTTCAAGGAGGCGGATGAGAAAGCCAGGTCGATCGACACCTCCATGAAAGTGGTAAGTGTTGCGACGCTTCAGGAAGCCTTGGATCGCATAGAGGAATTCAAAGAATCTGAATAGCCAATAGCCATTATTGATTTCTATTGCTGATTAAATCGTAATCGGTTTATTCGTGAAATCTCGGAACAAGGACTGCGGTGAAGCCGTGTTTGGCATACCAAGCATATATACGCTGCTCGCTTGTACATCAACCTCAAGATAACGGTAAGGCTGTGGTGCCCTGGCCGCGCTAAGCAGCACAGGCAATGCGGCGGTAGTGCGCATTCGCTTTAATAGCTGCTTGCCCTTCTCGGTGAAGCCGAGCACTCTTATGTATTCGATGCCGGAAGCGAGCTTATCTGCCGTGAAATCTGCTTTGGTATGTCCAAGAAGCACGGAGAGAAGCGCTCTTTGAAGCTTAGTGCGCGTATAGCGCTTGGTTTTCAGCGCTGCCAGCAATTCTTCGAATTGCCTGGTAGCGAGCTTTGGCAGAGTGCTTCGAATGCGGTGCTCCAGCCCTTCGGATATTTCATGCATGCTGGCAAGTTCTGCAGCAGAACGAGTGACGATCGCATGAAACAGTTGGCTCGTGAATAGCTCCCAGCTGATTGGGCAATGCCCGTCCAACCATGCCTGCTCCAGCGCTTGGAATGTGGAGGGAGGCATGTATGATCGCGCGGCATCCAGCGAACGCTGCTCCAGCAGCAGCTTGCGAATCGCAGTCGCGCTGGCAATTTGAGTATCAGTCACGGTTTCCTGATTATATTGCGATTTCTCGCGCGCAATGGTGAAGGGCTCCATTTTGCCGTTGATTCGTTTCAGGGCAAGTAAATAATGCAGCGCCAATGTATGATTTGGCAGCGCGAATGGGAAATTAGCGGCAGAGGCATGTCCATGCTCAGCTAAATATTCAGAAACAGCGCTGCTGTATGCGTTAGGATAGCTTATTCCGGTCTGAAGCTTTTCCTTTAAACATCTTTTGAAATCTGGTGGCTCATGGGCAACGACCTCAGCCGCTTGAAGCAGCGGTGCAAGCTCGCCGCTCTCCGTGCCGAAGCAGAAGCTGTCTACGACACCCGTTGCTTCGAGCAAGGAAACGGCGCCGTAAGCAAACCATTCAGCAGCCTGCGTAGCATAAGCGACTGGCAGCTCAATGACAAGATCGCACCCGCCATCAAGAGCGGTCCTTGTTCGGATCCATTTGTCGAGCAGGGCAGGCTCGCCTCGCTGCAGGAAATGGCCGCTCATAACAGCGACTACAGCATCCGACTGCGTTATTTTGCGTGACTGCTGCAAATGATAAAGATGACCGTTATGAAATGGGTTGTATTCCACAATTAGCCCGACTGTGCGCATTCGCTTTGTCCTTTCTATGTAAAATGCTGGTTGTTTCACTATATCACAGTGTTGTCCATCACACATCGGTCGGATGTGTTTTGACGAAAAACAGTGTGAAAATGTTGACAAAACGGTAGGCTGATAGATATAATAATCTTTGTTTGTTTGGGGTGATCAGATGCAGTTTCATATGCAAGAAACAATGTCCAAAAGTCTTAAATCGACGATCAATGAGCAGTTAGATGTCAATGATCTATTCAAAGGACGCCAAGATGTTTACCGAGCAGGATCGCTTCATGTAACGCTTCAGGTTACCGGGCATGAGGGCTTTATCGAAGTGGATGGCAAGCTTGCTATCGACTTAGAGCTCGTTTGCTCACGGTGTCTTGGACCGGTGCAGGATCATATCGTCATTCCTTTCTCTGAGGTATTCAAACGAGCTGCGACTAACGTAGAGAGCGACGAATACACAGAAGAAGAGATCAGTGACTTTGTTGAAGTAAATGCGGACAAATTGGACCTGATGCCTTATGTGGAAGAAGCGCTTCAGCTGTCCATACCATTTGCCCCGCTTTGCAGCGATGACTGTAAAGGCCTATGTCCAACATGCGGACAGAACTTAAATGAGCACAAATGCAGCTGTCAGAACGAGAAGATTGATGTTCGTTTTGCGGCGCTGAAGGATTTATTTAAGGAATAAGCGCAAGTAGCGATTGATTTTTTGAAGGAGGTGGGAAATATGGCAGTACCTCAACGTAGAACATCCAAAACTCGCCGCGACAAACGTCGTACGCATTTTAAGCTTGCAATACCGGGTATGGTGAAATGCGAACAGTGTGGAGAGCTTAAGTTAGCTCATCACGTGTGCAAAGTATGTGGATATTACAAAACAAAAGAGATCATTTCCCAATAATGGAATGGTTTCATTAATGGCACTCCATCATATGATGGAGTGTTATTTTTTTGAAAATCGCTGTAAGTGCTAAGAAAGAACAGGCTGAATGTAGGAAAGTGCTGCACTTCGTTGCACTAGGCCGATTTTTTTTATATACTTAATTAGTACCAGGTGATAATATCAAGTAACATACATAAACTAACCTTAACGCGAGCTGCTATCAAACAGCGAATTGGGGTTAATAATAAAACTGTCACTATACTGTATAAGGTGGTGCCGAACATCGAACGAATGCCCAAACGGCAGCGGCATCAGCAGCTAGCCCGATTAATCGAAGAAAATCCCTTCATAACGGATCGGGAGCTCACGCGACTGCTTAAGGTGAGTATCCAGACGATTCGGCTGGATCGAATGGAGCTCGCGATTCCGGAGCTTAGAGAACGGCTGAAGCTGATGGCTGAACGCTCCTACGACTCCGTTAGGTCACTGCCTTTGCATGAGGTGATAGGCGATATTGTTGATCTGGAATTAGACAAGAGCGGTATATCGGTGTTCGAGATTCGGGAGGAGCATGTATTCTCAAGAACCGGCATCGCACGCGGACATCACGTATTTGCGCAAGCGAACTCACTTGCGGTTGCTGTTATAAACGATGAAATAGCCCTTACGGTAACAGCTGATATTCGTTTTATACGCCCGGTGAAGCTGGGGGAGAAATGTATCGCCAAAGCTTACGTTCGTTCGATTTCGGGAGAGCGCAGCAAGGCGAAGGTGGAGCTGTTCACGTATGTAGGCGATGAAATGGTATTCCAAGGAAACTTTGTCATTTATCGGTCCGCGGGAGACACAGACAGTGGAGGGGGAGACGGAATTGCGGATCGCTATTGACGCGATGGGCGGAGATAACGCGCCAGGCTTAATTGTGCAAGGCGCATTGGAGGCAGCGGCGCAGTGGCCCGATACGGAGCTGCTGCTGGTCGGAGACACCGCTGCAATTGAACCGCTTATGAATGGGCAGAAGCCCGCTAACGTGACGATTTATCACGCTGATGAGGTGATCGGGCCTGATGATGAGCCAGTGAAGGCAGTGCGTCGGAAGAAAGGGGCATCTATGGTCGTAGCCGGCCAGCTCGTTCGCGAGAAGCAGGCGGACGCGATGCTCTCGGCAGGTAACACAGGAGCATTAATGGCGACAGGGCTGCTTGTAGTTGGAAGGCTGGACGGCATTGAGAGACCGGCGCTAGCGCCGATGATGCCGACGATGGATGATATTGGCGTGCTGGCGCTCGATCTTGGAGCTAACATGGACGCAAAGCCAGAGCATTTGCTGCAATACGCGATAATGGGCAGTATTTATCGCGCTAAGGTGCATGGGATGGAGAAGCCGCGGGTTGGTCTGCTTAATGTAGGCACCGAGGCGAAGAAAGGAAATGAAATCTCGAAGCTCGCATATGATTTGCTGTCCCAGGCGCCGATTCATTTTATTGGCAATGTGGAAGCAAGGGATGTTTTAACGCGCGGCTGTGATGTGCTGGTGTGCGACGGCTTTGCAGGGAACATTATGCTGAAGGCCATGGAAGGTGCAGCGGGTACGATTTTCACTTCGCTGAAGGATGCTTTCGGTCAATCTCTCATGACAAAGCTGGCTGCGGCCATTATGCTGCCTAAGCTGCGTACCATTAAGAAAAAAATGGATTACAAAGAGCATGGCGGCGCTCCGCTGCTTGGATTGAACGGCCTAGTTGTGAAATGTCATGGCTCATCTGACGTTCTCGCCGTGAAAAACGCGGTGCGCCAAGCACGTATAGCGATTCAAGGTCAGCTTACCGAATCAATTGCAGCTGAAATTAACGGGAAATGAGTGTGTGAAATGAATTTACATCCTGTCGGAATTATAGGAACGGGTAAATATGTTCCCGAACGTATATTATCGAATCACGAGCTAGAGAAGATGGTCGAAACTAACGATGAGTGGATTGTTACCCGAACAGGCATTAAGGAGCGCAGAATTGCTGCTGCCGAAGAGGCGACCTCCGATCTAGCTCTGCAAGCATCGCGAATAGCGATCGAGGCGGCTGGTCTTACAGCTGAAGATATCGATCTTATTATCGTTGCTACGATTACGCCGGATATGTTTTTTCCTTCAACGGCCTGCTTGCTGCAGGATAAGCTGGGTGCGAAGAAAGCAGCTGCTTTTGACCTTTCTGCGGCCTGTTCCGGCTTCATCTATGGCTTAGCGACGGGCTCCAACATGATAGCGACAGGTATGTACAAGCATGTGCTTGTGGTAGGCGCGGAAACATTAAGCCGCATTACGGATTATTCGGACCGTAATACCTGCATTTTGTTCGGTGACGGCGCCGGTGCTGTTGTGCTTGGGCAAGTAGAGGAAGGGCGCGGTTTCCGTTCGTTCGAGCTTGGGGCGGACGGCAGCGGCGGAGAGCTGCTTAAGGTTCATGGCGGCGGATCCAGGGTTCCGGCGACAGAGGAAAGCATTCAGTCCAAGCAGCATTATATTCATATGGCCGGCAATGATGTTTTCAAGTTTGCCGTTCGCATTATGGGAAGCGCAGCAGAGGATGCTCTGCAGAAAGCGGGCATAGCCAAGGAAGACGTCGATCTTCTCGTTCCGCATCAAGCGAATATCAGAATCATACAATCGGCGCTTAATCGCTTGAACCTGTCGGAAGACAAAGCGATGGTCAACCTTGACAAGTATGGCAACATGTCTGCTGCTTCAATACCGGTTGCTTTAGCTGAAGCCGTAGAGCAGGGACGCGTGAACGAAGGGGACTGCCTTGTGCTGGTTGGGTTTGGCGGCGGTTTAACCTGGGGAGCATCCGTTCTTATTTGGTAAAATTATATTTCGTTATCTGATTGCAGATCTTTAGCTTGTAAGGGGGCAATACGTTGAGTAAAACGGCATTTGTGTTTCCAGGGCAAGGCGCCCAGGCTGTTGGAATGGGCAAGGATGTTTATGATAGCTTTGATCGTTCGCGATCGATTTTTGAGCAAGCGGATGCTGCGTTAGGTTTTGAATTGAGCCGAATCATTTTTGAGGGTCCGGATGATGCGCTTAAGCAAACCGCAAATACACAGCCTGCACTGCTGACTGTGAGCATCGCGCTGCTTGCGGCGCTGGAAGGACGCGGCTTGAAGGCGGATTTCGTAGCGGGGCACAGCCTTGGCGAATACAGTGCTCTAGTGGCTGCAGGTGTACTCTCGTTCGAGGATGCCGTTCGCACCGTTCGTGCCCGCGGTCAATTTATGGAACAGGCCGTTCCAAGCGGTCAAGGGGCGATGGCAGCGGTGCTCGGTGCGGAGCGTGATACGCTCGCAGGGCTATGCGCGTCGATTACGGCTGAAGGCTCAGCTGTTGAGCTCGCGAATGTAAACTGCCCTGGTCAAATTGTTGTATCCGGTACGGCTGCAGGAGTCCAAGCGGTGGTTGAACGGGGGAAGGAAGAGGCCGGCGCGAAGCGGGTCATTCCACTGGAGGTCAGCGGACCGTTCCATTCCTCGCTGATGAAGCCTGCGGCGGACAATTTGCAAGCAATGCTTGCGAATCTTGAACTGCAAGACGCTTCTGTGCCTGTCGTGGCGAATGTGACGGCGCGTGCGGTAACAGCTGCGGACGAAATTCGCAGCTTGCTCGTAGAGCAGGTGTATTCACCGGTTCTATGGGAGGACAGCATCCGTTATTTGATTGAGCAGGGTGTAGACACGTTTGTTGAAATCGGTTCAGGTACGGTGCTTGCCGGCTTGATTAAGAAGATCGACAAAAACGTGCGGGTTATTTCGGTAAACAGCATCTCTGCGCTGGATGCGCTGCAGGTGAATTAACACAAATAGGAGGGGATTGAATGTTTGCCAGCCTGGAAGGGAAGAAGGCGCTCGTAACCGGTGCATCGCGCGGGATCGGGAGAGCTATCGCTATTGCTCTCGCTGAAGCAGGTGCTGACGTTGCCATTAACTACTCCGGCAGCGAAGCAGCGGCAGCCGAGACGGCGCAAGCTGTTGAAGCGTTTGGAAGACGGGCGATCATTCTGCAAGCGAATGTCGGCAAGACGGATGAATTCGAATCCATGGTGAAGGAAGTAATTGCGCAGTTCGGAGCGATTGATATTTTGGTGAATAATGCCGGCATTACAAGAGATAATCTTATTATGCGTATGAAGGAAGACGAATTCGACCAGGTCATTGAGACAAACCTGAAAGGTGTGTTCAATGGCATCAAAGCGGTCACTCGTCCCATGATGAAGCAGCGCTCCGGCCGAATTATTAACATTTCATCGGTTGTCGGCGTGCTTGGAAATCCCGGTCAGGCGAACTACGTTGCGGCTAAAGCCGGCGTGATTGGTCTGACGAAGGCTAGCGCGCGCGAGCTTGCTTCACGCGGCATTACTGTCAACTGCGTCGCCCCTGGATTTATTCAGACCGACATGACCGATAAGCTGCCGGAAGAAATGCGCGAGTCGTTGTCCGGCCAAATTCCGCTTGCGCGGCTTGGTGACCCTGGCGACATTGCAAATGCGGTTCGTTTCCTTGCATCGGATGCATCGGCCTATATGACCGGTCAGACGATTCATGTGGACGGCGGCATGTACATGTAGCGCCGATTATTCCGCTCTTTGGAATTAAAACGGTTGCGTATGGCATTTTATCTTTAATTCTCGTATAATACCATGGAGGAGGTGAACCGGATGTCCGAAGTAGTAGATCGCGTAAAACGTATCGTCATCGACCGACTTGGCGTGGACGAAGCAGAAGTAACACTTGAAGCTTCCTTTAAAGATGACCTCGGCGCTGACTCTCTTGATGTCGTAGAATTGGTCATGGAGCTAGAAGACGAGTTTGATATGGAAATCTCTGATGAAGATGCAGAGACAATCACGACGGTGGGAGAAGTAGTTAAATACATACAATCTCATACGTAAAAAGGACAAGTCCCGTTATAACAAACGGGACTTCTCTCCATACTGCTCGTTTTCAAACTTGAGATTATGCAAAGCGTGATAGCTTTTATATATAAATGAAGATGATGCAAGCGCGGTCATCTATATCGCTGTCTGTAGAGGTGAATGGAATGAAACAAAGAGTAGTGGTTACAGGTATGGGGGTTATTACCTCGTTAGGCTCGGATTTGGAGCAGTTTTGGGGAAATTTGATGGATGGCAAGTCTGGTGTCTCTGTAGTTGAGGCATTCGATTTTTCTGAATATCCGACCCGGATTGCTGCAGAAATCAAAAACTTCAATCCTGAGGATTACGGTTTAGATAAAAAAGAAGCCCGCAGAATGGACCGTTTCGTTCAGTTTGCTGCTGTGGCAAGCCAGCTTGCGGTAAAGGATGCAGATTTGAAAATCGGCGAAAATGCCGATGCTGAGCGCGTTGGCGTAATGGTAGGATCTGGTATCGGAGGTCTTGGTACCTGGGAGGATCAGCATAACATCCTCTTAGAGAAAGGGCCGAAGCGAGTGAGTCCTTTCTTTATTCCAATGATGATCGCGAATATGGCGTCCGGCCAAGTATCGATGCTGACCGGTGCTAAGGGGCCGAACAGCACAGCGGTTACCGCATGTGCAACCGGAACACACTCCATCGGTGATTCGTTCAAATTGATTCAGCGCGGCGATGCCGACGTGATGATTGCTGGCGGAGCGGAAGCGACAATCAGACCTACAGGTATGGCGGGCTTTTGTTCCATGCGTGCGATGTCCGTTCGCAATGACGAGCCGGAAAAAGCAAGCCGTCCCTTCGACATCGATCGCGATGGCTTCGTTATGGGTGAGGGCGCTGGCGTTCTTGTGCTGGAATCGCTTGAGCATGCACAGGCGCGAGGTGCAAAGATTTACGCTGAGGTCATTGGCTATGGCATGAGCGGTGACGCTCACCATATGACAGAGCCTGATCCAGACGGAGCTGCTCGTTGTATGACGAAGGCGATCAAGGATGCAGGCATTGAGCCATCCGAAATCGATTATATTAATGCGCACGGTACGTCGACGCCGGTAGGCGATCGCTCAGAAACGAAGGCGATTAAGAAAGCGTTCGGCGACCATGCTTATAAAGTAGCGGTTAGCTCGACCAAATCGATGACAGGCCATCTGCTCGGAGCGGCTGGCGGCGTAGAAGCCGTTATTTTAGGCCTGACGCTTAAGAGCGGCGTGATTGCTCCAACGATCAATCTGGACAATCAAGATCCGGAATGCGATCTCGATTATGTGCCGAATAAGCCTCGTGAAGCTAACGTCCGTACAGCGCTGTCGAATTCCTTCGGATTCGGCGGTCATAATGCTACGATCGTGATGAAAGTATATGAAGCGTGATCCCTTCTATGAGCTGCAGCAGAAGCTGCAGCTCAGCTTTAAGCGGACGAAGCTGCTCAAACAGGCCTTTACTCATACCTCTTATGTGAATGAACACAAACGCGGGTCTGCACAAGATAATGAGCGATTGGAATTTCTGGGAGATGCGGTGCTGCAGCTGCTTGTGTCGGAGTATTTGTTCACGACATACCCGCAGCGCCCAGAGGGTGAGCTGACGCGGATGCGTGCGTCCATCGTATGCGAGCCGTCGCTGGCGCAATTCGCTGAACGACTGGAGCTCGGCGCTCATGTGCTGCTAGGTCGCGGCGAGGAGCAGCTCGGAGGCAGACAAAGACAGGCTTTGCTTGCGGATTTGTTCGAATCGTTTGTTGGAGCGATCTTCGTAGACGCTGGAATCGAGCGGACGAGAGCCTTTTTAAATGAGCATATGTTCCCATTCGTGGAATCGAATGATTACGGTTTGCTTGTGAAAGATTCGAAGTCTAAGCTGCAGGAGCGATCGCAGCACCACGGCCTAGGTCCGGTCGAATACCGCATCATCGAAGAGCGTGGTCCGGCACATGACAGAGAGTTCGTCGTTGAGGTTTATCTCGGGGATGAGCGCTTTGGTATTGGAAGCGGCAGAACGAAGAAGGAAGCGGAACAGCGTGCGGCAGCAGAGGCTTGGCGTACGTTTTCGAAGGAGTAATGGAAGAGAGTGTCCTGATGGTCTGACGACCTCAGGATGCTCTCTTTTTTGCTGAACAGGGGGAATGGAATGGTTATCAAGGCTTAACAGATGTGGTACAATGAGGGGTGAGGTGAAAACCAAGACATGTTTCTGAAACGGATCGAATTATTTGGTTTTAAGTCGTTCGCGGACAAAACAGAAATGGAATTTGTAACCGGTATAACGGCTGTGGTAGGCCCGAACGGAAGCGGTAAAAGCAATATCTCGGACGGCATACGCTGGGTGCTGGGCGAGCAAAGCGCGAAGAGCTTGCGCGGCGGCAAGATGGAGGATATTATTTTTGCTGGCAGTGACGCTCGGAAGGCGGTCAATTACAGCGAGGTATCGCTTACGCTCGATAACGGTGACGGCGCTCTGCCGCTCGAATATCACGAGGTAACCGTTACGCGTCGTGTTCATCGCAGCGGCGACAGCGAATATTTAATTAACAAGCAGCCATGCAGACTCAAAGATATTACCGAGCTATTTATGGATACAGGGATCGGCAAGGAGGCTTACTCCATCATTGGACAAGGCCGAATTGAAGAGATTTTGAGTACGCGCTCGGAGGACCGGCGCGGTATTTTTGAGGAAGCATCGGGCATTGTCAAATATAAGTCGCGTAAACGCGAGGCGCAGAAGAAGCTGGATGAAACGGAGCAGAATCTGCTTCGTATAAATGACCTCGTCACCGAGCTGGAGGATCAGGTCGGCCCGCTGCGGAAGCAGTCGGAGAAGGCGATACATTTCAAGTCGCTCAAAGAGCTGCTGAAGACCAAAGAGATTTCCATGTACGTACATAATATTGAACAGATTCATGGCTCTTGGACAGAGGCGAACGGCAAGCTTGAAAGGCTGCAGCAGGAGCAGCTACAGCTGTCGACCGTCGTCAGCAAGCATGACGCGCATTTGGAGAAGGATCGTCAGATGCTGCGGGATCTCGAGCTTGAGCTGGATCAGCTGCATGAAGCTATGCTGCAGATAAGCGAGGATTTCGAGAAATGTGAGGGCTATGGCGAGGTGCTGAAGGAGCGCAAGCGCAATCTTGAGCAAAACAAACGGCAGCTGGAGGAATCCATTACCGCTTCTGACGCGCGGATCGTATCGCTGACGCAGGAGGAAGCAGAGTTTCGCAGTAAAGCAGCGGCATTAGAGCTGCAGCTTGCCGACATTCGTGCGCAAATAGCCAATGAGGAAGCGAGGCTGGTAGGCGTTGCAGGCGGAGCAGGCGCCGATGCGGAGGAGACGCTCAAGGGCGAGCTGCTTGCGGTGCTAAGCGCGATGGCACAGCACCGCAATGAGATTCGCTATGCGGCTCAGCAGCAGGAAACGCTGCAGCGCCGGATGGAGAGAATCAGCGAAGATGAGTCGAAGTGGCAGGAACAGCAAATCCGTCTTAACGAACGCCGCACAGAGCTTTCACAGCTGCTGGAGGCTACTCTGGCACGGCTTGAGCAGGCTAGAAGCCGCTTGCTTACAGAATCAGAGCAGACGAAGACGATATCGCAAAGCCTCGAAGAGGTGACGCTCGCGATTCGGAAATGGGAACAGAAGCTCGACAGTCACGTTTCAAGACGCGACACGATGAAGGAAATGCAGGACGCGTTAGATGGCTTTATGCTGGGCGTTAAGGAAGTGCTTAAAGCTTCTCGCAAAGGTAATGGCGCCATAAGCGGCGTACATGGCGCGGTTGCAGAGCTGATGCGGGTGCCTGAACGTATTGAGACAGCTGTAGAGACAGCTTTAGGCGGAGCACTCCAACATATCGTCATGGAGGACGAGAAGTCGGCCCGTGCTGCAATCGGCTTTCTGAAGCAGCGGCAGCTTGGACGCGCCACTTTTCTGCCGCTCGATGTTATAAGGGGCAGACAGGTGCCGGAGCATGATAAGCGCACGGCTGAAGCAATTGATGGCTTTGTTGGCATTGCGGCGGAATTGGTTAGCTCGGAGAAACGTTATGAAGCGATCGTGAACAATTTGCTAGGGAACGTATTGCTTGCAGAGACACTGGAGCAGGCGAATCGTATCGCTTCAAAATGTCAATACCGGTATCGTGTCGTTACGCTGGAAGGAGATATCGTTAATGCTGGAGGCTCGATGACGGGCGGCAGCTTGCAGAAGAAGGGTGCAAGTCTGCTAGGTCGTCAGCGTCAGATCGATGCGCTTGATCAGGAAATTTCGGATGCCCGCCAAATGGTGGAGCAGCTGCGGGACAAGCTTAGCGATCTCCGCAAGGAGCACTCGATTCGTACCCACAATATAGAGGAGCTGCGCGCCCAAGGCGAGCAGAGCCGAATTGAAGAACAGCAGATCCGCGCGGAGCTTCAGCAGCTTAATAATGAAGCCAAGCATCTGGAGGAGCAGAGGCAGCTTTATACCGCGGACAGAAGCACGCATATATCAGAGCAAAAGGATATACAAGCAGCGGCCGCAGCGGCTGAGCTCCGGTTAGAGCAGCTCGCAGAGGATGAAGCGAGGCTGCAGGAAGCGATTCGTCTGGCAGAAGAACGGCGTAAGGCGAGTGAATCCCAGAAGGAAGCATTGCAGGGCCAATTGACGGATATCAAGATACTGGCAGCGAAGACAGACCAGGAGAAGCTTTCGTTCGAGGATCAGTCTACGCGTGTGCGCGCGGACATTCAACGGGCTAAGCAGGAGCTGTCCGGCTTGCGCACCTTGTATGTGCAGCAGGAGGAGGAGCTTGCGCGGCATACCGAGGAATCCGTGCAGCAGATTGAGCAGCTCAATCATCTGCGCTTGAAAAAGCAGGAGTGTGCAGAGCAAACGGATTTGAAGCGTGCGGCTCGCGCACAGCGTATTGTCGAGCTTGATCAAGGCGAAAGCGAAACAAAGGAGCAGCGTGCGCAATTAAGACAGGTTGAAGAGCAAATGCGGCAAACGGAAATTGCCTCAAACCGCTTGGATGTGGAGCTCGATAACTTGCTTCGCAAGCTGAGCGAGGAATACGAGCTTAGCTATGAGCTGGCGAAGGAGCAGTATCCCATTCCTCAGGATGTTGTCAGCACACAGAACGAGGTTCGCGATCTTAAACGTCAAATTACGGCGCTGGGCGAAGTTAATTTAGGCGCAATTGATGAGTACGAGCGTGTGAAGGAGCGTTTTGAATTTTTAACAGAGCAAAAGGATGACTTGATTGAAGCAAAATCGACGCTTTACCAGGTTATTCGGGAAATGGACGATGAAATGTCCAAACGGTTCAAAACGACCTTCGAGGCGATACGCGGTCATTTCGTTGTTGTGTTCGCGAAGCTCTTTGGCGGAGGTCGAGCGGATCTTATATTGGCCGAGCCTGAGCATGTGCTGGAGACGGGAATAGACATTGTCGCGCAGCCGCCGGGCAAGAAGCTGCAAAATCTGCAGCTGCTCTCGGGCGGAGAGCGGGCATTGACCGCAATCGCGCTGCTATTTGCGATTTTGCAGGTGAAGCCGGTGCCATTCTGCGTCCTCGATGAGGTTGAAGCGGCGCTTGACGAAGCGAACGTATCACGTTTTGCCCAATATTTGCGAGAGTTTTCAGGGCTTACGCAGTTTATTGTTGTCACACACCGCAAAGGGACGATGGAAGAAGCGGATGTGCTCTATGGCGTTACGATGGAGGAAGGCGGCGTATCGAAGCTGGTATCCGTTCGTCTAGAGGAAGAAGAACCGGTATCTGCATAAATAAAGAAGATGCCGGTAATGCGAGGATGGAGGAAAAGAAACGATGAGCTTTTTTAAGAAGCTGAAGGAAAGCATTGCGTCGAAGACCGAAGCGGTAACGAATATTTTCAAGGAAGGCTTAACGAAGACGCGAACGGCCTTTGTGGAGAAGGTCGAGGAGCTGTTTACTCGACGCAAGAAAATCGACGAAGATTTTTATGAAGAGCTGGAAGAAATACTGATCGGCGCCGATGTGGGCGTGGGCACGGTGATGCAGCTAATCGAGGAACTGCGCGTCGAGGTGAAAAAACGCAAAATCGAGGATGCCAATGAATTGCAGCCGATACTCTCAGAGAAGCTTATTCAAATGATGAAGGGTGACGATGAAGCGGGGATTCGTATGGCGGCAAGCGGCATCACTGTCATTTTGTTCGTCGGTGTTAATGGCGTGGGCAAGACGACTACGATTGGCAAGCTGGCGCATAAGTTCAAAAGCGAAGGCAAAAGCGTGCTTCTGGCAGCAGGCGATACCTTTCGAGCGGGTGCGATCGAGCAGCTTGAGGTATGGGGACAGCGGGTTGGCGTTGATGTGATAAAGCAGCAGTCGGGCTCAGATCCTGCGGCTGTTATGTACGATGCTGTCCATGCAGCCAAGCAGCGCGGTGTGGATGTGCTGCTGTGCGATACAGCAGGAAGGCTTCAAAATAAATCGAACCTGATGGAGGAGCTTAACAAAATATTCCGCGTCATCCAGCGCGAGCTTCCGGACGCACCGCATGAGGTGCTGCTGGTGCTTGATGCGACGACCGGCCAGAACGCGCTTAGCCAGGCGAAGCTGTTCGGTGAGAAAAGCGGCGTGACAGGACTTGTTCTGACGAAGCTCGACGGCACGGCTAAAGGTGGTATCGTTATTGCGATCCGCAATGAGCTGAGCCTGCCGGTGAAGTTCGTTGGACTTGGCGAGAAGATGGGCGACCTGCAGCAGTTCGATTCGGAGCAATTCATACATGCGTTGTTCGCAGGATTGATTCATGAAACAGACGAAGAGGATGCGGGAAAACAATCGGATTAAGCGGTGATCGTATGCAAGTTGACAAGGGTCAGGTCGGCTCGTTAAGGTGACAAGGCAAAAAGCTTGACAGCTGCCTATGATGTCATGTATGATAAAAGACGTTGTCAGCTGTAAAGGCTTTTTCCTTGACGGCTGCGAATGGTATACGAGCAGGAGGGCTTAGGGGATGAAAGCAAATG
This sequence comes from Paenibacillus praedii, assembly GCF_049725345.1. Taxonomy (NCBI): domain Bacteria; kingdom Bacillati; phylum Bacillota; class Bacilli; order Caryophanales; family Paenibacillaceae; genus Paenibacillus; species Paenibacillus praedii. Next base: position 370,036 of record NZ_JBMWAM010000001.1, on the reverse strand, counting down.
AACCAGACGCCTTATCCAAGACAACCCGCATCAATTTATTATTCGACTTTTACGAGCCGCTCCTGACAGAGAAGCAGCGGACGTTCCTTAAATATTATTTTCACGATGATTTCTCACTTGGTGAAATTTCTGCAGAGTTCGGCATCAGCCGGCAAGCGATATATGAGCATATCAAGCGCGCAGAGCAAGTGCTCGAAAGCTACGAGAGTAAGCTGTGTTTGCTCGCAAGGCATGAAGCGCTCGTGCACATGACCGAACAGCTTGCCAGCAGCATCAATCAGTTATCGATTGCCGAGCAGGACAGGCAGGCGCTGATGAGCATGATTTTACAATTAAGCAAGACGGAATAACGAAAAGAATGGAGGTGACGGTACATGGCAGCGTTTGAGAGCTTATCGAGTCGGCTACAAAATGTGTTCAGCAAGCTTCGAGGCAAAGGCAAAGTATCCGAAGAGGATGTTAACGAAGCAATGCGCGAGGTGCGGCTTGCACTGCTTGAAGCAGACGTTAACTTCAAGGTCGTCAAAGACTTTATCGCAAAGGTGAAGGAACGGGCAATTGGCTTAGATGTGTCAAAGAGCTTTACGCCCGGCATGGTCGTCATCGATATCGTAAATAAAGAGCTTACCGAGCTTATGGGTGGAACCCAGAGCAAGCTGGCCAAGGCCAATAAGCCTCCAACCGTTATTATGATGGCAGGCTTGCAAGGTGCCGGTAAGACAACGACGTCTGGCAAGCTGGCTAAGCTTCTACAGAAGGGCAATCACAAGCCGCTGCTTATCGCTTGCGATATCTATCGTCCAGCTGCAATTAAGCAGCTTCAAGTTCTAGGCGAGCAAATTAATGCTCCGGTATTCGCCTTGGGAGATCAGACCTCTCCGGTTGAAATCGCGCGCGCCGGTCTGCAGCATGCGAAGGAGAACGGCAACGATTACGTCATTATCGATACGGCAGGCCGCCTGCACATTGATGAAGAACTGATGGAAGAGCTAAAGCAAATTCATCAGATCACGAAGCCGGACGAGGTGCTGCTCGTCGTCGATGCCATGACAGGTCAAGATGCAGTTAACGTAGCTAAGAGCTTCCATGAGCAGCTTGAACTAACTGGTGTTGTGCTCACGAAGCTTGACGGCGATACGCGAGGCGGTGCTGCGCTCTCCGTTAAAGCGGTCACGGGCTGCCCAATCAAATTCGCGGCAATGGGCGAGAAGATCGACTCCTTGGAGCCGTTCCATCCCGAGCGGATGGCGTCCAGAATTCTCGGCATGGGCGATATGCTCTCTCTCATTGAGAAGGCGCAGTCGAACATTGATGCAGACAAAGCGAAGGAAATGGAACGTAAAATGCGCACGGCGGAATTTACATTCGACGATTTCCTTGAGCAAATGGAGCAGGTACGAAACCTTGGTCCGCTCGATCAAATCATGGATATGCTGCCCGGCATGAACAAGATGAAGGGTATGAAGGATATGAAGGTCGACGAGAAGCAGATCGGCCGCGTCGAAGCGATTGTTCGCTCCATGACGAAGGAAGAGAAGCAGAAGCCGGAGCTTCTTAACCACAGCCGGCGGAAGCGGGTTGCGGCAGGAAGCGGTACAACGGTGGTCGAAGTGAACCGCTTGATCAAGCAGTTTGACGATATGAAGAAGATGATGAAGCAATTTTCATCGATGATGGGACCGAAAGGACCGAAGGGCGGCAAGAAGGGCCTAAAGGGAATGCTCGGCAAAAATATGAAGTTCCCGTTTTAATCTGCTGTTTATTACTTGAAGGAGGTGAATTTCCATGGCAGTACGTATTCGTTTGAAAAGAATCGGCGCTCATAAGGCTCCTTTCTACCGCGTAGTCGTATCGGATTCCCGTTCGCCGCGTGACGGACGTTTTATCGAAGAGATCGGTACTTATAACCCGGTTGCACAACCGGCTCAAGTTAAGATCGACGAAGAAAAAGCGTTGAAATGGCTACAAACAGGAGCACAAGCTTCTGATACCGTTCGCGACTTGCTTTCCAAAGCTGGTGTTATGAAAAAGTTCCATGAGCTTAAGCAACAGAAATAACTGTTGAATAGCGGAGGGCCTTGAGATGAAGGACTTGATTCTTGTCATAGCGAAGGCATTGGTTGATCATCCGGATCAGGTGCAGATCAATGTGAAGGATGATGACCGTGGCACGATATACGAGCTTTCGGTTCACCCTGAGGATATCGGTAAAATTATCGGTAAACAAGGGCGCATAGCGAAAGCGATGAGAACGGTAGTAACTTCTGCTTCCAGCAAATCGCAAAAGCGTGTCATTGTGGACATCAAGTCATGATGCAGGCGCTAATGAAGGGTTAGGATAATCGTCCTAACCTTTTTCTGTTGAAACGGCTTTGTTCCGGAATGTGGAATGAAGCCGTTTTTGTATGTATAATATGCTTATACACATATGAAGGGCTGGTAGTCATGAGCGAAAAATGGTTTACGGTTGGGAAGGTTGTCAATACGCATGGTATTAAGGGAGAGCTTAAGGTACTGTCACAAACGGATTTCGGCGATGTGCGCTTCGCGTCTGGCAGCAAGCTGCTTATGCTGAATGAGGATAGCGGAGCTTCAATGGAAGTGAGGATCGTCAGCTCCCGTGAGCACAAGAACGTATACATAATAAAGCTGGAAGGCTTCAATGACATTAATCAGGTAGAGAAATATAAAGGCTGGGTGCTTAAAGTATCTGAGGCAGAGCAAGAGGAGCTTGTCGAAGGCGAATATTATTATCATGAGATCATCGGCTGCCGTGTCGTCACCGAGGAAGGCGATGATCTTGGTGTCATCTCTGAAATATTGAGCCCAGGAGCGAATGACGTATGGGTTGTGGATCGCCCTAAGGGTGCCGGCAAGCAGCAGCAGCTTCTGCTGCCAGTGATTGATGATGTATTAATCAGTGTCGACAAACAGGAGAAGGTTGTGACGGTGCGCTTGATGGAAGGATTGATTTAACCGATGAAAATTGATGTGCTGACGCTATTTCCAGAAATGTTCGACGGTGTGTTTAATGCGAGTATTCTTGGAAAAGCGAAAGAGAAGGGTATTGTCTCGCTTGATGCGATCAACTTCCGGGCTTACTCGAACAATAAGCATAATACGGTTGATGATTATCCTTACGGCGGCGGAGGCGGCATGGTGCTAAAGCCGGAGCCCGTATTTGCGGCAATAGAAGACTTGAATATTGAAGAGGATGTCCGTCCTAGAGTGATCTTGATGTGCCCGCAGGGCGCTCAATTTACGCAGCAAAAGGCGGAGGAGCTTGCGAAGGAGCAGCACCTTGTGCTGATCTGCGGTCACTATGAGGGCTATGACGAGCGTATTAGGGAGCATCTGGTGACGGACGAGCTGTCGATTGGTGATTATGTGCTGACGGGGGGCGAGGTGCCTGCGATGGCCGTCATCGACAGTGTAGTTAGACTGCTGCCTGGCGTATTAGGCAACGAGACATCAGCAGTCACTGATTCCTACAGCACAGGTCTTCTTGAGCATCCCCACTATACGCGGCCTGCGGAATTCCGCGGCTGGCAGGTGCCAGATGTGCTTATCTCCGGTCATCATGCCAATATTGAGGTATGGCGGCGTGAGCAATCGCTGCTGCGTACGCTGCAGCGCCGGCCAGATCTTCTTGAGCAAGCGGAGTTAACAGATAAGGAACGAAAGTGGCTGGCTGCTCAAGAGAGAACGGCTCGTTCAAATGCTTCAAGCCCAAAAGTTTGACTATGGCCAGTAGCAGAAAAAAATGGTGATGCAGCGATGTATCACCATTTTTCTAATTTTGAGTCCAGTTATTCGTTAAGACTACAAGGGCGTATAAAAATTTTGGGTATAATAAGTATGATAGCTCCCGCCAAACGCAACGCCGGTTCCCAGTCGCTCGAGATCTTTATCAATAAGCGCTTCCCGGTGTCCTGTTTTGGAGTTCATCCAGCCGTAATGCGCGTATATGCTATTCGGATAACCTGCTGCGAGGTTTTCTGCTGCCGCACGGTATTTAACCCCTTCCTGCTTCATTCGGTCGAAGGGGGATAACCCGTCAGGATTTTCATGAGCAAAGTAATCTCGGGACTTCATATCCTTGCTGTGGCTGAGGGCTGCAGCTGCAGCGAGCTTGTCCCATTGCAATACAGCAATACCTCGGACTGCGCGTTCAGCATTAGCCAGATCGAATACTTGCTGCTCGAACGCTGCCTGAAGCTTTGTGTTATAGGCTTGATCGATTGTTTTGGAAGCTGCTTGATTCATATGAATAATGCCGATAATTTTGTTGCTGTCATGGGAATCGATAAATAGTGTGGTTCGTTCACTGCCAAGTGAATAGACATAGTAATCATCTGCAGTTGCATTTTTCGCACTCACGCTGATTAGCTTCTTGGCAGACCCTATCGATTGTCCTATCTTGATTCCGTTTGCCATTCTCCAGCGGCTGCTTGCGTTGGAGAAGAGCGCCGTCACACGATTGTTCTTTACGCCGAACATCATGTAATTGGAATAGCTGCTGTTATAGACATACCAGGAAAAGCTGTACTCGCTGGGATCAATTCTGGAAGGCTTTCCAAACGTCTGAATCAGCTTTTGTAAGGAATCATTTAATGCGATGCCGCCAAGAGCTGTGTCTGCTTCTATTATTATGTTGGTCGATAATGACGCGGAATGAAGCTTTAGATTATAAAAGAAGGTAAGTGCTTCTGCGCGCGTCAGCTTGCCGTCCGGAATAAATCCTCTGACGGTGGCGGAGGTGCGGCCTTGGGAGATCTTCTCATCCAGCAGCCACTGAATGGCGCTCATCTCCGTATAAGCTTTGCCATTGACTGCTGCAGCTATTATGCTTGCGGCTTGTCCGCGGCGAAATGTGCCGTTATTTTGATTGCCGTTCAACGGCCAGCCTAAGCTGCTGGCGTATTCGTAATAGGGCTTTGTCCATTCGCCGCTTGCTGACGCTGAGATGGGAACAATTCCATAAGCTCGTAAAAGCATAGCGAGAAATTCGGCTTCATTGACGGGTTTGTTCGGTTGGAAGGAGCCGTCGTTATAGCCCTGCGCTAAGTTTTGCTCAACAGCCCATGAAATATAACTGTCGGCCCAATGTCCGGAAGTGTCGTTGAAGCTCACAGGCCCGGCTAACGTTTGGATAGGCGCTAGTGCGATTGTAAGCATCAGGGCAGCGGAAATGGTTATCTTTTTTAAAGATAATACTAACTTCTTGTTGTTTCGCAAGGATGTCACCTCTTTCAGTCATTAATTGTCATAATCAGTATACATGAAACATGTATTTAAAAAACGTGTTGAATTGTTAGCCGTTTTGTGGTAACATTTCTAATGTTGTTCGTTAACTCGGACGGTCCGCTATTAGCGATGAGCCTATTCAGTGGAATAAGGTGAGCTATAAGAACGTCTATGGTGGAAGGAGTGAATCAAATGAATCTTTTACAAACTATTGCGCAAGAAAATCTTCGTCAAGATCTGCCGAACTTTCGTCCTGGTGACACTTTGAAAGTTCACGTAAAGGTTGTCGAGGGAACTCGTGAGCGTATCCAATTGTTCGAGGGCGTTGTTATTAAACGTCGCGGCGGTGGAATCAGCGAAACTTTTACAGTTCGTAAAATTTCCTACGGTGTTGGTGTGGAAAGAACTTATCCTCTTAACTCGCCAAAAATCGAAAAAATCGAAGTGGCTCGTCGTGGTAAAGTGCGTCGTGCGAAGCTGTACTACCTTCGTGGACTTCGCGGTAAAGCTGCTAGAATTAAAGAAATTCGTTAAGATCAAACGACAAGAGGGGCTTGCGCAAACAAGCTCCTTTTCGTTTTTTTCTAAATCGTATTTTCACATTTCAGCATAGGGAAGAAGGCGAGCATACTGGACAGTCAAGAGCGTAATGACGGGCCAAATAGCGGGAATGAGAATGAATTAAAGGAAACGCGAAGCCAAGCGGAAATTCAGCAATCGACACCAGATCGCAACGCGACTTATGCAGCCCGTTCCGGCAAGCAAGGCGGAGCGTATAAGGAAATCGTGGAGTGGATTAAAGCGCTAGTTATTGCGGTCGTTCTTGTTTTTCTGATTCGTCAGTTTTTATTTTCACCGTTTATTGTAGACGGACCGTCAATGGAGCCGAATTTTGAGACGGGCGAACGGCTGATTGTAAATAAAATTTTGTACGCGATCCGTGAGCCGGAGTTTGGCGAGGTAGTCGTATTCGATGTGCCGGAGCAGGGCAGAAAGTTTATTAAGCGTGTTATTGGGGTTTCGGGGGACACGATTCGACTTGAAGGCGATGACCTGTACATTAATGAGCAGAAAATAGAAGAGCCTTATATTAAAGAAGCAATCGAAGCCGCTCATGCGGAAGGCAAATTATATAATAGCGGCCCTAACTTCCCTAATGCCAACGTACAAGAAGCAACGGTTCCTGAGGGTATGATTTTGGCGCTTGGCGACAACCGAGGGAATAGCTCCGACAGTAGAGATATCGGGTTTGTAACGGATGATGAAATTGTTGGACGAGCTGATATTATTTTTTGGCCGCTTAACAAGCTAGAGTTTATCAAGCATTGGAATAAATGAGGTGAGTAAATGACCATTCAATGGTTTCCGGGTCATATGACCAGGGCGAAGCGGCAAATACAAGACAAGCTCAAACTAATCGATCTTGCCATCGAACTATTGGATGCCCGGCTGCCGCTTTCGAGCCGCAACCCGATGATTGAGGAAATATTAAACGGCAAGCCAAGGTTAATCGTTTTGAACAAATCGGATTTGGCAGATCCCAGAACGACCGAGCAGTGGATGGCGTACTTTCAGAATGAGGGGCATGAATGCGTTGCGGTTGACTCTTCAACAGGCACAAAAGTTGGCGATATTCCGCTTAAGGCTAAGCAGATTCTCCATGAAAAAATTGAAAAACAAATTTCCAAAGGAATGAATCCTCGTGCTGTTCGAGGGTTGATTGTCGGCATACCTAATGTCGGTAAATCGACGCTGATCAATCGGCTTGCCGGTCGTAATATCGCTTTGACGGGCGATCGTCCGGGCGTAACGAAGGGACAGCAGTGGATAAAGGTAGGTACGGAAATGGAATTGCTCGATACGCCTGGTATTTTGTGGCCGAAATTCGAGGATGAGCTGGTCGGTTATCGGCTTGCGATGATCGGATCTATAAAGGAGCAAATTTTAAACGTGGACGATATTGCGTTTTTTGCCGTTCGCGAGCTTGTCGATCGTTACTGGCCTGCCATAAAGGAGCGCTATGAGCTTGAAACACCGCCGAAGGACTCTGCGGATTCCGATGAAATCGTTCGGGTAATGGAAGACATCGGCCGTCGGAGAGGCTGTCTTATGAGCGGAGGACGCGTTGATCTTGAGAAAGCGTCAGGTATCATTTTGCGTGATCTACGAGCGGGCAAGCTTGGCCGAATTACGCTTGAGGCTCCTCCATATTAAGGGCACAAGAGGTTGAGGGAGAATGAAATTGCCTAGCTTCTTAGGAATGGGGGAACGCATGATGCTGCAGTATGAACAGCCTTTATGGCAGGAGGGCTATAAAGCGATTGCTGGTGTAGATGAAGTCGGGCGCGGTTGCTTGTTCGGCGATGTCGTTGCTGCCGCGGTTGTTTTGCCGCCCGGCCTCGTGATCGACGGCGTAAATGATTCGAAGAAGCTGTCAGAGAAGAAGCGAGAGCAGTTGTACGATATTATTTTGCAGGAATGTGTCGCATGGTCTGCTGCTCGCGTTAATGCGGAAATGATCGATCGTATCAATATTAAACAGGCTGCCAGATTGGCAATGAAGCTTGCTGTAGAATCACTGCAGTCGCCAACCGATTATTTGCTAGTGGATGCGGAGAAGGTGGACGTGCCTATTCCGCAGCTCTCCATCATCAAAGGGGATGCGAACAGTCAATCGATTGCTGCAGCATCTATCATCGCCAAGGTGACGCGAGACCGATTATGCGAAGGGGAATGGGAGCAGCAGTTTCCCGCTTACGGTCTTTCCATACATAAAGGCTATGCGACCAAGCTGCATCGGGAGAGACTGCTTGAGCACGGGCCAAGCCCGCTGCATCGCAGATCCTTTCTGGGCAAGCTGTTTCCAGCGGAGCAGCAGCTGTTATTTTAAAAGTAAATGGACGAGCTAAACGCTTCGTTGATCACACTCAGGTTCGAATACCATGTGCGATTAACGGGCGTTTTTTTGTTGGAAATAAGCTTCAAGGTTTCAGCTATTTAACCGATATAAGGGATATAGCTAATTGGTGTGAAACGTAGAAGCGCGCTGTGGCAACGGAGGCGATGAAATAAATGAATATAAGTCAAATGATGAGAAGTTTTTTGGGAGAAGCAGCTGCCAGTGATTCCAGAGCAGTGGAGCTTAAGGTGGGACAAATTGTCCGCGGTGTTATTTTGCAGGTGATGGAAAATAATGAAGCGCTTGTCCAAATTAATGGCGTGCAGGTAAGGGCGAAGCTTGAGCTTCCGCTGCAGGTCGGGCAATCAGCTATGCTTCAGGTGCAGCCGCAATCGAGCGGAGCGATGATCACGCTGAAGCAGGTCGAGCCCGGGGCTGTAGGCTTGCCCGATGATACTTTTAAGGAGTGGGCTAAGCAGCTCTCTCTGCCTGAGCAGAAGTGGGCAGTAGAAATTGTGAAGGATCTGCGCAGAGAGGGCGTTATTCTTAATCGAGAAGTAGCTGGAGCTTTCCAACGGGCCGCGGCTGCGATGCCCGCAGGTATAGATGCCGAACAGTGGATGCAGGCTTCCGCAGCCGCGTTTAAACGCGGACTCCCTATGACGGGTGCAACGGTAGCTGCTTTCCACCAAGTCATGTTCGGGTCAAGCACACACGAGCTTCTCGACGCGCTGCAGCAGCAGCTCGCAGTCAACGGCAGCAGTAGAGCTGACGGAGCTGAGCAGAAGCAGTTGAATCAAGCAGCAGCTCGTGTGTTGACATTGCTTGCTGAAGGCTCAGAGCTGCTTCGAAGTGCAGTCTCCCAAGGGGTAAACTTTCCGGCGCAGGCTCAGGCAGCAGACTCAAGCGGGAAGCCTTCCACAGTGGCAGCTCAGGCGCAAGCGGGCATGCCAGCAAGAGCAGACAGCATGACTAGCGGCAACGCTTCAATGCCAGTGACTGAGGCAATGGACAGAAATGAAGCAACGGGTCAACCATTTTCTCGTACGGCAGGCAGTCAGCCGAATTGGCTAGGGCATATGATGAAGTGGCTAGGTGTTGATCACGAGCTCCAGTTGACCAAGGCATGGAGTACGGATGCGCAGCACGTGCAAGGCGCGTCTTCCCAGAAGTCTCCTCCTGCTGTTGAAGTTAATGCATCAGCAGCAACTGCCGCAGCGGAGCAGAATCGTGCGGTCGCCTCTGCAGCATCAGCAGGTACAGCACAAGCGGCAAACGTGAACACAGCGCAAAATGCCGCAGCCTTGCAAGAAAGTCAAGCCGGTGCGGAAGAGCAGCACGTGAAGGTTGTTGAGCTGCGGCAGCACGCCGATAGAGCGGCTGTCCTGCCAGCTACGCAGCTTGCGGCTTCAGTGGATGGCGGTTCAGCAGGCGATCAAGTACAACAGACACAGCAAGAGTCACTTAAGAGTGCTTTGCTATCGCTAATAGCATCAGATGATACATTGCCTGCTGTTAAGGATACGGCGCAGCAGCTCGTTCAGCAAATAACGGGCCAGCAGCTTTTGCTGACGCCTGAGCGAAACAGCTCGCTGCTTACTCATGTGACTATGTTTATTCCGCTGCAAAGCCCGGATGGGAATCAAACGGCATCGGTTCACATTCAAACGAGACGCGGAGCTAAAGGTGAGCTTGATGCGTCTAATTGCAGATTATTGTTTAATTTGTCGATGAATACGCTTGGTGACACAATGGTCGATGTTAGTGTAACAGATAAAATCGTAAGCTTAAATTTGTGGAATGACCATCCTGCGATTGCGTCTCTTGCGGAGGGCTCACGCGCAGAAATAGCTGATAGCTTGCACCAAGCAGGCTACCAGCTATTATCGCTGCGCACGAAGCCGCTGCCGAAAGCAGGAGAGCCGCAGACTGATGCAGCGACTGCAACGAAGGAACAGCAGCCGCCTGAATTGTCTCCTTTTTCTTCTAGTCGTTATAAAGGAGTCGATTACCGTATATGACAGGCGATCCGTCGAAAAATCCAGCGCAGCAAACGATAAAAAAAGCGGTCGCATTAAAATATGAGCCGGGTGAGCGCTCCGCTCCGGTCATGGTTGCAAAAGGCAAAGGGCATATGGCGGAGCTCATTCTTGAGCGGGCGAAGCAAAATGGAATTCCGGTACAAGAGGATTCCTCTCTTGTCGAGGTGCTCTCTAAGCTGGATATTGATCAGGAAATTCCGCCCGAGCTATATACGCTAGTGGCTGAAATATTAAGTTTCGTTTATCGCTCCGACCGTAAAGCGAGGGATATGGAATGAACAAAAAGAAGACATTATCGAATGAAGAAATAAACGTAAATTACAGCAAGGAGGGCAAGGATACACGTAAGCAGACGGGAATGCTTGGAGAGGATGCTGCTTGCCGCTTTTTACTGGATTCTAACTATGTCATCATCGAACGCAATTGGCGCTGTCGCAGCGGAGAAATCGATATTATCGCTGAGCATGACAACAGAATTGTATTTTTGGAGGTGCGAACAAGAAAGAACGGCGGGAGGTTTGGAACGGCTGCCGAATCGGTTGATCGTCGAAAGCAGCTGCAGGTCAGAGAAACGGCACTAGTATATATGCGCAGCATAGGCAGAACTGAAACGGCAATTCGATTCGATGTCATTGCGCTTACAATGAGCAGGCAAGGCGATGAGATTATAGAGTGCAAGCATTATGAAGGCGCTTTTTAATAGAGTAAAGGGACATCTTCTGCGGTACATCCGCCTCGTGGAGATGTCCCCTTTTTTATCTGTGTTGATCAAGGCTGAGATATTTCCAGCCTTCGGTATTGAATGGCTTCTGCGACATGCTCTTCCTCCACCGTCTCGCTTGCTTCAAGATCTGCAATCGTTCGTGACAGCCTAAGCATCCGGTCATAGGCACGCATACTGATGCCTAACGCTTTAAAGGCGTTTTCAAGCAAGGTTGAGGCTTCTTGCTTCATATGAACTGTTTTGCGCAGCGCAGCGCCGGATAATTCGCCATTTGCGATAACGCCGAGCTCAGAAGCGCGCGTTTGCTGAAAGGTTCTTGCAGCTGTGACCATTTGCCGCATTTGAGATGAAGACAGAGAGGGACTTGTCTTGTCATGATCAATGGAAATTGGCCGAGGCACCTCCAGGTGCAGATCTATTCGATCCAGAAGCGGTCCGGAAATTTTCGAGCGGTAGCGGCTGATGATGGATGCGCTGCAAATACAGCGTTTGTCACCGTATTCATGTCCATAATAACCGCATGGGCACGGATTAAAGGAAGCCGCAAGCATAATGCTTGCAGGAAACTGGAAAATAGCTTTGGAGCGAGAAATGGTCACGATTCGATCCTCAAGCGGCTGTCGCATGACCTCTAGAACTTGTCTAGGGAATTCAGGCAGCTCATCGAGAAAAAGAACGCCTCGGTGAGCCAATGTTACTTCGCCAGGCTTCGGTATCGAGCCGCCGCCGATAAGGCCGCCGGCGGATATCGTATGGTGAGGAGCGCGGAATGGTGGATGGGTAATTAGACCGTGAGAGCTCTCCGCCAGCTTGCCCGCCACACTATATATTTTCGTAACCTCCAATGCCTCTTGTTCACTGAGCACCGGCAATATCCCGGGAAGTCGGCGGATCATCATTGTTTTTCCGGTCCCGGGGGGACCGCTTAGAAGAATGTTGTGTTTGCCAGCAGCGGCGATTAGCATGGCGCGTTTGGCTTGATGCTGTCCCACGACATCACTGTAATCTCCTAGTTCATCATACAAAGCATGAGGATAGTCTTCGCTTGGCACGCCTCGAATGGCAGACAGCTTCTCTGCATCGACACGTATGTGGTGCCAATCTTTGGTTTTATTTTTTAGTGAATCTAGCTCTTTCAGATGAGTTAGTGCGAACAGCTCTACTCCGGATATCCAGGCAGCTTCCTTGACATTGTCCAGCGGGAGCAGAACGCGGCGTATGCCCGACAGCTTTGCTTGTTCCAGCATAGCCAGCATGCCGGTGACTGGCCTAACGCTGCCATTCAGCGATAGCTCGCCTACTAATAAGGTTTGTTCAAAAGGGTCCGAGCTGACTTGTCCGCTTGAGATCAGTATTCCTGCTGCAATAGCCAAGTCGAAGGAGGTACCCTCCTTGCGCAAATCAGCAGGAGCCAAATTGACCGTAATCCGGTCCATGGGAAACGTAAACCCGCTGTTTTTAAGCGCTGCTCGTACCCTTTCTACTGATTCGCGAACAGCTGGGTCTGGCAAACCAACGATATTTACTTGCGGGAGACCGCTCGCGATGTCTACTTCTACCGATATGCTTTTGCCATCAACACCATAGACGCTTGCGCTTCGAATTAAGCTGAACACGACAAAAAAACCCCCATTACATGAATGAAGGTGCTTCCTTACCATTCCGTATCGTTTTATTATTGAAATTATCATAATGGAGAGGATTATAGCTTGTCAATCCTCTTGAAATTAAGTGTATAGGGTAACCGTTTGGGCTATACTAATGGGCGTGTCTTAAGCTATAATTATCGGCTTTTTTGCTGAATTATTGGATCTAATCTCAATTTGAGATTGAATCCATATCAAAAAAGCCGTATTAATTATGAATGAAAGTAAGGTAACAAGCGGTGAAAGGTGCTACAATGGTATAGGTTTGTGTACATATGACTGATTTCGGTCTGTGAAATGGAGGATTTCAACAATGAATATCCATGAGTATCAAGGCAAAGCGGTCCTAAAACAGTATGGAGTAGTCGTACCAGAAGGAAAAGTAGCCTTCTCCGTCGATGAAGCTGTTGAAGCGGCTAAAGCACTCGGTTCACCAGTCGTTGTCGTGAAGGCTCAAATTCACGCAGGCGGCCGCGGTAAAGCGGGCGGCGTAAAAGTGGCAAAAAATTTGGACGAGGTGCGTGCTTATGCGAGTGAAATTCTCGGCAAAGTGCTGGTTACGCATCAAACAGGTCCGGAAGGCAAGGAAGTAAAACGCCTTCTGATTGAGCAAGGTTGCGATATCAAGAAAGAATATTATATCGGCGTTGTTTTGGATCGCGGTACGGGTCGTGTCGTTATGATGGCCTCGGAAGAGGGCGGAACAGAGATTGAGGAAGTAGCAGAGCATTCCCCGGAGAAAATTTTCAAAGAAATTGTTGATCCGGCTGTTGGCCTGCAAGCTTTCCAAGCGCGCAAATTGGCTTATTCGATCAACATTCCAGGCGAGCTTGTCAATAAAGCGGTAAAATTCATGATCTCCCTGTATACGGCATTCGTCGAGAAGGACGCTTCGATCGCGGAAATTAATCCGCTTGTCGTTACTGGCGACGGTCAAGTCATTGCGCTTGATGCGAAGCTGAACTTCGATTCGAACGCACTGTATCGTCACAAGGATATTGTGGAGCTTCGTGACCTGGAAGAGGAAGATGCAAAGGAAATTGAAGCATCCAAATTCGATCTTAGCTATATCGCTCTTGACGGCAACATTGGCTGCTTGGTTAATGGCGCTGGTCTAGCAATGGCAACGATGGATATTATTAAATACTACGGCGGCGACCCTGCCAACTTCCTGGACGTAGGGGGCGGCGCGACAGCTGAGAAGGTAACAGAAGCGTTCAAAATCATTTTGTCCGACGCGAAAGTTAAAGGTATTTTCGTTAACATTTTCGGCGGCATTATGCGCTGCGACGTCATTGCCAACGGCGTTGTTGAAGCAGCGAAGCAGGTCGGTCTTGACCGTCCGCTCGTTGTTCGTCTTGAAGGCACGAACGTTGATCTAGGCAAAACTATTTTGAAAGAATCGGGATTGAACATCGTGGCTGCGGATTCCATGGCGGACGGCGCGCAGAAGATTGTCGCTCTCGTGAAATAAGATAACTTGTTGTGCGGCTCGCCGCATACGAATTCATTCAGGGGATGTGAGTTAAGAGTGAGCATTTTAGTTAATAAAGATACTAAAGTCATAACGCAAGGTATTACCGGTGCTACTGGCTTGTTCCATACAAAAGGCGCATTGGAATACGGTACGCAAATGGTAGGCGGCGTAACGCCTGGCAAGGGCGGCACGAACGTCGATATTACTCTTGATAACGGATCAAATGTTTCCCTTCCAGTATTCAACACAGTGGCTCAAGCAGTTGCTGCTACTGGCGCTAACGCTTCTGTTATTTATGTACCGCCTGCATTTGCTGCAGATGCGATCATGGAAGCTGTTGATGCGGAGCTGGATCTCGTTATTTGTATCACAGAAGGCATTCCGGTGCTTGACATGGTTAAAGTAAAACGTTACATGGACGGCAGCAAAACGACTTTGATCGGACCTAACTGTCCAGGCGTTATTACGCCAGGCGAATGTAAAATCGGCATCATGCCGGGCTACATTCACTCCGCTGGACATGTAGGGGTTATTTCCCGCTCTGGTACGTTAACATATGAAGCGGTTCATCAGCTTACGACTCGCGGTATTGGTCAATCCTCCGCGGTTGGTATCGGCGGAGACCCGGTTAAAGGCTCCGAGTTCATCGATATTTTAAGCAAATTCAATGACGATCCAGATACTTACGCTGTCATCATGATCGGTGAAATCGGCGGCACAGCAGAGGAAGAAGCTGCCGAGTGGATTAAAGCGAATATGAAGAAGCCGGTTGTCGGCTTCATCGGCGGCGCTACAGCGCCTCCAGGCAAACGCATGGGACATGCGGGCGCGATTATTTCTGGAGGTAAAGGAACGGCTGCTGAGAAAATAGCAACACTCGAGGCTTGCGGCATTAAAGTGGCGCCAACGCCTTCCGAAATGGGCTCTACGCTTGTGAGCGTGCTTGAAGAGCAAGGCTTGCTCGAAAAATGTATTACACGTAAATAAATAGCAATGGTTGAGGTAAGCAACCTTTCAATGACCCGATAACGGGAATTGAAGGGTTGCTTTTTTTTTGGGAAGATTCATTATTTTTGTGGTTGACTTGCATTCTTCTGCTGTGTGAAGCACAATAGATAGGAATGCAAGCCAGCCCTACATATGAAGGGGTTGGATTAAATGACTAACGATCAAGCCATTCGAAGACAAATGATTATTGCATTCCATGAAATACCGGGCATTGGATGGCATGCGATTCAGAAGGCGATTAAGCATCAATTTTGGAATAAACGTCATTGGACGATAGAGGATTTGCTCTCCATTGGCTTGCATCGCGGTCAGGCTCAGAAGGCTGTAGATCGTTATGCAGAGCAACCCTGGATTTTAACAGAAGAACCCTCTACAGCTGTAGCCAAAGCTAATGCGATTGTATTGACGCCGTTTGATGCGGCATATCCGCAGGTGTTGAAGGAAATAGCTCAGCCGCCATGGGTTTTGTATGCGAGAGGGAGACTTGAGCTTCTGCAGCGGCCATGCGTTGCAGTAGTAGGCACAAGAGTGCCAACGGCATATGGAAAACATTCGGCTATGGCGCTTGCGAAGGAGCTTTCTGCGGCAGGCTTAACGGTTGTCAGCGGTTTGGCAAGAGGGATCGACAGCAAAGCACATGAAGCTGCGCTCAATGAAGCAGGAAGTACAATAGCTGTTCTGCCCACGCCAATCGACACATGCTATCCGCCTGAGAATCTATCCCTATTTCACAAAATTGCGGAGCATGGTTTGTTGGTATCGGAGACGCCGATCGGTACGCCTCTTCATCCCGGACAGTTTCCGCAGCGTAATCGAGTCATAGCAGGCTTGTCCGTTGGGACCGTCGTCGTTGAAGGAGCTACACGAAGCGGATCTCTCATCACGGCGCAGCATGCGTCTGATATGTCTAGAGAGATTTTCGCCATACCCGGACCAATATCTTCCCCGAAGAGCGAAGGTCCGAACGAGCTTATAAAACGCGGGGAAGCGAAGCTAATCAGCAGTGTAAAGGATATTGTTGACGAGCTTTCTTGGCTGCCTGCGGTATTAGAGTCCTTCAAGAAATCGATTGAAGGAAGCGAATCCGAGAAGATTTCACAGGCTTCAGCGCTATCGCCAGACGAGTTGAAATTGATTGCATTATTACAGGATCAGCCCTTATCCATCAATGAATTACATGAGCTGTCAGCTATTCCGTTTGGACATTTGAATTCACTTCTGCTAAATTTATGTATAAAACGGAAAATTGAACTGCAGCCTGGGTCAATATATATCGCTTTATAGCTTGCATTGGAGAGAGGAGGCGCCTCACATGGCAGATTCATTAGTTATCGTCGAATCACCAGCTAAAGCCAAAACGATCGGAAAGTATTTAGGCAGCAAATATATCGTTAAAGCTTCAATGGGTCATATTCGCGATTTGCCAAAAAGCCAGATCGGCGTCGAGGTTGAAAATGATTTTAATCCTAAATACATAACGATACGCGGGAAAGGCAGCATCCTGAAGGAATTGAAGGATGCTAGCAAAAAAGTCAAGCATGTCTATCTTGCAGCCGATCCGGATCGCGAAGGTGAAGCGATTGCATGGCACTTGGCGCATTATTTAGAGCTTGATGAGACGGACACCTGCCGCGTTGTATTTAATGAAATAACAAAACAAGCGGTTAAAGATGCTTTTAAAACCCCGCGCAAAATCAATATGGATTTAGTGAATGCCCAGCAGGCCCGCCGAATACTCGACCGTCTAGTCGGTTACAAGATTAGCCCTTTGCTGTGGAAAAAAGTGAAGAAGGGCTTATCGGCCGGACGTGTGCAATCGGTAGCAGTGAAGCTCATTATCGATCGCGAAAATGAGATTGATGCATTTGTGCCTGAGGAGTACTGGTCGATTACGGCTAAGCTGAACCACACGAATATTCCGTTTGATGCAAAATACTATTCGGTTAACGGAGTGAAGCGTGAGCTGGGCAAGGAAGCTGATGTGCAGGAAGTGCTTGCCGCGATGAAGGGCAAACCGTTCACGGTGTCCGAGGTGCGCGAGAAGGAGCGTCTGCGCAATCCGGCGCCGCCGTTCATTACAAGCTCGCTTCAGCAAGAGGCCGCGCGGAAGCTTGGCTTCCGCGCATCCAAGACGATGTCAGTCGCTCAACAGCTTTATGAGGGTGTGGAGCTTGGGAAAGAGGGCACGGTCGGTTTAATCACTTATATGAGAACCGATTCAACTCGAATCTCACCTGTGGCTCAAGAGGAAGCGAAAGAGTACATTACAGAAAAATATGGGGCAGAGTTTTTTCCAGAGCAGCCGCGTATTTACACGAAGAAGAACAGTAATGCCCAGGATGCGCATGAAGCGATTCGTCCGACCTCAATCATGCGTGAACCGGAAGCGATGAAACCTTTTCTAAGCAGAGACCAGCTTCGTTTATATAAGCTTGTATGGGAGCGCTTCGTGTCGAGCCAAATGCAGTCGGCTGTCCTTGATACAATGACAGTAGATCTGCAAGCAGGCGATACGGTCTTTAGAGCAGCCGGATCTAAAGTGAAGTTTGCCGGCTTCATGAAGGTTTATGTGGAAGGCAATGATGATGGTACGGTGGAGGAGCATAAGTTTTTGCCGCCGCTCGCAGTAGGCGATACCATTCAATCAGAGGCTATAGATCCTAAGCAGCATTTCACGCAGCCGCCGCCGCGATATACGGAGGCAAGGCTTGTGAAAACGCTTGAGGAATTAGGCATAGGGCGTCCGAGTACTTATGCGCCTACGCTGGAAACAATCCAAAAGCGCGGCTACATCGCGATGGAAGAGAAGAAATTTATGCCAACTGAGCTGGGTGATCTCGTTATTCAGCTGATGGAGGAGTTTTTTCCTGAGATTCTTGATGCCGAGTTTACAGCTAACATGGAAGGAAATCTCGACCATGTGGAGGAAGGGACGGAGGATTGGGTGAAGGTGCTTGCAACCTTCTATGACTCCTTCGAGAAACGGCTTGAGGTAGCTGAGGAAGAAATGAAGGAAATCGAAATCCAAGATGAGGTTTCCGATGAGATTTGCGAAAAATGCGGTCGTCATTTGGTTTACAAAATGGGTCGCTTCGGCAAGTTTCTTGCTTGTTCCGGTTTCCCGGATTGTCGCAATACGAAGCCGATTGTGAAAGACATCGGCGTTACTTGCCCGAAATGTGCCGAAGGAAAAATTATTGAGCGCCGGAGCAAAAAGGGGCGTATTTTCTACGGCTGTGATCAATATCCTGCCTGTGATTACGTTTCCTGGGACAAACCAACAAGCAAACCATGTCCGCAATGCGATACCATGCTTGTTGAGAAACGCAATCGCAGCGGCGTCAAGCTGCAATGTCCTTCCTGCGATTATTCCGAAGAGGTTCCGGACGAGGAAGACCAAGATCTCGAAAATGGCTAATTTAACCGCTTGATCGCTATTCACATTTAACCGTATCAACCCGTCCTCCCTTCCAACAGGGAGGACAGCGTTGTTATACGAGCTTGTTCAGCCTGAACAAGCCTCTCTCTACTAAAGGCAGAAAATTCCGCTAATTCAATACAAAGGCAGCATAAGCCGCCAAACGTGACACAAAGTGTGTCCCAGGCGCACAAAAAAGAAAGCATGTCCCGCAGGGACAAAAGCGAGCACTAAGCAAACGCAGCACATAAGCATTTCAATAACTTCTCCGTTAGTCTAATTGCGGGTGTCCATAGGATGCAACCCTCGGGGCCCTCCCTTGGAAGGGAGGGTTTGGGTGGGTTCGAAAGTCTAAGAAGGTTCGGTAGTTAAAGCCTTTGAAGGTCTTGGAAGTTGAACCCTTTGAAAGTCTGGTAAAAGCCCTACAAAGGTTTGGTTATACTTTATTCTGAGAGGATTGACCACATTGTCACATCAAAAAGTAACCGTAATCGGAGCGGGTCTCGCAGGCAGCGAGGCCGCATGGCAAATTGCATCACAAGGAGTGCCTGTTGTTTTATACGAAATGCGTCCGGTAACCAAAACACCGGCTCATCATACGAATCAATTCGCTGAGCTTGTCTGCAGCAACAGCTTGCGGGCCAACGGCCTAACGAATGCGGTAGGCGTATTGAAAGAGGAAATGCGTCAACTGAACTCGCTTATTCTAAGCTGCGCCGATCAGCATGCCGTACCGGCAGGTGGAGCATTGGCTGTAGATCGTGATGGTTTTTCTGGAGAGGTAACAAGCAGGCTTCGGGAGCATCCTCTTATTGAGGTGCGTAACGAAGAAGTGACGGAAATTCCATCGGATGGCATTGTCATCATTGCAACGGGTCCCTTAACGGCACCGGGGCTGTCGGCACAAATCCGAGAATTGCTTGGCGAGGAGTATTTTTACTTCTATGACGCCGCAGCGCCAATTATCGATAAAGATTCGATTGATATGAATAAGGTATATTTGGCCTCGAGATATGATAAAGGTGAAGCAGCTTATCTTAACTGTCCTATGACAGAAGAGGAATTTAACGTTTTTCATGAGGCCCTCACGACTGCGGAGACGGCGGAGCTTAAAGATTTTGAAAAGGAAATTTATTTTGAAGGCTGTATGCCAATAGAGGTCATGGCAAGCAGAGGGAAGCAGACAGTATTATTTGGACCAATGAAGCCAGTTGGGCTCGTTAATCCTCATACTGGCAAGCTTCCTTATGCGGTTATTCAGCTTCGGCAAGATAATGCTGCAGGTACCCTTTACAATATGGTTGGTTTTCAGACGCATTTGAAGTGGGGAGAGCAGAAACGTGTATTTTCCTTAATTCCTGGATTGGAAAATGCGGAATTCGTACGTTTCGGAGTTATGCATCGTAATACATTCATTAATTCTCCGCGCTTGCTTAAGCCAACGTACCAGATGAATAATCGTGACAATTTATTTTTTGCTGGTCAAATGACTGGGGTAGAAGGCTATGTAGAATCGGCTGCTTCTGGACTTATCGCAGGAATCAATGCGGCTAAGCTTGCCCGCGGTCTTGAACCTGTTGTTTTGCCAGAACAAACGACCTTGGGAAGTATGGCTAACTATATTACAACGGCCGACTTCAAGCATTTTCAGCCAATGAATGCAAATTTTGGATTATTCCCGCCGCTTGAGAATAAGATTCGTAATAAGAAAGAGAAAAATGAAATGATTGCCAATCGTGCCCTGGAATCGATTGAGCAATTTAAACGGGAACATTTGCAGGCATGAGCCGTAAGTAGGATGTGTAACCGTATTTCATACAGATATTAGAGGAGGCAAGGAGATGGAAATGCAATTTCATGCAACGACAATTTGCGCGGTTCGACATAAGGGCAAGGGCGCAATTGCAGGTGATGGACAGGTAACCTTTGGAAATAGCATGGTCATGAAGCATCAAGCAAAAAAAGTGAGAAGGCTTTACCGGGGACAGGTAGTTGCTGGCTTTGCAGGTTCGGTTGCGGATGCCATCACTTTGTTCGAGAAATTTGAGGGAAAGCTCGAGGAACATCACGGCAATTTACAGCGTTCCGCAGTTGAGCTTGCGAAGGAATGGCGTTCGGATCGGGTTCTACGCAGATTAGAAGCGATGATGCTCGTGATGGACAAGACGGGACTGCTGCTTATTTCTGGAAATGGTGAAATTATAGAGCCGGATGACGGCATTTTGGCAATCGGTTCGGGAGGAAGCTTTGCATTATCTGCCGCAAGGGCATTGCAGCGTCATGCAACCGATATGGAAGCGAAGGATATCGCTCGCTCTGCATTGGAAATTGCAGCAGAAATTTGTGTGTTCACGAATAACAATATTATAGTCGAAGAAATTGAATAGATAGGTGTGTAAACCATTGCCAAGCTTCGTAAGTCCATGTTGAAGGAAAACAAATCGGAGGGATTTAATATGGGAAATGATGCAATGACGCCTCGTCAGATCGTAACGGAGCTCGATAAATATATCGTCGGTCAAAAGCAAGCAAAAAGGTCAGTTGCCATTGCGCTTCGTAATCGATATCGTAGAAGCTTGCTGGATGAAACGCTGCGTGATGAAATCGTTCCGAAAAACATTTTAATGATTGGTCCAACGGGGGTCGGTAAAACGGAAATCGCTCGTCGTTTGGCTAAGCTTGTAAAAGCACCGTTCGTAAAGCTTGAAGCAACAAAGTTTACAGAAGTTGGTTATGTAGGACGCGACGTTGAGTCCATGGTTCGCGATCTTGTTGAAACGGCAATTCGAATGGTAAAGAGCGAAAAGACGGAGAAGGTTAAGGGAAAAGCGGAAAAACTTGCTAATGAGCGTATTGTCAATCTGCTTGCACCTTCTGCAACTAAAGCTAAGTCTTCAAAAAATCCATTTGAGATGTTATTTGGTAATCAGCAGCAAGCACAGGAAGCGGCGGAAGAACCTGAAGCTGATTACGGGCTTGCTCAGAAGCGTTCGCAAATGAAAGAGCAGCTTGCTGCGGGTAAGCTTGAGAATGAGATCATTGAAATAGAGGTTGAGGATACAACGCCTAACATGATGGATATGCTCTCTGGACAAGGGCCTGAAGGCATGGGGATGAATATGCAGGAATTGTTCGGCCAGCTCATGCCTAAGAAACCGAAGAAGCGCAAGCTGCCCGTGAAGGAAGCCCGTAAAGTGTTGACGCAAGAAGAAGCGAATAAGCTAATTGATATGGATGATGTCATTTCTGAATCGATTATTCGCGCAGAGCAATCGGGTATTATATTCATAGATGAAATTGATAAAATTGCAAGTCCATCTCGCGGAAACGGACCAGATGTTTCGAGAGAAGGCGTTCAACGCGATATTTTACCGATTGTAGAAGGCTCGACCGTTATGACGAAATATGGTCCTGTGAAAACAGACTATGTTCTGTTTATTGCAGCAGGCGCTTTTCACGTTTCGAAGCCTTCCGATCTTATTCCCGAACTTCAGGGCCGATTCCCGATTCGGGTAGAGCTGACCAGCTTAAGTTTGGATGATTTCGTGAGTATTCTGAAAGAGCCGAAAAATGCGTTGACGAAGCAATATTCTGCACTTTTGGAAACGGAGGGCATTCAGATTGAATTCTCAGACGAGTCTATTCACGAGCTTGCATCGATTGCTGCTGACGTGAATCGGAATACGGAGAACATTGGCGCACGTAGACTGCATACCATTCTTGAGAAGCTTTTAGAGGATTTGTCATTCGAGGCGCCTGAGCTATCATTGGATAAAATGACGATAACACCTGAATATGTTCGGGAAAAGCTGGGAACCATTGCTCAAAATCGCGATTTGAGTCAATATATACTGTAGTTGTTAAGAGTTTTGGGAGGCAATTGAGAAATGACTTTACTTACGAAAACAAGAACGCTTAACCGATTGCTGCAGCGCGCAGCAGGAAAAGCACTGAGCTTTAGAGAAATGGCAGAGGTTCTTTGTACGACCATTCAGACGAATGTATTCGTCGTCAGCCGAAAAGGGAAAATTTTGGGCTGCGCTGCAGTGGATGCGTATGATCATGATTTTATGAGATCACTTTCCGCAGAAGAGCTTCGCTTTCCTTTAGAGAGCAATGTTCGCTTTTTAGATATGCAGGAATCAATGACAAATGTCCAGCCTGATCCTGGCGTTTTAATGTTTCCTAAGCTGGGCGAGCAGGAAATTATGACGGTTGTCCCAATCGTAGGAGGGGGAGATCGTCTAGGAACGCTGGTGCTTACCCGGTTATCAGGAAAATTCGATGATGATGATCTTATTTTGGCGGAATATGGATCAACTATCGTCGGTATGGAGATTTTGCGTGAACGCACGGAGGAGATTGAGCAGGAAGTGCGCAGTCGTGCCTCCGTTTCCATAGCAGTAGGGTCATTATCGTTTAGTGAGCTGGAAGCTGTTGAGCATATTTTCGAGGAGCTCGACGGAAAGGAAGGCTTGCTCGTTGCTTCAAAGATAGCAGATCGGGTGGGCATTACTCGTTCAGTGATCGTAAATGCTCTTCGCAAGCTGGAGAGCGCTGGGGTCATAGAAACAAGATCTCTAGGAATGAAGGGTACCTATATTAAAATATTAAACACCCAATTACTACAGGAATTGGAGAAAATAAAATCATAACCTAGGTCAATTCGACCAATTCGGCCCTATCTTAATACAAAGATAGGGCTTATTTCTTATTGTTATAATTTAGGCTGTTGATGAATAATATGATGTCGGCAAAAATCGACATCTCTATCTCATTTTTTTAATTATTAATGTCGAAGCAGGCAGGAATGAGAGATATTCTGTTGAATATTAAAAAAGACCTTCTTTGCGAAAGTGGTGAAATTACGTGAATTTGTTGCATGACGCAGCATTTTCGAGGCTGGAGGGTGATTTATAATGCCTAAGCGCGTCAATGCAATCAATGTGAAAAACGCATATATACCGCATTTTAAACGTTTTGAAGTTCGGTTCGAACCATGTTTGGAGCAATCATTCGATAATGATCAGCATGAGCTTTGAGCCGGGGGAAGGACGAATATGAAGCATCTGCGTATTGGCAACCGAGCTTCTCATTTACATTTACCCCAAATCATAACCACTGAAACAACGAAGTTGAACAATCACGAAAATAATGTGGGTATTGATGGCGAAATGTCTTTGCTGAAACGAAATCAATCACGTTAAATTGCCCAAGTTCATCAATTGGATTATGAAATTAAAATGCAGTAAACATCTATGGAGGGGAGAGGCTAACTCTGAAAATTTCAACAGGCTTCGATATTAGCGCTTCTGCTTTAACCGCGCAGCGTCTGCGAATGGATGTCATCTCATCTAACATTGCAAATGCGGAAACAACGCGTGGCAGCTTCGTGAACGGACAATTCCAGCCTTATAAGCGAAAAATAGTTGTCATGGAGCCGATGCAGCAGTCGTTTTCGAGCATACTCTCACAGCAGCTCGGAGGGCACAAGGCTGCTCAAGGAGTAAAGGTGACACATATAAGAGAGGATCACTCGCCAAACAAACTCGTATATAATCCAACTCATCCTGATGCTGACGCAAATGGCTACGTGAATATGCCGAATGTCGACGTTGCGAAGGAAATGGTTGATATGATTGGGGCTTCACGCTCTTACGAAGCGAATGTAACGGCATTAAATGCCACAAAGGCTATGTTTGCAAAGGCACTGGAAATTGGAAAATAAAGAATATGACTTTAGGATGAAGAGGAGGAGAAATGATGATACAATCGATGTCGCTCGGACAAATAAATCCCACACAACTAACACAATCGAAACCGATTCAAGAGGCGACTCCGGCAGAATTGACGCAATCATTTGGACAGTTTTTGGAATCAGCAATTAATAATGTTAATGCTCAGGAAAAAAATGTTCAAAATCTTAACACTCAATTTTTAGTTGGCGAAGTTGATGTGACTAAGGTTCTTATAGCTTCGGAGCAAGCGAGTCTAAATTTGCAGCTTACCACCCAGGTCCGCAATAAAGTAATCGAGGCTTATCAAGAAATTATGCGGATGCAAGTTTAATCGTACTTTTGATCTAGCAAAGCATTTGGGTGAGGTGACAATGTGAACGAGAGATTGGCCCAGTACCGCGGAAGGCTCTCGCAGTTTTGGGGTCAAATGGGCAGGAAACAAAAAATATGGCTGGGGGCATCCATTGGCGGGTTACTGTTAGCTATCATTTTACTAACCATCGTATTTACTAGAACGGAGTACGAAATAGCATTTCAGAACTTGGATACAACGGATGCTGCAGCTATTATGACTTATCTGGATGGAAGTGGAATACCCTATGAGCTTAGCAACAACGGCAAGAACATTTCCGTTCCAAGTACGGATGCATCACGAATTAAAGTGGATGTAGGTTCTCAAGGTCTAGTGCAAAATGGCTCGATTGGATTTGAGGCGTTCACCGCAAGCTCAAGCGCTTTCGGTACGACGGAAAATGAATTCAATGTTAAATATTTGAATGCGCTGAATGGCGAAATTCAACAGCTTCTTAATGCAATGCAAGGGGTAGAAACGTCAAAGGTTTTAGTGAATTTGCCTGAAGAAAGTGTTTTTTTAACACCTGAGGATGCAGGGAAGGCATCAGCTTCAATTATGTTGGAGTTCGTAGCCGGTTACCGTCCTAGTCAAAAAGAAATAGACGGTTATTATAATTTGGTGAAAACAGCGGTCCCGAAGCTTGCGGTACAGGATATTACAATTTCTAGTCCCCAAGGAGAATTAACTTATTCAGAAGTTAACGGCGTAACAGCGGGAAGCACGGATGCTGTTGAAACCCAATTCCAAATTCAACGCAAATATGAAACCGAATTGAAAAAGGATATTCAGCAATTTCTTGGAACGATCGTAGGGCCGGAAAACTTAGTCATTCAAGTTTCGAGCAGTATGAACTTCGATAAGATCCAAACCCAAGAATCATTAGTAAGGCCATTAGAAAATAATAATAACAACGGCATAATCATTAGCGAACAAATTAACAATAATACCTCAACGGGTAACGGTGGACAAGCAGGCGGCGATGCAGGAACTGGTGAGACTGATATTCCCACTTATGATGCTGTAGCCGCTGGTGAAAGCTCATCAGAATCCAACTCTCAAGTTAGAAACTATGAAGTGGATCGAATTAATAATAATATTGTATCTGCGCCATACGTACTTAAGGATCTAATGATTAGCGTAGGGATCGAGCAATCAGAATTGAATGATGATACGACGCTCGGAGCTATCAATACTTATTTGACAACACTCGTTCGTTCGCAGCTTGCAGATTCAGGTCAAGATGTAACCAATGCTGACCTCATGGGCCAGAAGGTAGCGATTATTGGAAGAACATTTACAGGCGGTGCATCAGATGTTCAAACCTCTACTCTTTCGATGCCATGGATCATTGGCATAGGTGTCGCAGCATTAGCCATTATTGGCGGATTAATATACATGCTTGCTCGCAGACGTAAAAAAGTCGTTGAAGAAGAAATCGAACTGCCAACACCGACGAAGGTTGAATATCCAACGCTTGATTTGGAAAGCGTCAGTAATGAGAGTCAAGCTCGCAAAAATCTCGAGACGCTCGCCAAGCGGAAGCCTGATGAGTTTGTTAATCTTTTGCGCACATGGCTTGTTGATGAATAGAGGTGGTATAAGTGTCAAAATCGATGCAAGGATTATCGGGACGTCAAAAGGCGGCGATATTACTCATTACGCTTGGACCAGAAGTGTCGGCTCAAATTTTCAAACATCTGCGAGATGAAGAAATTGAGCAATTGACATTAGAAATCGCCAATGTACGAAAGGTCGATAATTTAGATCGAGAAATGATATTAAGTGAATTTCATCAAATATGTATGGCACAGGAGTATATTACGCAAGGCGGTATCTCTTATGCGAAAGACATCCTTGAGAAAGCGCTTGGTGAACAAAAAGCATTGGAAGTCATTAATCGTCTTACGGCTACTTTGCAGGTTAGACCTTTTGATTTTGCTAGAAAAGCAGAGCCAACTCAAATTCTAAACTTTATTCAAAACGAGAATTCGCAAACGATCGCACTCGTGCTTTCATATTTGCAGTCAGAGCAATCTTCACATATCCTGTCTTCCCTTCCACAGGAGAAGCAAGCCGATGTCGCAAGAAGAATCGCTTTGATGGACAGCACTTCGCCAGAAGTTATATCTCAGGTTGAGCGCGTGCTAGAGCAAAAACTATCGGCCACAGTAACGCAGGATTATACGAATGCAGGCGGTATTGATTCGATCGTTCAAATTTTGAATGGTGTCGACCGCGGAACGGAACGTACAATTTTGGATGCTCTTGAAATCCAAGACCCGGAGCTTGCAGAGGAAATAAAGAAGCGAATGTTTGTATTCGAGGATATTGTCAATATCGACAATCGTTCCATCCAACGTATTATACGCGACATCGAGAGTGCCGATCTCCAGCTGGCGCTTAAGGTTGCAAGTGAAGAGGTTCGAGAAGCGATTTTTCGTAATATGTCGAAACGCATGTCAGAGACCTTCAAGGAAGAGATGGAATTTATGGGTCCAGTGAGACTCCGCGATGTGGAAGAAGCACAAACACGAATCGTAGCTACGATTCGCAGATTAGAAGAGTCTGGGGAAATCATCATCGCTCGCGGCGGAGGAGACGATATCATTGTCTAATCTGATCAAATCGTCAAGTGTCGTATCCGTTGATCAGCTTAAGAAGCTGCAATGGCTGCAGCAGCGCCATATCGAAATGGAAGAAGCTGCTGATGAATCAGCTGATGCAGAACAATCAGTTCCGGATGAAGAAACGATTTCTTTGCGGGATCAAATATTGAATGATGCCCAGCAATTTGCCGAAGAGCGTCTTCGCGAGGCTGCTGAGGCAAGTCAGAAGCTTCTCGCTGAAACTGAACAGCAAATGGATGTATGGTGGCTGCAGAAGCGCGAGGAAGATGAAGCAGCTTCTGAAGAATCTAGAAAGGCAGGTTATGAGCTCGGTTATGCCGAAGGAGCAGCGCAGTCAGAACACGAATTACGCGAGCTATGGGAGCAGAAGCTTACTGAGGCGTCTTCTGTACTGAAATCGGCTTATGAAATGCGCGAGCAGATTATACAAGAAGCAGAACCTTTCTTAGTCGAATTAAGTTGTGCGATTGCTGAAAAAATTATTGGCAAACAATTAACAATGGCGCCAGACATGGCCATTGAGCTCATACGCAAATCTTTGTCGCGAAGAAGAGAGCAGGGTGTAATAACGTTATGCGTCGCGCCTGCGCAACTCGCTTTCGTACAAGCCGCTCGAGAAGAGCTGCTTATGGCGATTGATTCACAGGCTGAGCTGCAAATATTACCTGATTCAACAGTTAAGGATAACGGCTGCGTCATACGTTCAGCGTTTGGCAGCATCGATGCTCGGATTGATACTCAGCTTACTGAGATTAAGCGTGAGCTTCTCCATCTCGCTCATCAGAGCGGTGAAGAACGAGGGCAAAATGATGAAATTGAATAATCTTGATGTTTTGAAATACATTGAGCATTTGCAGCCGCTAGATCCCGTTCGGGTTAATGGTAAGGTGACACAGGTTATCGGCCTTACAGTTGAATCCGAGGGCCCTGACGCAAGTATCGGCGACGTATGCTTGATTTATCCTTCAAAGGCTGTCAAACCCATTAAAGCAGAGGTTGTCGGTTTTCGAGATAATAAAGTTATATTGATGCCTCTAGGCGACCTGCATGCCATAAGCCCGGGCTGCGATGTCGTCGGGACGGGCAAACCCCTGTCGGTTCAGGTTGGCTCTGAATTGCTGGGTAAAGTGCTCGATGGTCTTGGCAATCCACTCGATGGCTCCTTTCTGCCAAGACGAATGCCGCATTACTCCACTCACAATGAGCCGAGCAATCCGCTGATGCGTCCGCGTGTTACTGAACCGCTAGGCATTGGTGTTCGCGCAATCGATGGACTGTTAACCGTCGGTCGAGGTCAGCGTGTTGGTATATTCGCCGGCTCTGGCGTAGGAAAGAGTACTTTGCTGGGCATGATTGCACGCAATACCTCTGCGGATGTGAATGTGATTGCCCTCATCGGCGAGCGCGGCAGAGAGGTTCTCGAGTTTATGGAAAAGGATCTTGGTCCTGAAGGGCTTGCGCGTTCAGTCGTTATTGTTGCTACATCGGATCAGCCCGCGTTGATTCGGATGAAGGGTGCGTTAATCGCTACTTCAATTGCAGAATATTTTCGTGATCGCGGTTTAAACGTCATGCTGATGATGGATTCGGTGACCAGGTATGCTATGGCACTGAGAGAGGTTGGGTTGGCCATAGGCGAACCTCCTGCAACCCGGGGCTATACTCCATCGGTATTTGCAGCTTTGCCAAAGCTGCTAGAAAGGGCCGGCACAGGTCCTGCAGGCTCAATCACTGCTTTTTACACCGTGCTTGTAGACGGCGATGATATGAACGAACCGATTGCCGATGCCGTTCGAGGCATACTGGATGGTCACATTGTCCTTAGTAGACATTTGGCTCACAAAGGCCATTTTCCAGCGATCGATGTGCTTGCATCCGTTAGTCGTGTCATGAAGGAAATCGTAACGGAACAGCAGCAGGACGCGGCGAATGAAATGAAAAAGCTTTTATCTGTATATAGAGATTCGGAAGACCTTATTAATATCGGGGCGTACCAACGAGGCTCAAATGCAGAAATTGATTTGGCGCTTGAATCTATTGACTCCATACATAGTTATACGAAGCAAAAGACGAACGAAAAGGTAGCTTTACAGGAAGCCCAGGAGCGTTTAATACAAGATTTCTATAGGAGTTGAGCCAATTAATGGCATCGTTTCGTTATTCATTTCAAAAGATAGTTGATTTGAAGTCCAGTGAGAAAACACAGGCGGAATGGATTCTCTCCTCGGCGATTGGTGTATTAAGCGCTGAGGAACTTTCTCTCGAGCAATTGCGTTCGCAGCAATCGGCATGGGAGTTGAGGCTGCTTGAAGCCTCTCAGTCCGCAGTGCCGTTAGCTGAGCTGCAGGCTATTCAACATTATCTAGACTATTTAGTAACCTGTATTACGAGCAAGTTGACTGATGTACTGCAAGCACAAAAAGTGGTTGAGCAAAACAGAATGAAGCTTTCTGACAAAATGAAGGACGAAAAGGTGTGGCTTAAAGCAAAGGATCATGCACGTAATCGGTTCCAATATGCCATGCAAATCAAAGAGCAAAACGAATTGGATGAGCTTGCAAGTGTCCGTTTCATGCTATCAACCCCATAAACTAATGTGTGAGACCGGCTAGAGGGAGTGAATGAAGTTGGCGGGACCGGAAGTGGAAAAGCAAGGTTACAGTGCAATAGAACGTCTGATGTTTTTGATGACACCGATTTTATTTGCAATCGTTCTGCTTGGCGTGCTGTATACCCTTGTCGACAATGATTTTCGTAATAAAATGCTCGAATTGGGCAATTCTGTTCCTGTTCTGAGAGACGTGCTGCCCGAACCAAATGCTGCAAATAATTCTCTTGATGATGAAGAGCTGAAGAATGCGAATATGTCGGGAAAGATTGCAGATTTGCAAGCGCAGCTTACGGCGGTTGAAGGTGAGCTTGCTGCAGCGAACCAGGCAAAAGCAGCGCTTGAGCAGGAGCTTAACAATTTGGAGACTGATAACTCGCAGCTTAAAGTAGCTAATGAAGAACAGCAGCTTGAGGATGTGGAGTATCAAGCAAAGATTCAAGAGCTTTCGAGCATGTTTGCAAAAATAACGCCTAGCAGAGCAGCGCCCATCCTACAAAGCATGACGCTTGAGGAAATGGTGCTTGTATTCGCAAATATGCGTCCAGATGATCGTGTTCGCATTATGGAGAAGATGAATCCACAGACCGCTGCTGATGCAGCTATGATGCTAAAAGATAATGTTACCGCTAAGGATATGCAAATTGCAGCTCTTCAAGCCAGGCTAAGCACACAGGAATCTGCTGATACGAAGGCGCCATCTTCGGTAATGGATCAAGAACAGCTAAGCGCAACCTTTACGGCAATGGCTGCGACAAGCGCTGCTGAGCTCTTGATCAAAATGGTGGATGTGAGCCCAAGTAAGGTGATTCGTATTCTGAATGCCGTTGATAATCAGACACGATCCGCAATTCTCGCAGAAATGTCCAAATTAAATGAGGCAATCACAGCTCAACTCGTTTCGCAAATGATGACAGGCAGCTAGTGCTCTAAAACGATATCTATACGCAATCATGGGAAGGAGGTGAAAAAATGGAGATGATGATTTCACAAGTTGCAGCAGTACACCCCCCATCGCAATCAGCCGGTAATGGTCAAACGGGTTCAGCAGGGAACGGTGTCGTGTTTCAAAAAACATTGGTTCAGCAAATTAATGGTGCGACAGCCGGGACGGAAGCAGCTGCAGGATCATCAACTGCGGTACCTCCAATACCTGTGATAACAGCTGTCATTCATTCAGATGCAACTGAAGCTGATGGAACTCAAGCCATGGTTTCTTTATCAGATTTGATGACAATAATTGACGGGTTATTGGTTCAGCTTGAGTCATCAAAATCAGAAGCTGTGGAAGACCCAACAGAAGCTGAAGAACAGATGGCGCAACTGGAGTCGGCGATTGAGCAAATGACAGCGCTGCTTACGATTCTTGGCATACCGGCGTCCGCAATTCAGACGAATAGTACTGCATCGTCTACTGAGCTTAATGGACAAACCGCTACTGAAGGGAATAGTCAGATAGCGATGCTGAAGAATAATTTACAGGATACGTTACTTCAACTGCAAGCCTTGCTTCAGCAAGGTAACGTGAAGCGCATTCAGCATATAGAGCCGGCTGTAATAGTTGGAAAACAGCTTGAAGCAATAGCAGCGATTTTGGAAGGCAAGTCGGTGGAAACTGATAAAACGCAAACGAAATCGACGGTATTCGCACAACAGCTGTTTCATGCTCAGAGCGCTCCGCCAGCTGAGGTCAGTGCTTTATTGCAGCGTTTATCCCAGCAAGCAATACATCCTTCTTATCTTTCTTCATCCGGACAAGCAAATGCGCTAACTGCTGACGCGGAATCCGCAGACAATTCAATGGAGCCGCAGCAGGTGTTACAGATGGGGATAAATAATCCCGAAATGGCGCGTGGAGCAGCGTTAGCTGCGACAAATGCTGCTGCTGTAACAACATCATTTGTTGTTGCTGATGATTTTGCTCAATCGATGACAGGGTTAGTCATCCAAAAATTCAATATTTCAACACTTAATGGCGTATCTGAAGCCAAACTGATGTTGTTCCCAGAGCATCTGGGTCAGGTCGACGTCCGTATTACGATGCAGAATGGTTTGTTAACTGCTGTTTTCCAGACAGATAACGTAATGGCGAAAGATATGCTCGATAATCAAATGGCACAGCTTAGAGCTGCACTTCAAGCACAAGGTCTTGTCGTCGATAAGCTGGAAGTATCACAGGGACAACCGGCTGCGCAGCTGTTCCAACAGCAGCATGGCCAAGGCGGCAATCAACAACGGGCACCCGGTCAACAAGCCTTCAAAGGTGATGAAGGAGCTGCCGAATCACAGTTTGAGGCCGATCTGATCGAACAGGCTGCTGTTCAGCATTTAGGATACGGCAGAGGGATTAACGTCAAAGCGTAACGAATGCATCACAGTGATGGAGGATTGGAGGTGATCGGTTATGACAGATAGTGTTTCTGCTCGTGTTGTATGGCCTAATTACAGTCAGTCCAATGTTCAAGCGGCTGCCGCCAAGAAAAATACGGATATGCTCGGCAAGGATCAATTTCTAAGTATTCTTGTTACGCAGCTTCGGAATCAAGATCCGATGCAGCCTTTGCAGGATAAAGAGTTTATTGCTCAAATGGCGCAATTCACTTCAGTAGAGCAGCTGATGAACATGGCGACGGAGCTTTCCTTAATGCGTCAGAACATAGGTTCAGCATCGAGTATTATCGGGAAAACGATTGAGTGGAACCAATATGATCAGGCAGGCGCTGTTATAACATCAAAGGGCACTGTGGATTCTATTATTTCTAAGAATGGAATTCTTTATGCGAAGGCCGGAGATTCGGAAGTAGCGCTAGATTATGTTACCTCCATCTCAGAAACAAATGCGGACAACCTTGCTGCAGATGAATCTAAGAGTGACGGAGGCGCTGCAGTTCTTGATCCAAATTCTTTTGCTTCAGCCACGATTAAGGGGGTTGAAAGCTAATGAATGAGAAAATGAAGATCGGTCATTTATTTCCGGTTAAATCAACGCCGCTTCAGCCAAAAAAAGCAGCAGGACGTACGACGCAAGCTTCGGGCTTTCAAGGCATGCTCGATGCTAAAGTGCTTAAATTTAGTCATCATGCAGAGGTTCGTATGCAGCAGCGCGGCATTAGCCTGCAACCAGAGTCGATCACGAAAATTATGAATGCTGTTGATGAAGCGGAATCTAAAGGTGCCAAGGACTCGTTAATTTTATTCAAAGATATTGCAATGATTGTGAACGTACCGAGCCGTACCGTTGTAACCGCCATGGATGGCGGTCAAATGAGAAATAGCGTATTTACTCAAATCGATAGCGCTATTGTTTTATCATAAGGCTGGACCTATCAGGAGGCCTTGAGCTGCGGACCGATCGAAGCAGCTGTTGATAGTGTGATATTTTTGAAATAATAACCATTATTAGGAGGAATAACGTAAATGCTAAGATCGATGTATTCGGGCGTTTCTGGTATGCGTGGCTTTCAAACAAAGCTTGACGTCATTGGAAACAATATTGCGAACGTTAATACGGTTGGTTTTAAAGCAGGTCGAGTTATGTTTAAGGATATTCTTAGCCAGACGGTTGCCGGCGTCACAGCTCCTGAGGACGGTGCGCGCGGCGGTGTCAATGCGAAGCAAATCGGTCTGGGCGTATCGATCAGCTCCATAGACACAGTACATACTGCTGGCAGCGCTATGACGACCAATCAACCAACAGATCTGCGTATTGACGGAGATGGATTCTTCGTAGTTAGAGCCAATGAGGATTCTGAGATGCTGCTTACCCGCGCAGGAAACTTTACGCTTGACGCGAACAGACAGCTTGTTACAAGCGATGGATACTTTGTGTTGAATGTCGATGGCGAGCCAATCGCGCTGGAAGATGGCGTTACCGCATTTTCGATTGGACAGGATGGCACGATTATGGGTGTGACTGCAGATGGTACCGAGCCTATTACTCAAATCGGCGTAGCAAGAGTTGTAAATCCTTCTGGTCTTGAGAAGCTTGGCGGGAACATGTACCGTGTAACGGCAAATGCGAATCCGGAAGCGAATGTTGAGGATTACTTGTCGTTCGCTGGTGACGCGGAACTAGGTACCGGATCCATTGTTGCCGGCCAGCTCGAAATGTCAAACGTTGACTTAACGGCTGAATTTACAGAAATGATTGTAGCACAACGCGGTTTCCAAGCGAACTCTCGTATTATTACAACATCTGATGAAATTTTGCAAGAAGTTGTTAACTTAAAACGATAGGTAAGTCATAACCAGTGGGAGGCTTAATAGCCTCCCCTAGGTGTGAGGGGGTAGCTAATGATTACCGTAACACGTTTGAATGGCTCGAAGGTTACAATTAATGCTCTTTTAATTGAAATAATTGAAGAATCTGCTGATACGGTTATTACGCTTACGACGGGTAAGAAGCTAGTAGTGAAGGAGAAGACAGCAGAGCTGTTGATGCTTAATCAGCAGTTTCTTCGTTCAATCGGCCTCATTGCAGGAGCCCAAAAGAGTGAGCAGACGGAGGGTCTCTGAGTATGAAGAAGATGATACCATGGTTAATTACAATTTTACTCGCGATTACGTTAATCGCAATCGTCTCTATTATTTTATTTAAATCGTTTTTTTCGGACCCGAAGGAGCAATCTAACGAGACAAAGACGATTGAGGTCAAGGTTTTGTCTGCTGATGAGCGTGTAGAGGTCACATCCGAATTAAAGGATTTTAGAAGAAATCTTAAAGATCCTGATTATGTTGTAATGCTCAACTTTGCCTTCCAGCTCGATAGTAAAAAAACAAAAGAATCCTTTGATAAGCTGCTTGAAATTGAAATAAGGCCGATTATTAACCGCACGGTGGCGGATATGACACCCGAGGAGCTGCAGGGCTCACAAGGCGAGGATGCTCTTGAATCTAAATTGTTAAATTTAATTAATCCGATCCTTCCCAAAGGGAAGCTGATCAAAGTAGAAATCACAAACTTTATTATTTCGCAAATATAGTTGATGATGCCGACATTCCTCGAAGGAGGTGAGATATTTGGTTGATGTTTTATCGCAAAATGAAATTGATGCGCTTCTTGCTGCATTGTCCTCCGGGGAAATGGATGCGGAGGATTTGAAAAAGGAAGAAACGACACGTAAAGTCAGTGTTTATGATTTTAAGCGCGCAGTTCGTTTCTCGAAGGATCATATCCGGAGCTTAACTCGTATTCACGAAAACTTCGCGCGATATTTGACAACCTATTTCTCAGCGCAACTTCGCACTTTCGTTCAAATCAATGTCGTGCAGGTCGAGCAATTGCCATATGACGAATTCATTCGTTCGATTCCAAAAATGACGATTTTGAACATATTTGAAGCGGAGCCGCTAGAAGGTCGTATGGTACTCGAGGTTCATCCTAACGTTGCATATGCGATGTTGGATAGAATGCTAGGCGGGCAAGGAACGGCTCCATCTAAAATCAATAATCTGACTGAGATCGAAACGATCGTTATGGAAAGGATATTTAGCCGTACCTTTGAGAGCCTGCAGGAGGCATGGAGAACGATTATTGATATATCGCCAAGGCTGGAAGCTTTGGAGACAAATCCGCAATTTATGCAGATTGTATCTCCGAATGAGACGATTGCGCTCATATCGTTCAGCACTAAAATTGGCGATACAACGGGCATGATCAACCTTTGTATTCCGCATGTCGTAATCGAGCCTATCATGTCAAGATTATCTGTTCACCATTGGTTTGTATCGCAGAAGAAAGCCCGTGCGCCTGAAGAGGTCGAGATATTAGAGCAAAGGGTAAGCAAAGCCAAACTTCCAATCGTAGCGGAGCTCGGAGAATCTTCCATTACGATCAAAGAATTTCTTGGTCTGAATATTGGGGATGTCATATCACTAAATAAATCGGTTGATGACGGCTTGAAAATTAAGGTTGGAGACAAGCTGAAATTCATAGGCAGTCCAGGCTCCGTGAAGGATCGGATGGCTGTGCAGGTCGACGAGGTAATCAGCGAAGGAGTTGAAGAAGACAATGATGAGTAAGGATTATTTATCACAAGAGGAAATTGATGCGCTGCTTCGACAATCCTCCAACGAACCAGAACCGACAGAAGCAACCCCAGGTGAAGATTTGCTAACAGACTATTTGTCGGCTTTAGAGCAGGATGCATTGGGTGAAATTGGGAATATCACGTTCGGCAGCGCGGCTACGGCTCTCTCAACATTGCTTGGAAAAAAAGTCGATATTACGACGCCTCAAGTAACGCTTGTCAGAAAGGACGAGCTTCCAGATATTTTTCCTAAACCGCATGTTGCTGTCAGCGTTCAGTATGTCGATGGCTTCCAAGGCATTAATTCATTAGTGATCAAAACCAAGGATGCGCAAATTATCGCAGACCTCATGCTGGGCGGCGAGGGTGATGTTACAATAGAAGAGCTAAATGAAATTCATATCAGCGCTGTTCAAGAAGCGATGAATCAAATGATGGGCTCTTCCGCAACATCGATGTCGACGATTTTTAATCGCTTTGTTAATATTTCACCACCCGGCATTGATATTTTAGATGTTAACAAGGGTGATGGTTTGGACCATTTGCCGCCTGTTGATCTGTTTATCAAAATCTCTTTCCGGTTATTGATTGGTGATCTCATTGATTCTACGATTATGCAGTTGCTTCCAGTCGCATTTGCGAAGCATATGGTTGATATATTGATGTCCGGTATGGACGAAACACCAGCACCGGCAGCGGTAACGCCTCCGCCAGCTGTTCAGCAAGCAGAAGCGATTCAGCAGACGGCTGCGGCTGCGCCTCCAATGCATACGATGCCTCCACAAATGCATGCAGCACCGCAAATGCCGCAGATACCGCAGATGCCATACCAGACACCTGCAGCAGGCTATGAATACCCGATGCAGCCGCCTGGACCGCATACATACGGCCAGACAGCTAATCGCAATGTTAATGTACAGCCTGTACAATTTGCTAATTTTGAAAACATGCCTTTTGCGCAAGCAGACGAGACAAACCTTAATTTATTACTCGACATACCGCTAAAGGTCACTGTAGAATTAGGAAGGACCCAGAAGCAAATAAAAGATATTTTAGAGCTGTCGCAAGGTTCAATCATCGAGCTGGACAAGCTGGCCGGCGAGCCTGTTGACATCTTGGTTAACAATAAGCTAATCGCTAAAGGCGAGGTTGTTGTCATTGATGAAAACTTTGGTGTTCGTGTAACAG
This sequence comes from Paenibacillus praedii, assembly GCF_049725345.1. Lineage (NCBI taxonomy): Bacteria > Bacillati > Bacillota > Bacilli > Caryophanales > Paenibacillaceae > Paenibacillus > Paenibacillus praedii. The sequence continues at coordinate 333,030 of NZ_JBMWAM010000001.1, read as the reverse complement.
ATATCGTAAGCCAATGGGACCGCATTCAAAAATTACAATAACATCACATCCTAGGAGGATAAAAAATGGCAAACCGCATTCTAATCGTAGACGATGCAGCATTCATGCGCATGATGATCCGAGACATTTTATCAAAGAACGGCTACGAAGTCGTCGGTGAAGCACAAGACGGTGCTCAGGCGGTTGAGAAGTACAAGGAACTAAAACCGGATTTAACGACAATGGATATCACGATGCCTGAGATGGACGGAATTTCCGCGCTTAAGGAAATCAAAAAGCTGGATGGCAATGCAAAGGTTATTATGTGCTCAGCGATGGGTCAGCAAGCCATGGTTATTGACGCGATTCAAGCAGGCGCAAAGGATTTTATCGTGAAGCCATTCCAAGCCGATCGCGTTATCGAAGCGATCAAGAAAACGCTCGGATAACGGTAAGGGAAATGCTGAACATACATTCGTACATTTCAATGGTGTCTGCTCTTGGGATGACGATTTGGCCAGGTTTTGCGGCTGCTGCCGCAGCAGACGGCAGCACCGCAAACAATGATGAACAAATGGTTTTCTCCAATTCACAAAATTTAGCCGGCAGTATGATTTGGGTATTTATCTCTCTGGCTATCGTTATCGTCCTGATCATCTTGGTCATTAAATGGTTGTCCAAGCGCAACCAAGCATGGGGGGCGAATCGTTCGCTTCGTTCTCTCGGAGGTATCGCGCTAGGACAAAATAATTCGATTCAGGTTATTGAAATTGCAGGGCGGATTTACATCGTAGGAGTAGGCACTGAGATTACGCTGATTGATAAGCTGGATGATGCTGAACAAGTTCGCGAGGTTATCGCTGCGATAGAACGTCAATCCGATACAGGTTGGCCGCAAAATACTTTATCACTCCTATTAAGCAAGGTGAGGAATCGGAATGAGAAAGCTGGAGCCGAGCCAACAAACGATCAATGGAACCAGTCTTCTTCCTTTCAGAGTTTGCTTAATAACAAGCTTAGTCAGCAGGCCGATCGCAAGCAACAATTGGAATCGTTGCTGCATGACTCTAAAACAAACGAACGGTTGATGGATGATGAAAAATAAGTGGTGGATATCAATCGTTGCTGTACAACTGCTTGCATTATTATTACATAATCAAGCATTCGCGGAGCCGTTACCTGATGTATCTATTAATATAGGTAACGGGAATGGCGAAGCGCCTGGTACTAGTGCATTGTCCATACTTCTATTAATAACAGTTTTAAGTGTTGCACCAGCTATTCTTGTATTAATGACCAGCTTTACACGAATTATTATCGTACTCGGTTTTGTAAGAACTTCACTTGGCACGCAGCAGATGCCGCCCAATCAGGTGCTCATCGGACTTGCCATGTTTCTCACTTTTTTTATTATGGCGCCAACATTTTCTGAAGTAAACCAGGTTGCGCTACAGCCCTATCTGAATGGTCAAATTTCTCAAACGGAAGCTCTTGAGGAAGCGGCCGTTCCAATGAAAAAATTTATGTTTTCTCATACGAGAGAGAAGGACCTGCTTCTGTTCATGAACTATACACAAACGGAGAGACCGGCTTCGTTTGAAGATATACCGATCACGGTATTAATTCCGGCCTTTGCGATAAGCGAGCTCAAAACCGCATTTCAGATGGGGTTTATGATTTTTATACCTTTCCTGGTCATTGATATGATTGTTGCAAGTACTTTGATGGCTATGGGGATGATGATGCTTCCGCCGGTTATGATCTCATTGCCTTTCAAATTATTGCTGTTCGTATTAGTAGATGGCTGGTATTTGATCGTTAAATCTCTATTATTGAGCTTTAATACGTGAACACAGCAAGGAGATACGTTTAATGAGTACTGATTTCATAATCGGACTGGCTGGTGAGGCCGTCTTTGTGGTTTTGAAAGCCAGTGCGCCAATGCTCGTTCTTGCCCTGGTTGTTGGGTTAATCGTCAGTATTTTTCAAGCAACAACACAGATACAGGAGCAGACGCTTGCTTTCGTTCCCAAAATTGTAGCTGTCTTCGTGTCCATTATCGTTTTTGGTCCATGGATTCTAAATACGGTCATCGACTTCACTTACAATCTGCTGAATAATCTCCATAATTACATCGGTTAGGTTGTGAATGAATGAATGCGATCGTACAAGGTTTTCCTATTTTTTTGCTAATCTTTTGTCGAATAACTGCATTTTTCGTCGTAGCTCCTGTTTTCTCGTCTCGTGTAGTACCCAATACGTTTAAAATCGGACTTGGTTTTTTTATTTCTTTTATTGTTTTTCTAACGTATGGGATGGAGCAGACGATCGTTCCGGATGCGCAATACGTACTGGCAGTCCTTCGAGAAATTTTAGTCGGTGTGTTGATGGGTTACGTAGTCTATTTATTTTTTACAGTTGTTCAAACGGCTGGCGCCTTTATGGATTTGCAAGTGGGCTTTGCAATGGCTAATATTGTGGATCCGCATACAGGCGCATCTGCGCCAATGCTTGGTAACTTCAAGTATATGCTCATGATCGTCATCTTTCTGATGATGAATGGCCATCATTTTCTGTTAGCGGGCTTGATGGATAGCTATAAATGGATGCCTCTGTCAAATGAACTATTCAGCAGGCTGATGAGCGGCGGTGTTACTGATTTTTTAACCAGATTGGTCGGGAATGTATTTTTACTTGGTATTCAAGTTGCTGCCCCATTAGTTGTAGCCATGTTTTTGACAGATGTCGGGTTAGGCTTCTTAACAAAGTCAGCACCGCAATTCAACGTTTTTGTTATCGGTATACCATTGAAGCTCATAATAGGTCTAATCTTACTTATGCTGCTTATGCCAAGTCTGTCAGGCATCTTTGAAAGATTGTTTTCTATCATGTTCGAAGCGTTGGAGCAGCTATTCGGAATTGTGCAAGGACCGCCGCCAGCAGGGCAATAGGAGGATGGAATCGTGCGTAATTACCGCCTAGAGCTTGATCTTCAATTATTCAGTCAGGAGAAGACTGAACAGGCTACACCGAAGAAGAAAGACGACGCAAGAAAGAAGGGGCAGATTGCTAAATCTCCGGACTTGCCCGGTGCACTTATATTAACCTTTGTATTTATGAGCTTTATGATGTTAGGCAGCTTTTATAAAGAACGCATCATGATGATGTTCGATAATTTGTTTGAGAACTGGCTGCTCATGGATGTAACAACCGGCAATATGATAACGCTTTTTAATGACCTTACTGCACAGCTGCTTCTCATGCTTCTTCCCATATTTGCAATCGCGATCCTTGTCGGTGTTTTAGGAAACCTTATGCAGTTCGGTTTTCTACTGACAGGTGATCCGCTCAAAATGAAGCTGTCAAAGTTAAATCCGATCGAGGGCTTCAAGCGTATTTTCTCAGCGAGAACACTAGTTGAATTTTTGAAAAGCTTATTGAAGCTTTCTATTGTCAGCATTCTTGTTTATATGGCTATATTGAAAGAATGGGATCGTATCCTTTTGCTCGCTTCATTATCAATTCAACAAATATTCAGTTATACAGCGGGCATAACCATCAGGTTAGGCATCGAGATCGGTGCTGTATTGGCTGTATTGGCGTTTGCGGATTACTTATATCAGCGTTACGAGCATAGCAAGAGCTTAAGAATGTCGAAGCAGGATATTAAGGATGAGCATAAGAAATCAGAGGGTGACCCTATAATCAAAGGACGAATCCGCGAACGCCAGCGCAGAATGGCGCTTCAGCGAATGATGCAGGAGGTACCCAAAGCAGATGTAATCATTACAAACCCAACGCATTTTGCCATTGCATTAAAATATGATGCTTCTCTGATGGAAGCGCCGAAGATCGTTGCAAAAGGCATGGATCATGTTGCTCTGCGAATTAAAGAGATAGCAAAGGAAAATGGCGTTGTTACGATGGAAAATAAGCCATTAGCCAGAGCACTTTACGAACGGGCCGAAATTGGGGATGTCATTCCTCCAGATCTGTTCCAGGCTGTGGCGGAAGTTTTGGCGTATGTATATAAGATGAAGGGCCGTGCGAAATCATCATAATTTACTGGGAGGAGGCGGCGTCATGAAAGTAAAAGATTTCGTCATTCTATTCGGAGTAATCGGCATAGTTCTCATGATGATAATCCCGATCCCGGTTCTATTGCTGGACATACTCATAATACTAAACATTTCTATGGCGCTGATGATATTACTTATCGCAATGAATACGAGGGAAGCGCTAGACTTTTCTATATTCCCAGCGATTCTATTAATCACTACTCTTTTTCGTCTTGCGCTAAACGTATCGACAACAAGAAACATTTTGTCGCATGCTGAAGCCGGAGAGGTTGTTGCCGCATTCGGCAGCTGGGTGGGCGGAGGACAAATAGCCATTGGCTTTATCGTTTTCCTCATTCTAGTCGTCGTTCAATTTATCGTCATTACGAAAGGTTCCGAGCGGGTAGCAGAGGTTGCCGCAAGGTTCACACTCGATGCAATGCCGGGTAAACAGATGAGTATCGATGCTGATTTGAATGCAGGTCTCATTAATGAACAGCAAGCGAAGGAACGTCGCTCGAAAATTGAACGTGAAGCCGACTTTTATGGAGCGATGGATGGTGCGAGTAAGTTCGTAAAGGGCGATGCGATCGCTTCGATTATTATTCTCGTCATCAATTTAGTAGGCGGCTTTATTATTGGTATGACCATTCACAGTTTAAGCTTTGGAGAGTCGCTTTCTACCTTCTCGATTCTGACCATCGGGGACGGATTGGTCAGCCAAATACCTGCTTTGCTTATTTCAACTGCAGCAGGACTTATTGTGACGAGAGCCGCGTCTGACGGCAATCTGGCTGAGGACGTGACTGCTCAGCTATTCAAATATCCGAAGCTCTTATACATAGCTTCCGGTACAATTGGATTACTCGGACTTACGCCGATCGGCATCATGAGAACTTGGCCATTTGCCATTCTGCTTGCTGTCGGCGCCTGGTACATGCAGAAACAGATCAGCAAACAGCAGGAGCAAGAGGATATGCTTGTCGAGGAACAGCAGATTGAAGAAGTGCGAAGTCCTGAAAGTGTAATTAGCTTGCTGCAAGTTGATCCGATTGAATTTGAGTTCGGATACGGCTTGATTCCGTTGGCGGATACGCAGCAAGGAGGAGATCTGCTTGACAGGATCATTATGATCCGCAGACAATGCGCGCTTGAGCTTGGATTAGTTGTACCGGTTATTCGAATCCGAGACAATATTCAATTAAAGCCAAATGAATATGTCATCAAAATAAAAGGAAATATGGTAGCGCGGGGCGATTTGCTGCTCAATCATTACCTGGCGATGAGCCCCGGCTTTGAGGATGATTCGGTGGTCGGGATTGAAACGACGGAGCCAGCTTTCGGCTTGCCGGCCATTTGGATTGATGAGCCGATGAAAGAACGAGCAGAGTTGTCTGGCTATACCGTTGTCGACCCGCCATCGGTTGTCGCTACTCACTTAACTGAGACTATTAAGCGTCATGCTCACGAGTTGATAGGACGTCAAGAAGCAAAGCTCCTGGTAGAAAATGTGAAGGAAACCTATCCTGCTCTAATTGATGAGCTTATCCCATCCATATTGACGATTGGTGATGTGCAGAAGGTGCTTTCCAAGCTGCTGCGCGAGAAAATTTCGATCCGTGATCTTGTAACCATTTTTGAATCTCTGGCTGACCATGGAAACTATACGAAAGACCCGGATATTTTGACGGAATATGTTCGCCAGGCGTTATCCAGGCAAATTACGCAGCAATTTTCGGCAGGCGGGGATACACTTAAAGTCATTACCGTCGGGCCTCAATTGGAGAAGAAGATTGCTGAGTCTGTGCAGCAAACAGATCAAGGCAGTTACATAGCGCTCGATCCGATCTCTACGCAGCAAATCTATCAAAAGCTTAATGAGCATGTCAATCGCCAAATTCAAGCTGGTCAGCAGCCGGTTGTTCTGGCTTCACCGACGATTAGAATGTACTTAAGACAAATCGTGGAAAGAACGATGCAGGACCTTCCAGTCCTTTCCTATAGCGAGCTGGAGCCTAACATTGAAGTTCAAAGCGTTGGGGTGGTGAATCTATGAGAGTAAAGCGATACGTTGTTAATGCACTGCCAGAAGCTGTGACCATGATCAGGAGCGAGTTGGGAAAAGACGCTATCATACTGAATACAAAGGAAATTAAGGTTGGCGGCTTCATGGGCATGTTTCGAAAGAAGAAGATGGAAGTGATTGCAGCTATTGAAACGAATCATGCGAATCAAGTAAATCAAGTAAATCAGAATATTCAACAGCCCAAACCTGCTCCCCAAGCTGAGGCTATGCTGGAGCAAATTTTAAGGGCCGCTGAACGTCCGACGAACGTTATGCTCGAAACGTCTGCTGCTCAAACCTCTGAGAAGCAAAAGGAACGAGAAGAGCGTGAGCAATTTATTATTGATGAGATTCGCGACTTACGACAGTATGTGGTTAAGCTATCAAAACAACAGAGTGATCATACCTTTCTGTCAGATCAATTGCTGGAGCTTAAAGAACATCTAGTCGATCAGGAAATGGATATGCAATGGATCGAACAGCTGATTCAAATTATTCTGGCTAAACAAGACGAAGAGCATACGGAATTTACAAAGGAGCAGGTATGGGAGCTTGCAGCGGAGCAGCTTAAGGCATGGCTTCAGCCTTATGGAGGGAGCGGTATTCATCCAGAAGCAAGAGTTGTACATTTTGTCGGCCCTACAGGAGTTGGCAAGACAACAACAATCGCGAAGCTTGCAGCGGAGCATACTATTAAGCAGGGACGTAAAGTAGGCTTTATTACTTCTGATACTTACCGAATTGCAGCTGTTGATCAGCTAAGAACCTATGCGAATATATTGAATGTTCCTTTGGAAGTCGTGTTTTCTACGATGGACCTGCCCAAAGCCTTAAAGCAGCTTGAAGATCGCGAATTCATCTATATGGATACGGCTGGGCGGAATTTTCGGAGTGAGCTTCATGTTTCGGAGGTTAATAGCCTTCTGCAATCAACTGAGCCCAGCGAGACCATTCTCGTATTGAGCATGACTGGGAAATCAAAGGATATGGCAGCGGTTGCCGATCGTTTTGTCAAATATGGTATTAAGAAGGTGCTATTTACAAAGCTTGATGAGACTGCCGTCTACGGTGCAATCTTTAACTTAATTGTAAATTACGAATTATTTCCAACCTATATGGCAAGCGGTCAGACCGTACCAGACGATATTGAGAAATTCCAAGTCGAGTCCTATATTCAACAGTTATTAGGGAGCGCTAGCCGATGAACGACCAAGCAGAAGCATTACGTAATTTAGTCAAGCAACAGGAGCTTCGAGAAGAGGGACGCACGACTCGTATTGTGACGGTGACAAGCGGAAAAGGCGGAGTGGGGAAATCGAATTTCAGTCTTAACTTTGCATTAACTCTACAGCGGTTAGGAAAAAAAGTGCTTGTGTTTGATGCAGATATCGGTATGGCCAATATTGATGTGCTGATGGGCATATCGTCTTCCTATAATCTTTACCATTTGCTGAAGACGGAAAAAACGATTTGGGACATTGTGCAGGAAGGTCCTGAAGGTCTTAATTTTATAGCAGGCGGATCAGGCTTTAAAGATTTGCTTGACTTGTCAACGGAGCAGTTGGATTTTTTTGCGGAGGAAATAAGCAAGCTTCACGGAAAATATGACGTTATTTTGTTTGATACCGGGGCAGGTTTGTCGAAAGAAACTGTAAAATTCATTACAGCGGCTCAAGAGACAATTGTGGTTACAACTCCAGAGCCTACTTCCATTACCGATGCCTATGCCCTTATTAAAATGGTGAAGGCTATGGATGTGGATGTCAATTTCAAGCTTATCGTCAATCGGGCAGTTGATTATCGTGAAGGAAAGCAGACTGCCGATAAAATCAGTTTAGTGGCAGAGCGATTTCTGCATTCAACATTACCATCGTTGGGAATTGTTCCGGATGATCCTAATGTAACAAAGGCTGTGAAGCGTCAGGTGCCCTTTACAGTTGCCTTTCCCGGAAGCGAAGCATCCGTTGCGATCGAGAGAATCGCAAAGAAATTTCTCGAAATCCCGCAGAGTAACCCTGTTAGCGGCGGAGTCAAAGGGTTTTTGCATAAAATGTTCAGACTTTCAAGATAATCCTTTGGAAATGAGGAGGGAATAAAATGGCTCCTTATCGTATCCTTGTTGTTGATGATTCCGCCTTCATGCGAAAAATCATAAGCGATCTAATTATTCAGGATCCACAATTTACGATTGTAGCTACGGCCGTAAACGGACAGGAGGCTGTTGAAGCAGTCCGTGTATGGAAGCCGGATGCGATTACGCTGGATTTAGAAATGCCAATAATGAATGGAATAGAAGCGTTACAACTCATTATGAGTAACCGTCCAACGCCAGTCATTATGCTGTCGGGTATAAGCGAGGATAATACGAGAGAGACGATTAAAGCTCTGCATTTTGGGGCATTCGACTTTATTAGGAAACCATCTAGCGCCATCTCGAATGATATTCATCAGGTTGGAGAGGTATTGCTGGAGAAGCTTCGATTTGCGGTACAAACCAAGCAGCATCAGCCAATTATTAAGATGGAGGCAGAAAGTACAACTGCTACGGATACAGTAGAGACGAAGCCTGCAATTGTCGAACATAAGATCAAGCAAACGTTAAAACCAGAGGAGCCGCCGCAAGCAAAGGTCTCAAGTCCGGTTGAGGATCAGAAACAGCTGAAACCATCTGCTCAGAGCAAAAAGCCTGAGCCGCGTGCGGCATCCTCTTTACATAAGAATCAAAAAGAAATTAAGGCGGAGCAAGCAGCACCAAGCAAACCAAAAGCTGTTATTACACCACGAAGACCAGCCGTTCGGGATTCACATAGTGAACCTGCAGGAATGAAAAACTCTGCTTCTTCAAGAAAGCACATCGTTTCCGGTGCGAGCACCACGTTCCGCCATATCATTGCGCTAGGGACCTCTACCGGGGGACCAAGGGCATTGCATGAGGTCATCACCACACTGCCAGGCGATCTTCCAGCGCCGGTGCTTGTCGTTCAGCATATGCCGCCTAAATTCACGAAATCCCTTGCGCAGCGTCTAGACAGCTTTAGTGCGCTCCATGTTGTTGAAGCCGAGCAGGGACAAAGGGTGTCTGCTGGCGTTGTGTATATTGCGCCCGGCGGTTATCATATGGAGCTTGCAAAAGATGCTTCAGGCTACGCCATATTACTAACGGAGCAGCCTCAGCGAAATGGTCATCGTCCTTCCGTGGATGTACTATTTGAATCATTGCTAGCTTATAGAGATCTGAGGCGGCATGTTGTCATTATGACGGGTATGGGCAGTGATGGAACAAAAGGGATGAAGCAGTTGGCGGATGACGGAATAGAATCTGCGATTGCTGAAGCAGAGGAAACCTGTGTCGTTTACGGAATGCCGCGTGCAGCGATCGAAGCGGGCTGTGTGAATAAAATATTACCGTTGCAACACATTGCTTCACAATTAGTGCAGGCAGTGTTGAAATAAATAGGCTAGAATCACTAAACTACACTACAGGAGGTGCTAGAAAATGGATATGAATGCCTACCTTTCGATGTTTATCGATGAATCAAATGATCATTTGCAGTCTTTGAATGAAAATCTACTGCGGCTTGAAGGCGAGCCGGAGGAGCTAAGTATTGTTCAATCCATATTTCGTTCAGCGCATACGCTGAAAGGAATGTCTGCGACTATGGGCTTCGAAGATTTGGCGGCCTTAACACACGAGATGGAAAATGTACTTGATCTCGTTCGGAACAATAAGCTCAAAATGGACAGCTTTATATTTGATACCTTGTTTAAAGGGCTGGATGCCCTTGAAGCAATGGTTCAAGATATTGTGGGCGGTGGTACAGGAAAGGCTGACGTAACGACGATTGTGGCGTCACTTCAAGTTATACTGAAGAGTGATTACAATCCGGGGAATGTGACTTTAGCTGTGGCTGAAGCACCCACAGTGGCCACACCATCAAGCGCATCAGGGGCGATGCTGCTGGATGAATATCAAGCTTCAATTTTACAGCAATCCATCGAAAGCGGCCATAAGGTGCATCATGTTCAGGTTACCATTCGCGATAATTGCTTGCTAAAAGCGGTTCGTGCATACATGGTATTTGAAGTGTTGGAGCGTAATGGCGAGGTTATCAAGTCCAATCCATCCGTTCAAGATATTGAACAAGAAAAATTTGATTTCTCATTTTCTGTATTTACGATTTCCAGCTTGAGCCAAGATGAATTGCAGGCGCAAATTTCTAATATTTCAGAAATTGAGACCGTCAACGTAACGCAGCTGGACAGCGAGTCATTAGCAATGCTGAATCAAGCGCCAGCAGCGGCTGCAGCAGAAGCGGTATCTGCATCAAATGAAGCTGTAGCTGCGGAGGCTAAGGCAGAGACTGCGCGCGAAGCCGCTCCAAGCAAAGCGCAAGCCGGAACGGCGCCTGCAGCAGCCGGCGGCGTATCGCGAACCATCCGCGTTGATATCGAAAGATTGGACATGCTTATGAATTTATTTAGTGAGCTGCTTATTGACCGTGTAAGATTAGAGCAGCTTTCCAGCGAGATCAAACGCAATGATTTAACGGAGACGGTTGAGCATATGACTCGAGTCAGCTCGGATCTTCAAAGCATTGTTTTGAAGCTTCGAATGGTTCCGGTTGACTCTGTATTCAATCGTTTTCCACGAATGATCAGAGATTTGGCTAAGTCATTAGATAAGAAAATTGAGCTCGTTGTTACTGGTGCTGACACTGAGCTGGATCGAACGGTCATTGACGAGATAGGCGATCCGCTTGTTCATTTGTTGCGTAACTCTGTTGATCACGGTATCGAAACGATTGATGAGCGAATTGCTGCCGGTAAGCCGGAGACAGGTACGATTCATTTAAGAGCCTACCACAGCGGAAATCACGTGTTTATTGAAGTCGAAGAGGATGGCCGAGGCATTCATCATGAGCGTGTATTGAAAACAGCCATCAAAAATGGTGTTATAACAGAAGAGCAAGCAAAGCAGCTGTCACCAGATGAAATTAATATGCTGATCTTTGCAGCAGGATTTAGTACCGCCGATAAGATATCTGATATTTCCGGTCGCGGCGTTGGTCTTGATGTCGTGAAATCCAAAATAACTGCACTGGGCGGTAATGTAACCATAGATTCTACGTTTGGAAAAGGAACGAAATTTTCTGTCCAACTCCCGTTAACCTTATCTATCATCGCAGCAATGCTGATTAAGCTTGGATCAGAGAAATATGCCATACCATTATCATCGATTGTCGAAACCGGTATTATTCGTAGAGAGCAAGTGCTAGTGGTCCACGGTAATAAAATGATAGAATTCCGGAATCAAATTATTCCTCTTATTTCCTTAAGCAAGGTATTGGAATCGCCGGATTTCAACGAAAATGACGAGCAAGAGACTGAAATCGTTGTGGTTCGCAAAGGCGAGAAGTGGGCAGCTGTTACAGTTGATGAGTTTATCGGACAAAGTGAAATTGTCTTGAAGTCACTAGGCAAATATTTAACAAATATTCCTACTGTATCAGGCGCAACTATTCTTGGCGATGGACATGTCGCACTAATCATTGATCCGAATGCATTAATCAAATAGGGAGGTTTTTAACGATGGGAGAAGAATTAAAGGTTATCGTGTTCGCACTAGGCAACGAGGAATATGGTATCGAAGTAGATAAGGTTCGCACGATTGAAAGATTATCTCCAATTACACGAGTTCCCAAAACACCAGCTTTCATTAAAGGTGTAATTAATCTGCGGGGAGTAGTCGTTCCAGTCATTGACCTTCGCGGCCGCTTCAATCTATCGGAAACGGTTGCTACTGACAATTCGAGAATTATCGTAGTTGCTGTAGCTGATATGGAGGTTGGCTTCATCGTAGATTCCGCGAACGATGTTATTGATATCGATACCGACACGATTGATCTGCCGCCAGAAATTGTCGGTGGAATCAAAGCCAAATACTTAAGAGGCATAGCCAAGCTTGGTGAAGGTCGACTTCTCATCATGCTTAATCTTACTGAAGTTTTGAACAAAAACGAAATCATTCAGCTTGAACAGCTTGAGGTATAGAAAGTGAACCTATACAGCCGCTTTGAAGCATTTGAATTAGATGTTTTGAAAGAAGTCGGCAACATCGGAGCAGGTAATGCGGCAACGGCATTATCTCGCTTGTTAAACAAACCTGTTGATATGGCTGTTCCCAGAGTGAGCCTGCTGCCTTTCGAAGAGGTAGCAGAGCGAGTGGGCGGATCTGAGCAAATTGTAATCGCGGTTTTCCTTCGTGTAGAGGGTGAAGCCCCGGGTAATATGTTTTTTATAATAGAAGAAGAGCCAGCAAAAAGAATTTTACATCAATTGCTTGCCATAAATGTCGAGGAGCAAAATGGATATTCCGAAATGGAGCTATCGGCATTATGCGAGATCGGTAATATTTTGGCAGGCTCCTATTTATCATCATTAGCGGACTTTACTAATCTTACGATGGCACCATCTGTACCTGCTATTGCGGTCGATATGGCAGGCCCGATTTTGAGCTATGGCTTAATGCAGTACGGTGAAATGGGTGACTCGGCTTTATTAATTGAAACCAAATTTTTGGAGGACCATCAATCGCTGGAAGGACATTTCTTCCTTATACCTGATCCGGATTCGTTCGGTAAAATTTTCAGGGCATTGGGAGTCGTTGGCGAATGATACAACAAAATTTGGTTAAGGTTGGAATGGCAGATTTAAATATTGCAACTGATGGAGAAATTCTGAAAACGACCGGCTTAGGATCATGTGTTGGACTAGCCTTATTTGATCCGATACGAAAGGTTGCAGGTATGGCGCATGTGATGCTACCATCCTCGGATATTGCCCGCGAGACCAATATTAATTTTGCGAAATATGCAGATACGGCCATTCCTGAGCTTCTTGAACGAATGATTGCGGCGGGCGCTGTTGTGGAGAGAATGAGAGCAAAAATGGCAGGCGGCGCCCAAATGTTCGCGATGTCTGGTCATTCGGATTCGCTGCGAATCGGTCCTCGCAATGTAGAATCATGCATACTCATGCTGGATCGTTTCAAGATACCTATTCTTGGCCAAGATACAGGCGGGAGCTTTGGTCGAACGATAGAATTTGACAGCGTTAGCGGAATGTTATCTATAAGAAGTGTGCAGTTTGGTACAAAGGAGATTTAATATGCTGGGAACATGGCGATGGAATGTCGTATTTGGAATCATTGGCACCGTACTTACAGTAGCTTTCTCAATCGGTAACAATCCAGTTACGGTTATGCTGCTAAGAGGTATGTATGCTTTCATCGCTTTTTTTGTTCTTGCTTATGCAGCTCGCGCAGTTTTGACTTACATTCTTCAACCGCCCTCTCTTGCAGAAGAAGCAACCGAGCAGGATGAAGGAAAAGGAACACAGCTTGACATGCAAACGCCTGATGAATCAGATGATTTAAACCAATTGTTGAAATCTCAGCTGCAGGATGGATCTTTGGCACAACCCGTTCATAACGAATCAAAGGAACCGGGTGATTTTCGTCCGTTAGATCCTCCTCAATTGTTATCTACAAAAAATAAACAACCTGAGGAATTGGTTAAAGCCATTCGTCACCTGACAGGAGAGTGAGTCGATGATTGAGCAGAAAACGCCTCATTTGACAAACTTCCAGATGTGGCAAGCCTGGAGAGAACAAGGCGATTTGGAAGCAAAGAAAAAGCTGATTGAACAGTATCTGCCGCTTGTTGAATATGTAACGAACCGGATGGCGATTGGACTTCCGAAAAATGTCATTAAGGATGATCTTGCGAGCAACGGCGTAATGGGGCTCATTGATGCGATTGAAAAGTTTGATTATTGTAGAGGATTGCAATTTGAAACCTATGCATCCTGGCGAATTCGCGGTGCGATTATCGATGGCTTGAGGCAAGGGGATTGGGTACCGCGCTCCGTTCGCGAGAAAGCGAAGAAGGTTGAAGAAGCCTATCAGCATTTGGAGCAGCAGTATTTACGTTCCGTTACAGACGCAGAAATTAGCGAGTATTTGCAGGTATCTGAGAAAGAGTTTTTAAGTATGCTTCAGGATATTGCAGTTACAACCGTATGCTCCTTAGAGGATCCGATCCGCGAAGAGGAATCGGAAACACGGATGTCTTTGCTGGTTGATGAAAAAGCAAAAAATCCAGACCATAAGGTGCACGAGTTTTATTTAAAGGAATCGCTTGTTAAAGGGATCGAAAAGCTCACTGAGAAGGAACGTACAGTTGTTTCGTTATTTTATTACGAGGAATTGTCCTTAAGCGAGATCGCAGAAGTTATGTCTCTTTCACCTTCGAGAATTTCCCAGCTCCACTCTAAAGCTATTTTACGGCTTCGTGGTGCTTTGGCTAAGCATAAAGATCAACTCATGCAGCATTAAAAGGGGGGGAGCTAGGTGGGTAATCTACAATTGGAAACATACCTTCATATCCAGACATCAGCCGATAAGTTGTCCGCCTTTTTAACTTTTAACCGTTTTTCGGATGAATTTAGTTGCAGTAGTAAGGAATTGGAGGACTTTATTCGCAGTAATGGTGTTGTTTATGGACTAAGGAGCGATTTGCTAAAACAAATAGCCTCGAATCCTCTTGCCTATTATAAGGAGCAAACGTTGATTGCGCAAGGGGATGCGGTTACTGCAGGCCAGGATGGATTCGTAAAGCTTGTTTTTAATATGGAAAAAAAATATAATCGTCCTGCCGAGCTAGAGGACGGGAAGGTAGACTTTAAGGAAGTCGTTCAGCTCAAAAACGTGATGCGAGGTCATTTGATCGCAGAGCGCTTCGATCCGCTGCCAGGCGCACCGGGGAAGATGGTTACGGGTGAAGAGATTCCTCCTAAGCTGGGCAAGCAGGTTAGATTTAAGGTCGGTAAGAATGTCGTTGTTAATGACGATCAGACAGCTATGTACGCGGCTATTGACGGACTAGTTACGTTAACGGACAATGAAAAGATCAATGTGTTTCCGATATATGAAGTTAATGGTGATGTTGATTACAGTATTGGAAATATTGATTTTGTCGGCACGGTTATCATTCGCGGCAATGTCCTTAGCGGTTTTCGTATCAAAGCTTCTGGAGACATTAGAATCATTGGAGGCGTTGAAGGCGCGGAAATCGAAGCGGATGGCTCTGTTGAGATAACCGGAGGGCTTTTGGCTGGTAATAAAGGCTATGTCAAGGCAGGGCGCAATGTTCGAAGCTCCTTCGTTCAAGACGGCAACGTTATCGCAGGTGAAGAAGTGCTGGTATCGCAAAGTATTATGCACTCACATATTAAAGCAGGTAAAAATGTTGTTTGTTCAGGAGCAAAAGGCTTGATTGTCGGCGGACTTATTCAAGCTGGTGATCTTGTCAGCGCCCGTACGATTGGAAACTCTATGTCCACAACAACAACTATAGAGGTCGGTGTCAAGCCGGAGCATAGATCTGAACTCACAGAGCTAAGGACGAAGCTCAAGCAAGGCATGGAAAATCTGGACAAAACAGATAAAGCCCTTACTATACTGGATCAGTTGGCGGCAGCAGACCAATTGTCTTCGGATCGACTTGCTATGCGAATCAAGCTTACAGCAACAAAGCGGCAAACGATTCTTGAAAACGATCAAGCCAAGGAGAAAATTCTTGAAATTGAGAAAACGCTTGAGGATTCAGAAAGCTCCAGGGTAAATGTTTCGAATACTGTATTTGGCGGCACTAAAATCGTGATTGGCAGATACACTAAATTTGTTAAGGATTCTGCACAGCGCGTATCGTTCCGTTACTCAGAGGGGGATATTGTGCTTGTTCCATTTACTTCTTAGCAACGCCGATTAATTCGAGAAGGGGTGAGCGGAAATGACATTCAAGCCTATTCATTTGCAAATGTCTATACCACGTACGCCAGAATTTAGCGGTCAGCATGGACATGCTCTTCATAAGCCTGTTGCAGATCAGAATATGCTGGCGAACCAGTCAGCCAAGCTTACAGAGGAGCTAAGAAGCAAGAACACGGAAGTTGAGCATACAACAGGCCTTCAGGTACGCAGTGAGCAGGATGGACATAACGGAAATGAGCATTCCAACAGGAAGCGTAGAGATAAGGTTGAGGAGTCGGAGGCCGATGAGCAGCCTGCGCATCCGTATAAAGGACATAACTTTGATATGAAGCTGTAAGGCTGGAAGCTTCTATTAGAAAGGCGGGTACAAAACGTTGCAGCCATATTTGCATTATATCCTATTACTTGGTGCAGTTGTCATTGTAGGCGCCCTAGCTCTACCGCGTAAGAAAGTAGATTCGGCCATTCCAGAACATGCTGTCCAAAACATGGAAACTGCATTAGAGCAGTTTATGGAAAACATGGAGAAGGATAATGACGAGCTTGTGCTGCTGGTAAAGCGGGCACAGCAGGAGGCGAAGGCAGAGTCCGATAAAATGGAATTGCGTCTGAAAGAGCTTGAGCGGAAATATGAGCAACAGACGGAGCAGTTGCAGCTTGCGCTTGAGAGAAGTGCTGCGTTTGCAAGCAAGCCGGAGACACCTTACTTCTCTGACGAGCCGAAAGCCATTCACCCTTCTAGGAAAGCAGCAGAGCAACAGGTTCCTCCACCCGTATTAGTCGAGCAGCCGACTGTAAATTCGATTCATGCGCGATACTCGGAGTTATTTGAGCTCTACGACCAGGGAAAATCTATTGAGATGATTTCGAAAAAGCTTGGTATGAATAAAGGCGAGGTGCAGCTCATCATTCAGCTGGCGAAGCAGGAGGGGGGCTCACGTGCTTAAAAATCGAATGTTTCTCATTGGACTGGGGTCCGGGATTATTATTGGAGCATTGCTTTTTCAGCTTATGTTAATGGGAGAGCAATCCAATCAGAATCTGCAAAATATCGATAAAGAACTAAATGATAAGCTTTATACGCAGGATGAAGTAGATGCTATGATTGAGGCCGAGCGCGATTCCGCAAAAATTGACGAGCAATTAAAATCAGATGAAGTAACCAAAGTGCAGCCATCCCCGTCTCCTTCGATTAAACCTGCATCGAGCAATACAGAAGGTGCTAAGGAGAAGGAGCAGGCCGCTACTGCTGCTGAAAAAAAATCGGAAACAATACCTGCGAAGCATGTTATCCGAATTGAAGAAGGCTTAAATTTGACCAATACAGCTAAGCGTCTAGCAAAATACAATATTATTGATGATCAGGCAGCATTTATTAAACAAATGAAATCAACAAAAAAACTGGTTCGCGCCGGTTATTTTTTGTTTCCTGAAGCGATAACAGTTGATCAGGCGGTTAAGATCGTGACCAGCGAGCCGCTAACGAGATCAGAGGCAGTAGCTATCACTACTGACATTAAGTCGAAGTAGGCATTCTTTTTATGAAACTATTGTTGCGCCGAATATGTATTTGTGGTATATTAATTGACGGTGTTAAAAACGCACGCAGGTCAATTTTGTCAATTGGTGCTTCCGCCCGGCGGAAGTTTTGACGAAAGATGCGACATGCGGAGGAGCACTAAAAAACCATAACAGGAGGTGTTGGAGAAATGGCGGTTATTTCCATGAAACAGCTTCTAGAAGCTGGGGTACACTTCGGTCATCAGACTCGTCGTTGGAATCCGAAGATGGATCGTTATATCTTCACAGAAAGAAACGGGATTTACATTATCGATTTGCAAAAAACGGTTAAGAAAGTTGACGAAGCGTACAACTTTGTTAAATCGATCGCTGCTGAAGGCGGCACTATGCTTTTCGTAGGAACAAAAAAACAAGCTCAAGATTCTGTTAAAGAAGAAGCAGAGCGTTGCGGTAACTTCTACATCAACCAACGTTGGTTGGGTGGAACTTTGACTAACTTCCAAACGATTCAAAAGCGTATCGATCGTTTGAAGCAGTTAGAGAAATGGGAAGAGGATGGCACTTTCGAGGTTCTTCCTAAGAAAGAAGTTATTATTCTTCGTAAAGAAAAAGATCGTCTGGAAAAATTCCTTGGCGGTATTAAAGGTATGAAATCCCTGCCGAGCGCGCTGTTCATTATCGACCCGCGCAAAGAGCGTATCGCGGTTGCTGAAGCTCGTAAACTGGGTATCCCAATCGTTGGCATCGTGGACACAAACTGTGATCCGGATGAAATCGACTATGTAATCCCTGGTAACGATGATGCAATTCGTGCGGTTAAGTTGTTGACGTCGAAAATGGCTGACGCAATCGTTGAAGCTAATCAAGGCGAACAAACAACAGCTTAATTTTAGTTAGAAAGTCAACAAAGGGTGGTCAGATGGTGATAAACCTCTCACTGCCCTTTTTTTGAACGCAATTCAATTCTGACATCTGATTATAACGAAGCCAGAATGGCATCGTGAAAATAATAGGAGGGTTTACTATGGCAGTTAGTGCTAGCGCGGTAAAGGAACTACGGGAAAGAACAGGAGCAGGAATGCTTGATTGCAAAAAAGCTCTTGACGAAACAAATAACGATATTGAAAAAGCGATTGCCCTGCTTCGTGAGAAAGGTCTATCGGCAGCAGCTAACAAAGCTGGACGTATTGCAACAGAAGGCGTTGTTGAATCCTACATTCACGCAGGCGGCCGTATCGGCGTTATCGTTGAAGTAAACTGTGAAACAGACTTCGTTGCAAAAACGGACCAATTCCGCGATTTTGCAAGAGATGTTGCAATGCAAATTGCGGCAGCTAATCCGAAGTTCGTTCGTCGTGAAGAAGTTCCTGGCGATGAGCTTGAGAAAGAACGCGAAATTTTGAAGGCTCAAGCACTTAACGAAGGCAAGCCAGCTAACATCGTTGAGAAAATGGTTGAAGGCCGCATTTCAAAATATTATGAAGAATATTGCTTGCTTGAGCAATCCTTCATCAAAGACCCAGACAAAACGATCTCGACATTGCTGAATGAAAAAATCAGTGCAATTGGCGAGAATATCTCCATCCGTCGTTTCGTTCGTTATGAGCTTGGCGAAGGACTTGAGAAAAAAGTAGACAATTTCGTTGAAGAAGTTATGGCTCAAGCAAAACTTTAATCCGAACGCACAGGCGGGGCGGGGCGTCCGCCCCGCCTGCTTGTATGATTAGAACATATTTGATAACCTCGACAATTGAGGTGCATGATGGAGGTATAGACGTTGGAGCAACCTGTGTTTAAACGTATCGTCTTGAAGGTAAGTGGTGAGTCGCTGTCTGGACAGGAAGGTTATGGCATAGAAGCATCTGTCATTTCTTCGATAGCTGATCAGGTTAAAGAAGTAATTGCGCTTGGTGTTGAAGTGGCAATTGTTGTCGGAGGCGGCAACATCTGGCGTGGAATCGCCGGAACAGCAAAAGGTATAGATCGCGCAACAGCTGATTATATGGGAATGCTGGCTACTGTAATGAATTCACTGGCGCTTCAGGACGCACTGGAACAAATCGATGTGCCTACCCGCGTTCAGACGTCAATCGCTATGCAACAAATTGCCGAGCCTTATATTAGACGCCGTGCTATTCGTCACCTTGAGAAAGGCCGCGTTGTTATTTTTGCTGCGGGCACAGGTAATCCGTTCTTCTCCACTGACACAACTGCAGCTTTACGTGCGGCTGAAATTGAAGCGGAAGTTATTTTGATGGCCAAAAATAAGGTGGACGGCGTTTATTCGGCTGATCCTTTCAAAGATAATACAGCAGAGAAGTATGAGGAGCTTACCTACCTCGATATGCTTAATCGCAATCTAGGTGTTATGGATTCTACTGCATCCTCACTCTGTATGGATAACAATATTCCTCTAATTGTATTCGCCATTACGGAGAAGGGGAATATTAAACGCGTCGTCCTTGGTGAGAAAATCGGAACGATTGTGAGAGGAAGTGCGAAATAATGCCGCAAGAAATTAAAAAGAATGCCGAAGAGCGTATGGATAAGGCTATTGCCGCAATGAAACGTGATTTCTCCTCACTGCGGGCTGGTAAAGCTAATCCTGCGTTGCTTGATCGTATACAGGTTGAATATTACGGAGCTATGACTCCCCTTAATCAATTAGCCAATATAAACACTCCGGATTCGCGTACATTGTTCATTCAGCCATGGGATAAGTCTTCATTAAGTGCTATTGAGAAGGCGATTATGAAATCAGATCTTGGGCTAAATCCATCAAATGACGGCTTAGCGATCCGTATTTCTGTACCGCCGCTTACGGAAGAGAGACGTGCTGAATTGGTGAAAACATCGAAGAAATTTGGTGAAGACGCAAAGGTGGCTATCCGTAATATTCGCCGTGATGCGAATGATGCGGTGAAGAAGCTGGAGAAGACAACGATCTCTGAGGATGAATCGCGTGGTCATCAGGAGGATATCCAGAAGGCAACCGACAGATTTATTGCAGAAGTGGATAAAGTGTTAGCAGCTAAAGAAAAAGAAATTATGGAAGTATAATAATACTCTGGGCCCCTCCGATAGGTGGGGTTTGGTTTTGATTTTGGTTGGGAGGAAGTTAGATGATCGAGCGACTTTGGGCCAAGTTTGGCAAATCGTCCCTACAGCCGGCTGATCCAGAAGCCTTTCAGAACGTGCCTGAGCATGTTGCCATTATTATGGATGGAAACGGTCGCTGGGCTAAAAATCGTGGGTTGCCACGAGTGGCAGGTCATCACTCCGGTATGAAGGCGGTCAAGCGAATTACGATGGCGGCAGACCGGCTGGGCGTCAAATATTTGACGTTATATGCGTTTTCAACAGAAAACTGGAAACGACCCAAGGAAGAAGTGGATTTCCTCATGAAGCTTCCTCAGCAATTTTTGGAAATTGAATTAGAGGAGCTCATCGCCAATAACGTCCAGGTTAGAATGATGGGCCACAAAGAGGGCTTGCCGCCATATACGATTAGTGCGTTAGAAGAGGCAATTGTAAAAACAGCGGGTAATACCGGTTTGATTTTAAATTTCGCTTTAAATTATGGCAGTAGGAAAGAAATGCTGGAAGCAGTCAAAGAAATCGCTGCTGAGGTTCAACAAGGACGAATAAATATTGAAGATATTGACGATAAAGTTATGGCGGATCGTTTGCTATCTGCGGATTTGCCTGATCCTGATCTGCTCATTCGTACAAGTGGAGAGCTGCGATTAAGTAACTTTATGATGTGGCAGCTTGCTTATAGTGAGTTGTGGTTTACGGATGTATATTGGCCTGAATTTACGGAAGCGCATTTTCAAGAAGCGATTATGGAATATCAGCGCCGTGCACGTCGATATGGTGGATTGTAGCTTCAAGTAACGGAGTGTGACTTTTCATTGAGACAACGAATAATTACGGGTGTTTTAGCAGGCGCATTTTTCATTGGTTTAGCTGGAATAGGCGGATGGTTTTATACCGGATTACTCATTTTGCTTGCTATTATCGGGTTTTCTGAATATGTGCGCATGAATGGGGCAGCATGGACGCATCCAGCTTCACTGCTTGGTTATGCAGGCGTGCTGCTTTTCGTGCTTCCGTGGTCCGACTGGGGAATGGTTATGCCATCGCCATTAACATTTCTTTGGATGCTGGCCTTTTTGCTGCTTGCGCTAACCGTTGTTACGAAAAATAAAACGACCATCGATGGCGCCGCGCTCATGTTGCTAGGCGCTTTATATGTTGGCTATGGATTTGCGGCTATGATTGAAGTTCGACAAGCAGGGGAACACGGATTGTTTTGGACATTTCTTTCCTTTGGGTGTATTTGGTCTTCAGATATCGGCGCTTATTTTTTTGGAAGGGCTTTAGGCAGAACGAAGCTTTGGCCTTCAATTAGCCCGAATAAAACGATAGAAGGAGCATTGGGCGGAGTTTTGCTTTCACTAATTATCTCTGCTGCATTTGCGTTGGCTGCACCGGAGCTGATCTCTCTATCAGCGGCATTACTTATCGGATTGCTTGCAGCAATTGCGGGACAGTTCGGAGATTTAATTCAATCAGCTTACAAGCGTGTGCGAGATATTAAAGATACAGGTGCGCTGCTTCCGGGACATGGCGGTGTATTGGATCGTTGTGACAGCTGGTTAATTGTATTTCCGCTGCTGCTGCTGACGGGGCTGATCCCTGTATAATTCAGGAGGATTTTCGCATGAAGAGAATTAGTATATTAGGTTCTACCGGTTCTATTGGAACACAAACGTTAGACATTATCGCTCATGATCCAGAACGCTTCAGGGTTGTTGGATTATCTGCAGGGTCAAATGTTGATTTGCTTATTAAGCAAGCAAACCAATTTAAGCCTGGCATTGTAAGTCTTGCAACCAAAGAGGATGCGGAGGCGGCTCGTCCGCATTTGCCAGCTGCTACAAAAGTTGTATACGGTGAAGAGGGTTTAATCGAGATTGCGGCAGGAACTGATGCTGACATCGTCGTGACAGCCATTATGGGGAGCAGAGGGCTTCCGGCAACATTAGCTGCTATCGATGCAGGAAAAACAATTGGTTTAGCCAATAAAGAAACACTGGTCACTGCCGGTCATCTCGTTATGGAGCGTGCTCGATTGCGCAATGTACCGATTTTGCCAATAGACAGTGAGCATTCGGCGATCTACCAATGCCTGAATGGTGAGAGTCGACAAGCAGTGAAGCAAATCACGTTAACGGCTTCCGGAGGCTCGTTCCGCGATCGCAGCAGAGAACAGCTCGAAGGAGTAACCGTTGCGGAGGCGCTTAATCATCCGAATTGGTCGATGGGCGCTAAAATTACGATTGATTCAGCGACGATGGTGAACAAAGGGCTGGAGGTCATCGAAGCCAGATGGCTGTTTGATGTTACATATGATCAAATAGATGTCATTATTCATCCGGAAAGTATTATCCATTCCTATGTGGAATTTGTTGATCATAGTGTTGTGGCCCAGCTCGGTCTCCCGGATATGCGAGTTCCGATTCAGTATGCGTTAACCTATCCCAATCGGCTTACAACGCCAACTGAGCGGCTAAAGCTGGCCGAAATAGGTAGACTGAACTTTCGCGAAATGGATTTTGAGAGATATCCATGCTTGCGACTGGCCTTTGAATGCGGCCGAAATGGCCAGTCCGCCCCAGCGGTATTCAATGCGGCCAATGAAGTAGCGGTGGCTCGTTTTCTCAAAGGTGAGATAACGTTTTTAGATATCGAGCGGATATTAGAGACGGTAGTCAGCAAACATGTGGCAACGGATATAATCGACCTTCAGATTATTGCGGAAGTAGACGCTTGGGCACGTAAGCTGGCGGAATCCGTTTAATTCGGTCAATTGCTGGTTCTCTTGTATCGGACGGGAGAATAATGATAATCTATGTACAGGGTACAGGCCGTAATGAACAGGAGGCTTCAGCTTAATGCACATGATTCAGGTCGTCTTTTTGACGGTGCTCGTATTTTTCGTTATTGTAACGATTCATGAATGGGGTCATTACTATTTCGCAAAAAGAGCGGGGATATTAGTTCGAGAATTTGCTATTGGCTTCGGGCCAAAGTTATTTTCGTTAAAACGAGGAGAAACGAGATACACGCTAAGACTTATCCCAGCAGGCGGTTTTGTGCGCATGGCGGGCGAGGATCCCGAAATTGTCGAGGTACAGCTTGGACAAACCATAGCTGTACGTGTCAAGGACAATGTAATCACAAGGATTTATTTGGATCGACTTAACGAGCGGAGCGGTGTTATTCGCGGCGAAGTTATCAACATTGATTTGGAGCGCAAGCTGTCCGTCGCTTTGGATGTTGAAGGCGATCAAGAGAGCTATTCGGTACATCCTCAAGCTTTGATGATTTCAAAAGGGAAAGAAACGCAAATCGCACCAATTGATAGACAGTTCGGAAGCAAGACGGTCGCACAGCGTGCGCTTGCTATTTTTGCAGGTCCGATGATGAACTTCGTCCTTGCATTTGTTTTGTTTGCTGTCTATATTCAGATGGCGGGAGTCGTGGTCGACAACCCTGACAAGCTTTTCGTGAATGAAGTAACGGAAGGGATGCCTGCGGATCAAGCAAATCTTCAAAAAGGCGATGTCATCGATTCGGTAAACGGGGTTAAGATCGGTGCCGATTTTGATAAAATGATTGATATTATTGGAAAATCACCGAATGAAGCTGTAACTTTAAATATAATTCGTGATGGTCAAGAGCAGAAAATTGTTCTCACTCCTACGCCGAATGATGAGGGAGTAGGCAAGGTAGGGATTACAGCAGCTTTACCAACACGAGCGGCCACTTTTTCAGAAACATTTACGGGCGCGGCCAGTCTTATGAAAAATATGACGATCAGCATTTTTGAAGGCTTTAAAAAGCTTATATTCGGAGAGTTCAAGCTGGATGATTTGGGTGGTCCCGTACGTACGGCTGAGGTGACAAGTCAAATCGCCCAGCAAGGGATTGCGCAGCTTACATCCTGGACTGCGCTGCTTAGCCTGTATTTGGGGATATTTAATCTTCTTCCGATTCCGGCGCTGGATGGAAGCCGCCTTATTTTTCTTGGGATCGAGGCAATTCGCCGTCGTCCTATCGACCCAAGCAGGGAAAGTTTGGTTCACTTCATCGGCTTCGCGTTAATTATGCTGCTGATGCTGGTAGTTACCTATAATGATATTTTACGATTGGTAAGAGGGGAGTAATTAGTCGCTCATGTCTAAAGACAAACAGTTCGTTACAGAAATAACACCGCAAAGCGAAGATTTCTCAAGATGGTACATTGACGTCATCAAAAAAGCAGAGCTCATGGATTATTCACCCGTACGCGGATGCATCGTATTCCGCCCGGAGGGTTATGAGCTTTGGGAAAATATTCAGCGTGATCTCGATCGCAGATTTAAAGAGACCGGGCACCGCAATGCTTATTTCCCTTTATTTATACCTGAAAGCTTCTTTCAAAAAGAAAAGGAGCACGTAGAAGGTTTTAATCCAGAGCTTCCTTGGGTGACAGAGGCTGCGGGAGAGAAGCTTGAGGAGCGTCTCGCCATTCGTCCGACTTCGGAAACGATGTTCGGCCATATGTATTCCAAATGGATTCAATCCTATCGCGATCTGCCGCTTCTCATTAATCAGTGGGCGAACGTTGTCCGTTGGGAGAAACGGACGATGCCATTCCTTCGCACGAGCGAGTTTTTATGGCAGGAGGGCCATACGGCTCACGAGAACGAAGAAGAAGCACGTCAGGAAACGATGCAAATGCTTGAGGTATATACGCAGTTTGTTGAAGAGTTTCTAGCCATTCCGGTTATTAAAGGCGAGAAGACGCCTTCGGAGAGATTCGCGGGCGCAGTGGATACGTATTCCATTGAAGCGATGATGAAGGACGGCAAGGCTGTGCAAGCTGGAACGTCTCATTATCTTGGTACAAAATTTGCGGTAGCTTTTGACATTAAATTTCTAGACCGCGAGAATACTTTGCAATTCGCGCATACAACCTCATGGGGGGTAAGTACGCGTTTGATTGGCGCTCTGATTATGGTGCACGGAGATGATCGTGGACTGGCATTGCCGCCGAAGGTAGCGCCGACACAGGTCATTATGATTCCGATCGGACCAGCGAAAATGCGCGAGCAGGTCGTAGGACGTGTGGACGAGCTGTATGCGGAGCTGAAGAAAGCAGGTATTCGTGTTCGTGTCGATGACCGCGCGGATGTGAGCCCAGGCTGGAAGTTTAATGAATATGAAATGCGTGGCGTTCCGCTTCGACTTGAGCTTGGACCGCGTGATATGGAGAATGGACAAGTTGTGCTTGTTTCCCGTATTACTGGTGAGAAGCGGATCGTTCAGCAAGCGAATCTAGTTGCTGAGGTTGAGGCTTTCTTAGCGGAGACGCATGAGGAGATGTATAATCGGGCAAAGCAATTCCGTATTGATAATTCTCGTTCAGTCGATACGCTAAATGAAATGAAGGACTTTCTTGAGGAGCAGCGCGGCTTTGTCGAAGCTGGATGGTGCGGCTCTGCAGCTTGCGAGAAGCAGGTTAAAGAGGAAACAGGGGCGACAAGCCGGAATATTCCATTCGAACCATCGGTTCACAAGGAAACTTGTCTCGTATGCGGCGATCCCGCTAAGCATACTGTCGTGTTCGCAAGAGCTTATTAAGGACTGAAGCTAGTTCGGTTCGGATCTTAAGGAGTGAGATCATATGACTCAGACCGCAGACAAGCGGCAGCGCTTTGAGCTTTTATTGCAGCAAGCAGAGCTGCCGCAGGAACTTATTAATCAATATTTTCAAGATGGATATATCGATCAGGTTATTGTAAGTAAAAGCAACCGGAAATGGACGTTTTGCATACGCAAAACGTCCATGGTTCCTTTACAGGCGTATAACGGCCTTTGTCAGGCTGTTCGCACGAAATTTTCGCATATTGCGGACATTACATTTTTGATGCAATACGATTCCGTAGTCGAAACGGAGTCCATCGTTATGCAATACTGGGGCTTGTTCATGGAATGGGCGCAGCATGAGATAGCCTCTGTCAATGGTTGGCTGCAAAAAGCGAGCATAACCGTCGAAGGGGACGTACTGACGTTGTCGCTGCTGGACAACACCGGACTAGAGCTTGCTCGCAAAAAACGTGTGGATGAGGCCATCGTTCGATTCTACAATTCTTTTTTCCAACGAACCTGCAAAGTGAAAATGATCGTAAATGAGTCGCGTCAGGAAATCATTGACGAATACAATCTCCGAATCGTGCAGGAAGAACGCGAATTTGTGCAGCAGATGATGGATAATTCACAGACTGAAGCGGAGAATGTGGACGAGGGCGAAGTGCGATTAGCGGTCGGTTATGATATTAGAGAAGAACCCGTGCCTCTTATGAATATTATAGAAGAAGAGAAGAAGATTACGGTACAAGGTGCCGTCTTCGGACTGGATGTCAAGGAGCTTCGCAATGGCAGTACATTATTCACCTTTAATTTAACCGACTTCACCGACTCCATCGCGATGAAAATGTTCGCGAAAACGAAGGATGACGTTAAAATTTTAAGCCAAATAGCAAATGGCAAGTGGGTTAAGGCTCGAGGCCGTATTGAATACGATCGCTTCATGCAGGAGCCTGAGCTTGTCATGATGCCTAATGATTTGCATGAGGTTAGAGCTCCTGCAGACCGCATGGATAAAGCGGAGGAGAAGCGCGTGGAGTTTCACCTCCATACGACGATGAGTGTGATGGATGGCATTACGCCAGTAGACACTTACATCAAGACAGCGGCAAAGTGGGGACATAAGGCTATCGCTATAACGGACCACAGCAATATCCAGTGTTATCCAGATGCCAACAAATCAGCCAAAAAACATGGCATTAAAGTGTTGTTCGGCGTTGAAGCCAATGTCGTGAACGATGCGGTGCCGATGGTGCTTGCATCCCGGCCTGAACCGTTGGCAACGGCGACCTACATCGTATTCGATATTGAGACGACAGGCTTATCTGTCATCAACAATAAGATTATTGAGCTTGCCGGTGTCAAGATGCGTGACGGTAAAGAGATTGATCGCTTCTCCACACTAATTGATCCTCTTGAGAAAATTCCATATCATATCACGCAATTGACTAATATTACTGACGATATGGTTAGAGGCCAGCCAGAGCTTGAGCCGAAGCTCCGGGAGTTCATAGCATTCATTGGGGATGATGTGCTTGTTGCGCACAACGCGCGTTTTGATATCGGTTTTATCCAAGCAAATTGCAAGGCGCTAGGCATGCCGGAAGTGAAAAACCCAGTGCTCGATACGCTGGAATTGGCACGTTTCATTCATCCGTCTCTCAAAAACCATCGTCTTAATACGCTCGCAGACAAATATAAAATCAGCCTTGAGAATCATCACCGTGCAGTCGATGACTCCCTTGCGCTCGGCGGCATTCTCTATGGTCTAATTGCCGATGCAGCAGAACGAAATATTACAAATCTGCATCAGCTTAACGATTATGTAGGTATCGATTTGTCGAATTCACGCCCTTTTCATTCCAGTATTTATGCATTAAACGCTGTCGGCAAGAAAAACCTTTTCAAGCTCATTTCGATATCCCATACAGAGTATTTCAAGAGGGTAGCGACGATACCAAAGAGTAAGCTTGTCGAATTGCGCGAAGGGCTGCTTGTCATTTCCGGCTGTGAGAAGGGTGAATTTTTTGAAACGGTACTGAACAAATCTTATGAAGAGGCGGTCGAGGTTGCCCGCTTTTATGATGTGCTTGAAATTCAGCCCATCGATTTTTACATGCACCTCGTAGAAAAGGGCTTGGTTGGCAGTCGTGCTGAAATCGAGCAAGCGCTAAGACGTGTTTGCCAAATTGGCGATGAGCTTGGCAAGCCTGTTATTGCTACTGGTAACGTGCACTATTTGAACCCGCGTGACAAAATGTACCGCGATATAACGATTAACGGTATAACGGGCTTCAGTCCGCTTAAAGCACAGCGTAAGCCGGATGCTCACTTCCGTACAACGGATGAAATGCTGGAGGAGTTTGCTTTCCTGGGTGAAGCAAGAGCTCGCGAGGTCGTCGTGACAAATACGAATGAGCTCGCTGATCGCTTCGAGCCTTATGATATGTTCCCGACCGGACTTTTTGCTCCGAATATTGATGGCGCCGATGAGGAAATTCGTAACACCTGCTACGAAACAGCGAAATCAATGTATGGCGAACAATTGCCGCAGGTCGTCATTGACCGTTTGGAGAAAGAACTCGTTCCTATTATTAAATATAAGTTTTCGGCCAACTACCTGATTTCCGAGAAGCTTGTTAAAAAATCGAATGCGGACGGTTATCTCGTCGGCTCACGGGGCTCGGTCGGCTCTTCGGTGGTGGCTACCTTCCTTGGCATATCTGAGGTTAATCCTTTGCCTGCTCACTATTTATGCAAAAATCCGGAATGCCGCCACAGCGAATGGTTTTTGGATGGCAGCGTACCGAGCGGCTTTGACTTGCCCGACAAAAATTGTCCGAACTGCGGGAAGCCGATGAAGGGTGAAGGACAGGATATACCGTTCGAAACCTTCCTGGGATTCAAGGGGGACAAGGTTCCCGATATCGATCTTAACTTCTCCGGTGATTATCAGCCGATCGCTCATAACTACACGAAAGAGCTGTTTGGAGAGAAAAGTGTATTTCGTGCGGGCACGATCGGTACAGTGGCAGAGAAAACCGCTTATGGCTTCGCGAAGAAATATGAAGAAGAGCATAACAAGAAATGGCGCGGGGCCGAGCTGGCAAGACTTGCAAGCGGCTGTACAGGTGTTAAGCGCAGCACCGGTCAGCATCCAGGTGGCATCGTGGTTGTTCCGGACTATATTGAAGTTGAGGATATTACGCCGGTACAATACCCTGCGGACGACGTGAATGCGGAATGGAAGACCACGCATTTTGACTACCATGCCTTTGATGAAAATTTGCTCAAGCTCGACATACTCGGGCACGATGATCCGACGATGATGCGGATGCTTCAGGATCTCACAGGTGTTGATCCGACGACAATTCCCATGAACGATCCGAAGGTGATGAGCATGTTCAACTCCACGCAGGCGCTGGGCATACCGGGTGAAAAAATACGTTCATCTGTCGCGACCTACGGTGTACCGGAGATGGGGACGAAATTCGTGCGTCAGATGCTTCAGGAAACGCAGCCTTCCTCCTTTGCCGATTTGCTGCAAATTTCCGGATTGTCACACGGAACGGGCGTATGGCTCGGCAATGCACAGGAGCTTATCAAGAAGGGCACCTGCAACATTAAAACGGTTATCGGCTGTCGTGATGACATTATGCTTTATTTGATTTATAGAGCCGACATGGATGCGGGTCTTGCCTTCAAAATTACAGAGAGCGTTCGTAAGGGCAAAGGGCTGACGCCAGAGTGGATTGAGGAGATGAAACGCTGCAAGGTGCCGCAATGGTATATTGACTCCTGTCTGCGCATCGAGTACATGTTCCCGAAGGCACATGCCGCAGCTTACGTGATTTCCGCTGTTCGTACCGCCTTCTTCAAGCTTTATTATCCAATTGAATATTACGCCACTTACTTCACGGTAAGAGCGGATGATTTTGATTTGGAGCTGTTGTGCCAAGGCTATGATGCCATCTTACGCAAGCTTATCGAGATCGAAGCCAAGGGCTTTAATGCCTTGCCTAAAGAGAAGAATATGGTCTCTCAGCTGGAAATGTCGCTTGAGATGACAGCACGGGGCTTCTCCTTCAAGCCGATTGATCTATATCGTTCAGATGCGACAAAATTTCAGGTAGATGGAGATTCGCTTATTCCTCCTTTTGCCGCGATCGCCGGAATTGGTGATAATGCCGCGCGCAATATTGCGGCTGCAAGGGATTATGGAGAGTTTCTGTCAATCGAGGATTTCCAGATGAAATCCAAGGCGACAAAGACGATTATTGAGGTGCTTGGCAGCATGGGCTGCTTCCGCGGATTGCCGGAATCCAACCAGCTTTCCTTGTTTTAGGCGCACGAGATATAGAAAAGATTTCTTGTCACTCTAAAGCGGTTATGTTATAATTTTTCTGGCAATGATGAAGATAAAGACTTTAATGCAGAAGAGTGGGGAAACCCACTCTTTACGTTTTGTATTCGACAAAATCGCATAGCGTTTATTAACAGGAGGTCAACTGAATTTGAGTACATCCAAAATCAAAACCGCCGTTGAGGAAATGATAAGCCCTTACCTCAGCAGCAATGGATTTGAACTGGTTGATATTGAATATGTGAAGGAAGGCAGCAACTATTTCCTGCGCATATTCGTGGATAAAGAAGGCGGAATCGATATCGATGACTGCGGCCGGATTAGTGAATATGTCAGTGAGCAGCTGGATAAGAATGATCCAATCACTGATGCCTATTTTCTTGAGGTATCCTCGCCTGGCGCTGAGCGCCCGCTTAAGAAGGAAGAAGATGTACGCAAGGCAATCGGCAAGCATATTTACGTAACAACATATGAACCGATTAGCGGCGCTAAGGAATTTGAAGGGCTGCTGCTTTCATTTGATGGAGAAAACGCGGTTGTCCGCACTGGCAAGAAGGAGCATACAATTCCTTATGCGAAATTTGCCAGCGCTAGACTTGCAATCGTGTTTTAAAAATAGTAGCATCCATTCGTTTTAGAATATGAAAGGGGGAGCTCCATTCCGATGAGCATGGATTTTATTGAAGCGTTACAGGAAATTGAAAGAGATAAGGGGATTACCAAGGACGTGCTTCTGGAGGCGATCGAAGCCGCACTTATCTCGAGTTATAAACGGAATTTTAATACGGCGCAAAACGTTCGCGTTGATATCAATCGTCATACTGGCGTCATCAAAGTATATGCCCGCAAAACCGTCGTAGATGAGGTTCTTGATCCCCGGCTTGAGATTACGATTGAGGCATCCCGCGAGATCAATCCTCATTACCAGCTCGACGATGTCGCCGAGATTGAAGTAACCCCCCGTGATTTCGGACGTATCGCAGCCCAAACGGCGAAGCAGGTCGTTACGCAGCGTATCCGCGAAGCGGAGCGGGGACTTATTTACAACGCATTTATCGACAAAGAAGAGGATATCGTGAACGGTATTGTTCAGCGGCAGGATGTTCGGAATTTATTCGTGGATTTAGGAAAGGTCGAGGCTGTACTGCCTTTGACAGAGCTTATGCCTACCGATAAATTTAAGCATGGCGATCGTGTGAAGTCGTATATTACGAAAGTAGAAAATACGACTAAAGGTCCTCAAATTATTTTATCGCGTACGCATCCAGGCCTGTTGAAGAGATTGTTCGAGCTAGAAGTGCCTGAAATTTACGATGGTGTCGTTGAAATTCGTTCAGTGGCGCGAGAGGCAGGGTTCCGTTCAAAGATCGCCGTTCATTCCCGTAATTCTGAGGTCGATCCTGTCGGTTCTTGTGTTGGGCAGAAGGGAATGCGCGTTCAGACGATCGTTAACGAGCTGAAAGGCGAGAAAATCGATATCGTTCGCTGGTCGGAAAATGTGAATGAGTACGTAGCAAACGCACTTAGCCCGTCTAAGGTGCTTGAGGTTATTGTGTTCGAGCAAGAGAAGATGGCTAGAGTCATTGTTCCTGATTACCAATTGTCACTTGCAATCGGTATTAAAGGTCAGAACGCTAGACTTGCCGCGAAGCTCACAGGGTGGAAAATCGATATCAAGAGCGAGACGCAGGCCGAACAGGAATATGGCCGTCCGAAGTCGCTCACGACGATTATGCACCAAGACTCCGTTTCTATCGATTAATTCATTATGATAAAAGTCAATTCAGCTGGCAGAGGAGGGGTGTGCGGTGAAACCGAGAAAAGTACCGCTTCGCAAATGCGTCGCTTGTCAGGAGATGATGCCGAAGAAGGAACTCATACGGATAGTACGGACACCGGCCGAAGAGGTGCAAATTGACCTGACAGGCAAGAAAGCGGGCCGTGGTGCTTATTTGTGCGGAAAAGTTAACTGCTTTAAACTTGCCAAAAAGTCGAGGGCGCTTGATCGGGCGCTCAAACAGCCTGTTGGAGATCATATTTATGATCAATTAGAGCGTGATTTTATAGCGGTTGAAGAACAATTCAAGGCAAACAAGGAGCTGATCAGCGATGAAGCAGAATAAGAGCTTATCGCAGCTCGGTATGGCGATGCGTGCCGGAAAATTGATCACCGGTGATGAAATTGTTCTGAAAGCGGTACGAAGCAAGCAAGTGTATCTTGTTATTATTGCAGGAGATGCTTCAGATAATACAAAGAAAAAGTTTCGTGACAAATGCAGCACCTACGGTATACAACTCGCCGAAGCATTCGACCGTGAGCAGCTAGGAAAGGCGATTGGAAAGCCCGAACGCGTTGTGCTGGCGGTAACTGATGCGCAATTCGGAAAAATGATTGCGAATCATCTGAGTCATAATACGGAGGTGGATCATATTGGTCAATAAACAAGACAATAACGAAAATAAAGATAAGCTGCGGGTATACGAGTATGCAAAGTCAATCAATATGAGCAGCAAAGAAATCATCACGATTCTTAAACGGCTGGATTTACCGGTTAATAACCATATGAGTGTCATGGAAAATGAGATGGTCAATAAGGTGGAAGGCTTTTTCCGCAACATTAAGCAAAACGCTGCGGCAAAAAGGGCGCAGGACACCACAACGGCTTCCGTTTCTTCCGCTCAGCCAACTGCTAACCGGCCGGAAGCGCAGCAGGACCGGAAGCCGCAGGGACAATCAGGACAGGATAATAAAAATACTAATCAAGACAGACAGGGGCCTATGAATTCTATTAATACGAAAACACAAACCAACCAACAACAAAGTGAACAGCGACCAGCAAGTCAGCAAAACAACCGTCCGGGGCAGCCAACCGGCAGCAACCGTCCTTCGCAAGGAAATGCGGGAGCAAATCGCGGCAGCCAAGGTCAAGGTGGCCAAGGCAATCGTCCAGGACAATCGAATAATGGCAATAATCGTGGAGGTCAAGGTCAAGGCGGCGCTAATCGTCCTGCACCGTCAGGCCAGAACCGCAGCACGCAAGGCGGACAAGGTACCCAAGGCGGCAGCAGCCGTCCAAGCGCACCTCGTCAGGATGGAGCTAATCGTCCAGCAGCACAGGGGCAGAATCGTACCTTCGATTCGAGACCGGCACAGGGGCAAGCTCGTGGAAGTAATGATGGGGCTAACCGTAAAGGAAGACCAGGCCAAAACCGATTTGATGATGGCAAGCCGAACGGCTTCAAAGGGAACAATCGCGGAGGAGCAAAAGGCCGCGGTGGACGATTCCAGCAGCAGCCTCCACGTGAGAAGATTGACAATACGCCTAAGAAAATTATCGTCCGCGGCACAATGACCGTTGGCGATTTGGCGAAATTGCTTCACAAGGATGCTTCTGAGGTTATTAAGAAGCTGATTTTCCTTGGCGTAATGGCTACAATCAACCAAGAGATCGACATGGATGCTATCCATTTGATCGCTTCTGATTATGGCGTTGAGGTTGAGGTGAAAATCCCAGTAGAGGAAGATTCCTTCGAAACCGTTGAAGAGACGGATGAGGAGGAGGATCTCGTGGCTCGTCCACCGGTTGTGACGATCATGGGTCACGTTGACCATGGTAAAACGACCTTGCTTGATGCGATTCGCAAAACAAATGTAACTGGCGGCGAAGCTGGCGGCATTACGCAGCATATCGGTGCCTACCAAGTTGAAATTAATCATAAGAAGATTACGTTCCTGGATACACCAGGTCACGAAGCGTTTACGCTGATGCGTGCGCGCGGTGCACAGGTAACCGATATTACGATCATTGTTGTTGCCGCGGATGACGGCATCATGCCTCAGACTGTTGAGGCAATCAATCATGCGAAAGCAGCGGGCGTACCGATCATTGTTGCTGTCAACAAAATTGATAAGCCTGAAGCGAATGCGGACAAAATTAAGCAAGAGATGACAGAATACGAACTCGTGCCTGAGGAGTGGGGTGGCGATACCATTTTCGTCGAAGTATCCGCAAAGCAGCGCATTGGGCTCGAAGGGTTATTGGAAATGATTCTGCTAGTAGCAGAGGTTAATGATTATAAAGCTAACCCGGCTAAACGTGCTCGTGCTACAGTAATCGAGGCAGAGCTTGACAAAGGTAAAGGTCCAGTGGCGCGTATCCTCGTTCAGCACGGAACGCTTAAAATTGGTGATGCCTTCGTAGCGGGTAACTGCTTCGGCCGCGTAAGAGCTATGGTCAACGATAAAGGCCGCCGCTTAAAAGAGGCTGGACCATCTACGCCTGTAGAGATTACGGGTCTAACGGAAGTGCCGCAAGCGGGAGATCCGTTTATGGTATTCGAAGACGAACGCAAAGCGCGTGATATTGCTGATCGCCGCTCGATTAAGCACCGCCAATCCGAAATGGGAGCTAATACCCGCGTAACGCTTGATGATTTGTATAACCATATCAAAGATGGTGAAATTAAAGAACTGAACGTCATTATCAAAGCAGACGTTCAAGGCTCTTCGGAGGCGCTGAAAGGCTCGCTTGCAAAAATCGATATTGAAGGCGTTCGCGTTAAAATCATTCACAGCGGTGTAGGCGCGATTACGGAATCAGATATCATTCTTGCATCGGCTTCCAACGCCATCGTTATCGGCTTTAACGTTCGTCCTGATCCGCAAGCGGAAGCAACGATTGGGCAGGAAAAAGTTGATGTGCGTATGCACAGAGTTATTTATAACGTTATCGATGAGATTGAGCAAGCGATGAAGGGTATGCTTGATCCGATCTACAAAGAGGTTGTAATTGGCCATGCTGAGGTTCGTAACGTATTTAAAGTAACAAAGGTTGGCGCGATTGCCGGCTGTATGGTTACCTCTGGTAAAATTGCACGTAATGCGGAAGCGCGTCTTATCCGCGGCGGCATCGTCGTCTTCACAGGCAAAATTGATTCCTTGAAACGCTTTAAGGATGACGCTAAGGAAGTTGCACAAGGTTACGAGTGCGGAATTACGCTTGATCGCTTCAACGATGTAAAAGAAGGAGATACGATCGAAGCGTTTGTCATGGAAACCGTAGAGAGGTGAGTATAGCATGGCGAAAATTCGGGTAGGACGGGTCGGCGAACAGATTAAAAAAGAGCTGAGCCAAATTATTCAAACTGAACTTAAGGATCCAAGGATCGGGTTCATAACGGTAACTGGTGTAGAAACAACAAGCGATTTATCACAGGCTAAAGTATATCTCAGTGTGCTTGGCAGCGATGAGCAGAAGGAAGCGACGCTTAAGGCACTAGCAAGCGGGACAGGTTTTATCCGTACAGAGCTCGGCAAACGAATGCGACTTCGCCACACGCCTGTGCTGCTATTCAAGTTTGACAGCAGCATTGAGTATGGCAGCCGGATTGAAGCCCTTCTTGACAATATCAACAGCGGGAACGAATCACGATGACGATGCCCGAAAGCTATTTGAAGCAGTTGGATGAAGCGTATGCGTTCATGAGGAATGCGAATAATTTCCTTGTTGTGTCGCACGTTCAGCCTGACGGTGATGCAATCAGCTCTACGTTAGTCGTAGGCTGGCTGCTTCAGAAGCTGGGCAAGTCAGCGGTGTTGATCAATGAAGGCGAGCTGCCTTCCAGGCTTAGCTTCCTGGATAATTTCGAATCCATCGTTAATTATAAGCAAGCTCCACCTGAACAAAAGTTCGATGCCGTCATTGCGATTGACTGCGCAGATTACAGACGTATTGGCGACGTAACAAGCAGCTTTGCTCATGAAGCAAAGCTGCTTAATATCGACCATCATCCTACGAACAATAGTTTTGGTGCTTTAAATGTCATAAGGGCTGAAGCAGCTGCTACAGTTGAAATCCTGTTTGATCTCATTGAGAGAGCGGGAATCACACTCGATCTAAATTGTGCTACTGCGATTTATACAGGTTTATTAACGGATACAGGAGGCTTTCGATACTCCAATACAAGTCCGCGTGTGATGAATATCGCATCGCAGCTGCTTGCGATTGGCGTTTCTGGAAATGAGCTTGCCGATCATTTGCTCGAGAAAATGACACTAGCCAAGCTGAAGCTTCTGCAGATCGCTTTGAGCCGGCTTACGTTTTCGGACAATCTTGAAATCGGATGGGTGTATATTGGCAAAGACGATTTGCAAGAAACCGGTGCTGTGCGTGAGGATCTTGAAGGAATAGTAAATTATGCGCTTAACGTTGACGGTGTTGAGGTAGGCATTTTGTTTAAGGAGTCAGAAGACGGCGCTGTGAAAGCAAGCATACGCTCTGCTGGTAAAGCTAATGTTGCCGCTATTGCACAAACCTTCGGCGGAGGCGGACATGTAAGAGCTGCAGGATGCAGGCTTGACGGACCTTTGCCGGATGCCATACAGCAGCTGGTGGAAGCAGTTAGAAAGGCGTTGATTTAAACGATGGACGGCATTTTGGCGGTATGGAAGCCTGAAGGCTGGACTTCTCATGATGTGGTTGCAAAGGTACGGCGATTGCTGAAGATGAAGAGAATAGGCCATACGGGCACACTAGATCCAATGGTTACAGGAGTATTGCCTTTATGTCTTGGACGGGCGACTAGAGTCGTTGAATATGTGCAGGAGCGGCCCAAAGCCTATGAAGCTGTATTACAGTTGGGAGTTGCCACCGATACAGAGGATCTGACCGGGACAATTATTGAGCAGCAATCTGTCCATAGCATTACAGAGAAGGCTGTTCGGGAAGTGCTCGAGCGGTTTCAAGGAGAGATTGAACAAGTACCACCTATGTATTCAGCTGTGAAGGTTGATGGCAAGCGATTGTACGAGCTTGCTAGAGAAGGAAAAACAGTTGAGCGCAAGTCTAGAAAGGTAACCATACATGACATTGAACTGCTGAACGCTAAGCTGGACCAAGAAAAGCCGACAATTACATTTACAGTGAATTGCTCTAAGGGTACTTACATCCGCACCTTATGTGTAGATATCGGGAAAGCGCTTGGAGTGCCGGCTGCAATGGCTCATCTTACGAGAACAATGTCTGGCGGCATTACAAAAGAGAGCTGCTTGACGCTGGATCAAATTGAACAGCTTCAAAAGGATGGCAACTTAGAAGGTCATTTAATTGCAGCAGATGAAGCAATATCACATTTGGAACGTGCTGTTGTTCCGACCTCGGTAGGTCGTCTTGCCCTTTTAGGTCAGAAAATCAGCCTGACACAGGGTCATATGCATGGTTCGGACAAGCATGATGGACAACTTGTACGATTATATAATGAAGATCATTCGTTCTTGGGCATTTTTCAAATTGATACGACGGCTGCTATTTTCAGAGCAGTCAAGGTATTCTCTGCGTAACCGATCAGTAAGGAAAGTTAACAAGAAATGCAGGTGTGTCAGCGTTGGAAATTATCCCATTAAGTTATCCTTTAAACGGTTTGTCCATGTTATCGCTGGACAAGCCGCTTTCCATAGCTATTGGCCATTTTGACGGCGTTCATCGCGGACATCAAAATGTCATTCGCAAGGCAGTCATGGAGGCAAAGAAAGCCGATATGCTTTCCGCGGTTTTAACCTTTGATCCACATCCGAAGGAAGTGCTGGGACAAGGTGACCAATATTATCGATGCCTAACGCCTTTGGACGTGAAGACGGCTTTGTTTACGGAGCTTGGCGTGGATCTCGTATTTATTATGAGGTTCAATATTGAGTTTTCAGCCGTATCCCCGGAGAGATTCGTAGATGATGTTCTCCGAACCCTGCATGCCAAGCAAGTGGTAGTTGGTTTTGATTTTAATTTCGGTCATCGCGGCTCAGGGGATACAGAGGCATTAAAACGTCTTGGACATCCTGATATTGCTGTCCATGTTATCGAGCCGTTATTTGAGAATGGCGTTAAGGTAAGCAGCACCTATGTGCGTGAATCACTCGAGCAAGGTGATTTGGAAATGGCAGAGCGTTTGCTAGGACGACCTTACGAAGTAACAGGAACCGTCGTTCATGGCGATGGCAGAGGCAGAACGATTGGTTTTCCAACGGCAAATCTCGAGTTCGCTCATCCATACATCGCGCCTAGACTTGGCGTTTATGCTATTACCGCTTGGCTTGACGATCAATTCTATTCGGGTGTTCTGAATCATGGACTTAAGCCGACATTTAATAAGCAGGATATTCGGCCGGTCATGGAGGCTCATCTTTTTGATTTTGAAGGGGATATTTATGGCCGGCAGATAAGCATTCAGTTCCGCTCATTTATAAGGCCGGAGCAAAAGTTCAATTCCGTAGACGAGCTCGTCAAACAAATTGAATTAGATTCTCAAAAAGCGAGAGAAATAGCAGACTATCGCTAATTACTCGACAACATACTATCTTTTATGTTATACTTTACATCGTTGTGGGTAGGTAGTCATTATGGTTGTCTATTCATAAACTTAACCTTAGCTTGGGTGTCCGCTCTCACCGACGGCAGCGAGGCTAATGGCGATTATCAAGAAGGAGGTGAATTAGGATGGCAATCACACAAGAACGTAAACACGAACTGATTGAGACTCATAAGACGCATGCGACTGATACGGGTTCTCCAGAGGTTCAAGTCGCTATCCTGACTGAAAACATCGTTAACTTGACTCAGCATTTGCGGGAGCACAAGAAGGATCACCACTCCCGTCGTGGTTTGCTCAAGATGGTAGGTCAGCGCCGTAAGCTGCTTGCATACCTGAAGAACAATGATGTTAGA
Organism: Paenibacillus praedii; assembly: GCF_049725345.1. Classification (NCBI taxonomy): domain Bacteria; kingdom Bacillati; phylum Bacillota; class Bacilli; order Caryophanales; family Paenibacillaceae; genus Paenibacillus; species Paenibacillus praedii. The sequence goes on along the minus strand of NZ_JBMWAM010000001.1, from coordinate 293,795 downwards.
CGTTACAGCGCATTGATCGAAAAACTCGGCCTTCGCCGATAAAACATGCGTAATGAAAAGCAACCTGGCTGTCCTGCCGTCCGGGAAAATCGGATACGCGGATTCGGGTTGCTTTTTGTAATAGGAAAAGTAACAGAAAAAACTGCCAATTATTGCAGTGTAATATAATTCAAACGAATCAATAGGAGGGGTAAAATGGTACAAAGAATTGAAATGATGGTAGGCGGAAGACCTCTTTCCATCGAAACAGGGCGCCTTGCTAAGCAAGCGAATGCAGCCGTTACCGTACAGTACGGCGATACGGTCGTATTATGTACAGTTACTGCATCTGCAGGTCCAAAGGACCTGGACTTCTTCCCGCTGACAGTTAACTACGAAGAGCGTTTATACGCTGTCGGGAAAATTCCAGGCGGATTTATTAAACGTGAGGGCCGTCCAAGCGAGAAGGCGATTTTGTCCAGCCGACTTACGGACAGGCCAATTCGTCCGTTGTTCCCTGAGGGCTTCAGAAATGATGTTCAGGTCATGAATATGGTCATGAGCGTGGACCAAGACTGTTCACCTGAAATTGCTGCCATGATTGGTACATCGGCAGCGCTGTCTATTTCCGACGTTCCATTTGACGGACCGATCGGCGGAGTTATCGTTGCTCGTGTAAATGGTCAATTTATCATTAATCCAACCGTGGAGCAGGAGCAGCAAACCGATCTTTACGTCGTTGTTGCAGGCACCAAAGAAGCGATTATGATGGTTGAGGCTGAAGCAAATGAGGTCTCTGAGGATGTCATGCTCGAAGCGATTATGTTCGGCCATGATGAAATTAAAAATATTGTTGCCAAAATCGAGGAGCTGCAAGCGATTGCCGGCAAACCGAAAATGGAAGTTAAGCTACATAGTGTTAATGAGCAAGTCAATGCTGATGTTCGTGCTTTTGCATTCGCTCAACTGGTGGAAGCGATTAAGGTTGAAGAAAAGCATGCTCGTCAAGACGCGATCGATGCTGTGAACTCCGCTGCAGTCGCTCACTTTGAGGAGCAGTATGCGGAGACGCCTGAACTGCTATCTGATTTGAAGGAAGTGCTTTATGACATCGTGAAGGAAGAGGTTCGCCGTCTTATTTCACATGACAAGGTTCGTCCGGATGGCCGTAAGCTCGAAGAAATCCGTCCAATCGATTGTGATGTTGCGCTACTGCCGCGTACGCATGGATCGGGCTTGTTCACGCGTGGACAAACACAAGCGCTAAGCATTTGTACGCTTGGTGCAATGGGTGACGTTCAAATTTTGGATGGAATCTCCCCAGAAGAAACAAAACGTTTTATGCATCATTACAACTTCCCTCCGTTTAGCGTTGGTGAAGCTCGTCCGCTTCGTCCGCCAGGACGCCGTGAAATCGGGCATGGTGCGCTTGGTGAGCGTGCGCTTTCCAAGGTTATTCCGTCTGAAGCTGAATTTCCATATACGATTCGTCTTGTTTCTGAAGTGTTGGAATCGAACGGTTCCTCTTCTCAAGCGAGCATTTGCGCAAGCACGTTGGCTATGATGGATGCAGGCGTACCAATAAAAGCTCCTGTAGCAGGAATTGCAATGGGCCTTATTAAAGACGGCGACCATTTTGCTATTCTTTCCGATATCCAAGGTATGGAAGATCACCTAGGGGATATGGATTTTAAAGTTGCTGGTACGGCAGAGGGCGTAACGGCCATTCAGATGGACATTAAGATTGCAGGCATTAACCGTGCAATCCTGCAGCAGTCTCTCGAGCAAGCCCGTCAAGGTCGTTTGTTCATTTTAGACAAAATGCTAGAAAGCCTGCCGGCTTCGCGTACAAACCTATCTAAATATGCGCCGAAAATTTTGACCCTTCGCATTAACCCGGACAAAATCCGTGATGTTATTGGAGCAGGCGGAAAAATCATCAATAAGATTATTGAAGAGACCGGCGTAAAAATCGATATCGAGCAGGATGGCATGGTATTTATAGCTTCCTCTAACGAAGAGATGAACCAAAAGGCGAAATCGATTATCGAAGGCATTGTGAAGGAAGTCGTTATTGGCGAAATCTACTTAGGAACCGTTAAGCGCGTTGAGAAATTCGGAGCTTTTGTAGAAATTTTGCCGAACAAAGACGGACTTGTTCATATCTCGCAGCTCTCAACGGAGCGCGTTGCTAAAACCGAGGATGCCGTTAAAATCGGTGATCAGATTAAGGTTAAGGTAACAGAGATCGACCAGCAGGGCAGAATTAATTTGTCAGCGAAGGTCCTTATGACAGAGGAAGCAGCGCCACAATAAGTTTCTTGCTGATAAACAATATAAGCGAAAGAGAAGAGTCAGATGATATCTGTCTCTTTTTTTATGTTGCGTGAAAAGTGATTATTCGCCGTATGGCCAGCATAAACAGGTTAATCCTGCATAACCTTGTACTCTCATTCATACATATGGATTATCATGCTTCGGGTCAAGCCTTAAAAGCATGAGAGCTGCGTATGGGAGTGAGAATTATGATGTTTAAAAAAGCTGCCGTTATTACTGCGAGCATGCTCATGGTGCTTGCTTTTGTGAGTATGAACGAAGACGTTTCTCATTTTCTTGCTTCTTTAAAATTTAGGAATACGGACATGGTATCCACTGATACCGCATACACCCCGAAGGACAGGAGCAAGCTGCTTACTTATGTGCAGGCAGAGGCTGAGAAAAGGAAGGTTGCGCCGGTAGATGCCCGAATAGACCGAGTATGGAAAGCGATTCCTGGATATAATGGGCTGGAAGTGGATATCGAGAAGACGCTTGAAGCAACACTGCTGAAATCGGGCGCCAGTGAGATCCAGTACATATTCAAAGAAGTAGAGCCGAAGATCAGCTTAAATGATTTAGGACCACATCCCATCTATCGGGGGAACCCGAATAAGAAGATGATTTCTCTTATGATTAATGTGGCTTGGGGCAACGAGTACATTGACTCGATTCTAAAGACGCTGAAGCAGGAAAATGTAAAGGCTACCTTTTTCCTCGATGGAAGCTGGTTGAAGAAATACCCGGACATCGCAAAGCGTATACAAGCTGACGGTCATGAAATGTCTAATCACGCTTACTCGCATCCGGATATGCAGAAACTAAGCAGACAAGCCGCTTATGAGCAAATCGCGAAGACTGAAAATTTATTGAAGTCCACTTTAAAGGTTTCCAATAATTGGTTCGCACCGCCATCAGGCTCATTTAATCAAAAGACGGTACAAATCGCAGCGGAGCAGGGCTTAAAGACTGTGCTTTGGACAATCGATACGATAGATTGGCAAAAGCCTACTGCAAGTACCATTTTAAGCCGAGTATCATCAAAGCTGGAGCCTGGGTCGCTCATTCTCATGCATCCTACCGCTTCGACGCGAGATGCGATTAGCAGCATTATTTCAATGGCTAAGTCAAGAGGTTATGCGCTGGGCACCGTTGGCGAGACGTTATCCTCTGCAAGAATACCACCCGTTGTTGAGGGGGGAAGCGGATTCTGATATAGTAAAACCATTCATGTATACTGCACAAGGATTAAGAAAACAGCCTTGTTTCACAAAACATTAGGAGGACACCCGGTGAACAAATATAAGCTTAGCAATGGATTGCGGGTCGTTGTTGAATATATTCCGACCGTTAGATCGGTTTCCTTCGGGATTTGGGTCAAGGCAGGCTCACGCAACGAAACATTAGAAAACAACGGTATCACCCATTTTATCGAGCACATGCTATTCAAAGGAACGGAAAACCGTTCTTCCAAGGATATCGCAGATTTGTTTGACGGCATTGGCGGCAATGTCAATGCTTTTACTTCGAAAGAATATACCTGTTATTTTGTTAAGGTGCTGGATGAGCATTTGCCGCTGGCTGTCGATGCGTTGTCGGATATGTTTTTCCACTCTACGCTTGATCCTGAGGAGCTTGCGAAGGAGAAAAATGTCATTTTCGAAGAGATTTCGATGTATGAGGATACGCCTGACGATAAAGTGCATGATGAGGCTTCGAGAGCTGCCTATGGCGAGCATTCACTTGCATACTCCATATTAGGAATTCAAGAGCAATTGGCGGCAATGAGCCCGGATACGCTGCGCGGTTACATGGATGATATGTACACGATTGATAATACGGTCATCAGCGTTGCAGGTAATGTTGAGGAAAAAGCTTTGCTGGCTCTTTTAGAAAAGCACTTTGGAGCATTTGCAAACAACAAGCCAGCCGCTGAGCTTGGCTCCTCGCCAGCCTTCCGTGGAGATTCCTTGTTTTTCAAGAAAAAAACCGAACAAAATCATTTATGCATCTCCTTTCCCGGTTGTTCGATTACAGATTCAAAACTCTATGCGATGATCTTGCTTAACAATGCGCTGGGCGGAGGGATGAGCTCGCGTTTATTCCAAGAAATTAGAGAGAAGCGCGGACTCGCGTATTCTGTCTATTCTTACCATACTACCTATGCGGATACGGGCTTGTTTACGATTTATGCGGGGACGGCGCCGAAGCAAACGAAAGATGTGCTGGATTTGACAATGGAGCAGCTAAGCGAGCTGTCCGTTAAAGGCTTGGCGGAAGATGAGCTTCATCGCGGCAAGGAGCAGTTGAAGGGCAGCTTAATTTTGAGCCTGGAAAGCACGAGCAGCAGAATGAACAGATTAGGGAAAAATGAGCTGATGCTCGGTAATCATTATACGCTGGATGAGCTTCTCAAACGAATCGATGCCGTAAAGATGGCAGATGTGAAAGAGGTAACGGAACGAATGTTGTCCGTACCTTTCGCGGTTGCCATGGTGGGATCGAATGATAAGGCTGCAGCACAGCTCAGGAGGGATCAATTTGTATCAAGTATTGTTTAGGCGTCTAGAAGGCAATGAAGATATTGCCATTCCTCGCAAAATGTCGGAATGGGCTGCGGGCTTCGACCTGCAAGCAGCTGTTGGAGAGCCTGTCATCTTGCAGCCAGGAGAACGTCAGCTTATTCCTACCGGCTTCGCCATGGCCATGCCGGGCGAGCTTGAAGCTCAGATCAGACCGCGCAGCGGGCTTGCTTATAAGCATGGCGTAACTTGTCTGAACACGCCGGGAACGATAGATGCGGATTACCGCGGTGAAGTGAAGGTACTTCTTGTTAATTTAGGTCAGCAGCCGTTTGCTATTGCGCGAGGCGAAAGAATTGCGCAGATGGTGTTCCAACAGGTTCCAGCAGTTACGATAACGGAGGCTGAAGAGCTTCCGGATACGGTGCGGGGAGCTGGAGGTTTTGGCCATACAGGCGTTTAATCATTTGGAATAAGCAAGTGGATCATGGCGGAAGACTGGGGCATATGCCCTAGTCTTTTTTCTTTTTCACCACGCTCTGGGCGTTAGCATAAGATGGTCTAGAGTGATTAGCAAGAAAGGAGTGAAGCTTGATGCTAACTGGCGTTCAAGTGCTGCTGCTTGGCGGTGACGCAAGACAGTTGGAGGTCATTCGCAAGCTGACTGAGCTGGATGCTTTGGTAACGGTATGCGGGTTTGACGGCTTGCATTCGTCATTGGACGGAGCCGTTCAGGCTGATTATGAAGAGCAGCTGTTCGAAGGTGTGGATGCGCTGCTGCTGCCTACTGTTGGTACGGATGAGCTGGGATTCATAGATGCTGTATTCAGTGATCGTCAAATGCAATTAACAGACAGTCATATTGCAAGATTGCCGAAACATTGCACCGTGTATACGGGAATGGCAAAACCGTATCTGCGACAGCTTTGCGAGCAGAACGCTATAACTATTGTAGAACTGCTTGATCGTGATGACGTAGCCATTTATAACTCGATTCCGACGGCGGAAGGCGCTTTGATGATGGCGATTCAGAACACGGATATTACCATCCATGGATCGTCGTCAATGGTACTGGGGCTTGGTCGAACAGGATTCACAATGGCGCGGACGCTGCAAGGTTTAGGCTCGAAAGTAAAGGTGGGAGTACGTCGTTCAGAGCAGTTCGCAAGAGCATCGGAAATGGGCTTTGAGCCTTTCTACATCAGTGGTTTACTGCAGCATGTAAGCAATATTGACTTGCTTTTTAATACAATTCCGACTATGATAATCACAGCGCAAATTATAGCAAATTTACCTTCGCGAGCCGTCATAATCGACCTAGCCTCGAAGCCAGGCGGAACAGATTTCCGCTTTGCGGAGAAGCGGGGGATTAAAGCGTTGCTTGCACCCGGACTACCCGGTATCGTTGCACCGAAAACAGCTGGACGTATCATGGCGGAATGCTTAACACAGTTGATTTCGGATGATACGATAAAGCGGGGGATTGGGATATGAACTGGAATGGAATTACGGTTGGCTATGCGTTATCTGGCTCGCACTGTACGTTTGCTGAGGTGATGCCAGAAATTAAGCGGTTCGTCGATGCAGGTGCCAATGTGGTGCCGATCGTTTCGAATACGATCATGACGACGGATACTAGATTCGGATCGTCAGAGGATTGGCAGACACAGCTCAAATTGATTACAGGCAATGAACTTATATCCACGATCGTGCAGGCAGAGCCTCTTGGTCCATCGAAGCTGCTTGATGTTCTTGTCATAGCGCCTTGCACAGGCAATACGACGAGCAGATTGGCAAATGCGATTACAGACAGCGCGGTACTAATGGCAGCCAAGGCGCAAATGCGCAATGGCCGGCCGCTCGTGCTTGCTATCTCGACGAATGATGGACTCGGTTTAAATGCTGCTAACATAGCGAAGCTGCTAGTGGCTAAACATATTTATTTCGTTCCGTTTGGCCAGGATAATCCGGTGCAGAAGCCAAATTCGCTTGTTGCAAGAATGGATTTGATCTTGGAAGCTTGCGAAGCTGCTCTTCAGGGAAAACAGCTTCAGCCGCTGCTTGTCGAACGTATACAGTGACACATGTTTAGAGGGGAGAAGCCATCAGATGCCGGATCAGAAATTGTTTAATGTTGCTGTAGTAGGGGCAACGGGCGCAGTAGGGGAACAAATATTGAAATTACTAGAATCAAGAAACTTCCCAATACAAGAGCTTAAGCTATTATCGTCTGCTCGTTCAGCAGGCACGAAAATTACATTTAAAGGCCAAGAGCTTACGGTACAGGAGGCTACTCCGGATAGCTTTAAAGGTATAGAGATCGCATTGTTCAGCGCAGGCGGCGATGTGTCGAAGGCGCTTGCTCCCCATGCAGTCGAGCATGGCGCGGTATGTATAGACAATACGAATGCTTACCGGATGGATCCAAACACGCCGCTTATTGTACCTGAAGTGAACATCGAGAAAGTAAGCGAACATCAAGGCATTATCGCGAATCCGAACTGCTCCACGATTCAAATGGTGGCAGCCCTTAAGCCGTTGCAGGATCGTTATGGCATATCTCGCATTATCGTATCTACCTACCAGGCCGTATCTGGTGCAGGAAGCCGAGCAATTGATGAAATGCTTCGTCAAACGCAATCGGCGCTGAACGGCGAAGCAGTAAACCCTGCTATATTGCCGGTAGGTTCTTTGCCAATTAAACATCAAATCGCCTTCAACGCTATTCCTCAAATCGACAAGTTCCAAGAGAACGGCTATACTCTCGAGGAAATGAAAATGGTTAACGAAACAAAAAAAATTATGGGTGACGAGACCATTGAAGTGACAGCGACCTGCGTACGTATTCCAGTCGTATATGGTCATTCCGAGTCCCTATATGTCGAGCTTAAAAACAACTACGATTTGGAAGAGGTAAAGCAGCTGCTGGCAGATGCGCCAGGCGTCACGCTTGTAGATGATCCTGCCAACCAGCAGTACCCGCTTGCGACTGATGCTGCCGGAAAACCGGATGTTTTTGTCGGTCGTCTAAGACGCGATCTAGGCCATGAACGCGGGCTTAATATGTGGATTGTTTCCGATAACCTGCTCAAAGGCGCAGCATGGAACGCCGTACAAATCGCAGAACATATTGCAAAAGGTTAACGTATTAAGCTAAGGGTAACTTGCCGCTTCTTCCTGGGATCGAGTATGGAGGATAATGAATGCGCATCCTGATTCAAAAATTCGGGGGCACCTCTCTCTCAACCGATCATGCCAGAGAACATGTTATCCATCATATCAATAGAGAACGCGGTAACGGCTTTTCCGTTGTCGTTGTCGTATCAGCAATGGGGCGTAAGGGCGATCCTTATGCAACGGATACGCTGCTTCAGCTTATCCGCGACAAAGGCGACAAACTGCCGGACAGAGAAAGAGATATGCTGCTTGGCTGCGGAGAAATCATTTCCGCGGCCGCTTTATGCAGTCAACTTAACGCCAGCAATACTCCTGCGGTTGTTCTGACCGGCGGACAGGCGGGCATAATGACGGACGAACATTTTGGCCATGCCCGGATAAAAGAGGTTCGTCCTGATAAAGTGCTTAGTTGCCTCCGTGAAGGTTATGTAGTTATCGTTACGGGCTTTCAAGGCAGTACGGCGCACGGTGATATGACTACGCTTGGTCGTGGGGGCAGTGACACAACGGCGACCGCTCTAGGTGCTGCGCTGAGTGCTGAGATGGTTGATATATACACAGACGTGGACGGGATATTGACGGCCGATCCGCGTATCGTTGAAGAAGCTAGGCCTCTTGCTGTCGTCAGCTATGCGGAAATATGCAATATGGCTAGGCAAGGGGCTAAGGTCATTCATCCTCGTGCTGTTGAGATTGCTCAGCATGCCAGGGTTCCGCTTCGTGTACGTTCAACGTTCACCGAAGACACGGGAACACTAGTTACGGATGCTGCTGACCGCAGGGCGGAATTATTGGTTAAGGATCGTCATGTTACGGGCATCGCGCATGTTTCCGGTATTACACAAATATCGGTGAAGGCGATTGTTGGCCGAAGTGATGTTCAACTACAAGTGTTTCAATCCATGGCTAAGCATCAAATTAGCGTAGATTTTATAAATGTTACGCCAAGCGGCGCCGTTTATACGGTTTTCGACAAGGATGCTGAACGTGCAGTTCATGTATTGAAGGAAGGGGGTTATGCCCCTTCTGCGATAAATGGCTGTGCCAAAGTATCTGTTATAGGCGGAGGAATGAATGGAGAACCTGGTGTCATGGCGCGGATTGTGGAAGCGCTGACGGAGCAGGGCATCTCAATCATGCAATCGGCTGATTCAAACACTACAATATGGGTGCTCATCCGGCAAGCAGATATGAATAACGCTTTAAGGGCTCTGCATGCGAAGTTTGGGCTTCATCGATAGACAGCCGCACTTTTTAGGAGGAATTCAAATGGATTTTGGAAGACTGATTACCGCGATGGTAACCCCATTCGATACGGACGGTCAAATCGATTGGCCAACGGCTGGCCGTTTGATTAATTATTTAATAGAAGAACAGCAAAGCGATAGTCTCGTCGTGTCCGGAACGACTGGCGAATCGCCTACGCTGTCCGATGAGGAGAAGCTGGAGCTGTTCCGATTTGCTGTCAAGCACGCGAATGGTCGTTGCAAGATTATTGCCGGTACGGGGAGCAATAACACGGCCCATTCCATCCATTTGACAAAGGAAGCGGAAGCTGCCGGCGTAGATGGCATTTTGTTAGTTGCGCCTTATTATAATCGTCCAAGTCAAGAAGGACTTTATCAGCATTTTAAGGCTGTAGCCGAAGCTACCTCGTTGCCTGTCATACTGTACAATGTAGAAGGTCGTACAGGGGTAAATATTTCCGTAGAAACAACATTGCGGTTGGCGGAGATTAGCAATATAGTTGCAACGAAGGATTGTGCGAACACGGATCAGCTGACACAAATTATTGGCAGTGCGCCTGCCGGGTTTAAAGTATACAGCGGTGACGACAGCGCTACGCTTCCTGCTTTGGCCGTTGGCGGATACGGGATTATTAGCGTAGCCAGTCATCTTATCGGTGCTAAAATGAAGCAGCTCATTACAGCTTACCTGGAAGGCAATGTTCAGGAGGCGGCTAAGATAAACGGTGAGTGTCATCCGATTTTCAAAGGATTATTTGGATGCCCGCATCCGGTACCTAATCCGGTAGCTGTAAAGTATGCGCTTGGTCTAAAAGGCTTGCCCGTTGGCGGAGTAAGACTTCCGCTTGTTACGGTTACAGAGGCTGAAGCCGCGTTCTTACGCAATTTGATCTCATAAATAAACGGTATCCGTTGATTGCAGCCGGTGCATCCAGCATCGGTTTTATTTTTTTGGGTAGCATATTGGGTAACAGCTTTAACGGGTTTCACTTGTATTCCAGCTTTTTCTTCATGTATAATGATCTCAAGTGATTGCGTGCGGCAAATATTTGGAAGCAACAAAACGTCAGAGCGGCATCTGACGCTAACAGCACATAATGAATGATGAGGATTTCACTTCTCGGTAATTCACACATGGATGAATACGTGCCAGCTTTTATCATCGCAAAAATAATAACTGAATAAGACATACGAAGCGATGTTGCTTCACTACAAAACTAAAAGTTAATGCTTTCGAAGCGATTTGCTTCGCAAAATTTAAAGTACATGCTTACGAAGCAATTTGCTTCGCAATTCTAAGTTCATACTTACGAAGCAATTTTGCTTCGCAAAATCTAAGGAGGTTAAGATACACTTGTCTAAAAAGAACAACCAGGATAAGCTAATCATTTTTGCACTAGGCGGAGTAGGCGAGATCGGGAAAAATATGTACGTTATCCAATATAACAATGACATTGTTGTTGTTGACTCAGGATTAAAGTTCCCAGAAGAGGATATGCTCGGTATCGATATTGTTATTCCGGATATTTCATATTTAACGGAAAATCGTGACAAGGTTCGCGGGATCATTATTACGCACGGACACGAGGATCACATTGGCGGTCTGTCTTATGTTTTAAAAAATCTAAATGTACCGATCTATGCAACTAAGCTTACATTAGGTCTTATCGAAGGAAAACTGAAGGAAGCGGGAATGCTTGGGGATACGAAACGAATCCTCATCAATGCGGATACGGAAATTCAATTGGGTACCATCCGTGCTTCTTTCTTCAAAACAAACCACAGTATTCCTGACTCTGTCGGTGTCAGCTTAGACACACCTGAGGGAACCGTCGTACACACGGGTGACTTCAAATTTGATCATACGCCGGTCAATGAGCAATTCGCTGATTTACAGCGTATCGCAGAAATTGGGAAACGTGGCGTACTGGCATTATTATCCGATAGTACGAATGCTGAGCGTCCAGGCTATACGCCATCCGAAGCACAGGTCGGCGACAACTTGGAGGATATTTTCCGAAAGTCCTCGCAGCGTGTTGTTGTAGCTACTTTTGCTTCCAACGTTCATCGGATTCAACAAATTATTAATGCAGCAATAGCAACCCGTCGCAAAATTGCAGTCGTAGGACGAAGCATGGTTAATGTAGTTGGCATCGCTTCGGATCTGGGTTACTTGAACATTCCAGAAGGAATGATCATTGAGCCGGAAGAGGTTAACAAGCTTGCTGCCGATCGTGTTGTTATTTTGTGTACAGGCAGTCAAGGCGAGCCGATGTCAGCATTAACACGTATGGCGCGCTCGACGCATCGCAAGGTTGATATTTTGCCTGGCGATACCGTTATTATTGCTGCAACGCCAATTCCAGGAAATGAGCGTTATGTAGGCCGTACGGTTGATGAATTGTTCCGTTTAGGCGCTAACGTCATCTATGGCAACGGTTCCGTATCTGGCGTACACGTATCAGGTCATGGCAGCCAAGAAGAATTGAAGCTGATGCTTAATTTAATTAAGCCGAAATATTTCATTCCGATCCATGGTGAATACCGGATGCTCAGGCAGCATGCAAAGCTCGGTGAAGCAGTTGGCATTGAACGCGAAAATATTTTTGTCATCGATAATGGAGATACGGTTGAATTCCAAAATGGCAGCGCGCGAAAAGGATCGAAGGTACAAGCTGGTAACGTGCTGATTGATGGCTTGGGTGTGGGCGATGTTGGTAATATCGTTCTTCGCGATCGTAAGTTGTTGTCACAAGATGGCATACTCGTCGTTGTTGTGACATTAAGCAAGCAGGATGGAGCTATTCTCTCTGGTCCTGACATCATTTCACGCGGCTTCGTATACGTGCGTGAATCGGAAGGGCTGCTTGATGAGGCTAACCGCATCGTGACTTCCACGTTGACTAAATTGATGAACGACAAAGTAAATGAGTGGGCATCATTGAAAACGAATGTTAAAGATGCGCTTGGCCGTTTCTTGTACGAGCAAACTCGTCGTCGTCCAATGATTTTGCCAATCATTATGGAAGTATAATCAAAAAATATATTGCCAAAGAATCGCTTGTGTTTTCCACAATTGCCGCTGTGGAAGCAAGCGGTTCTTTTTTTTGTATAGGTTAGAGTTTCTTATAGTATAAATTCGACAACCGACCCCATACTATGACGAGCTACATTATAACGAAGGAGATGGAATAATATGTGGCAGTCCAGAATGGATTTACGATCGGAGCAGCAGCCTGATCCTAATTCGGATGATAAAAGGAAGCTGACGGGTATGGTGGATAGCATTCAACAGCTAGGACAGGTTTCCACACCTGCCCCTGCAGAGTCGAATGTCTATTGCATGACCATTATTGGACAGGTGGAAGGGCATCTTGTTTTGCCTCCGCAAAACAAAACGACAAAATATGAGCATATCATTCCACAGCTGGTTGCAGCAGAGCAAAATCAAAAAATCGAAGGCGTTCTGATTGTTCTTAACACGGTTGGAGGTGACGTTGAAGCAGGTCTTGCGATCGCAGAAATGATCTCTTCCTTATCGAAGCCTACTGTAACGCTCGTGCTTGGAGGCGGGCATTCCATCGGGGTGCCGATTGCGGTTGCTGGCGACGTATCTTTTATTGCAGAAACGGCTACTATGACCATTCATCCGATCCGTCTGAATGGATTAGTGATCGGGGTTCCCCAGACGTTTGAATACTTGGATAAAATGCAGGAACGAGTCGTCCGGTTTGTCATTTCTCATTCCAATATAACGGAACACATTTTCAAAGAGCTTATGTTTAAAACGGGAGAGCTGACACGAGATATCGGTACAACGGTAATTGGACCAGATGCTGTAAAGCATGGCTTAATTGATAGGGTAGGCGGCTTGGGAGACGCGCTTAAAGAGCTGAATATGCGTATAGAAGCAAATAAAAACAACAGGAATGGGGTGCCTATCCAATGACATTGTATACGAGCATACCGCTTGAGCTTGTTCTTGACGGCATAAATAATGAAATGGATCCGCTTCAAGAGGTGTGGGTGAATGGGGTTAAAATGCAGGTCATGCCCATCGCGCCTGGCATCGGTAAAATTGTGAGACTGCTGGAGTGCGGGCTTCATGATTATTTAAATCCGGATTTGACGCCCGGCATGCTGGTAAGTTTTCAGGCTGCTGCAAACTGATGTTCGTACCATCGTCTCATAGGAACATTTGTCCACCTATGGTATAATGTTTTACCAGAGGTGACTGAATTGGCTAAAAAAAAGAGACGGAAAAAATCAATCGGCGCGAGCCTAAAATATGAAGTATATGGTATATTGCTCATTACAATTTCGATCATTGCATTGTCTGGGGAAGCGACGGTCGGTCGTTCCTTATCCAAACTGTTTGGTCTAGTGCTGGGCAAATTTTATTTTGTGCTTGCGTTAGTCGGTATTTTTATTGGGCTCTATGTCATGGTGAAGCGAGCCTGGCCGCGAGGTTGGACAAGTAAGCGGACAGGCTTGCTTGTATTTGTGTTGGCTTTAACGCTTATGAGCTCCATTTCTGAAGTTGATCATAAGATGAAGGATGTATTTGATATTGAGCTTAATGGAAAATTGATTTGGGATCAGCTTCGTTCTGATTTGAATGGATCTCTTGTTCATGTGACACCTGCTAATGATGTGCCGATCAGGGACAAGCAAATAAGCGGGGGTTATATGGGTGCGGTTCAATATTCTTTGTTTTTCTCGTTATTTGGCTATTATGGTGCGAAGCTGATCATGTTCGTCATGTTTATTATTTCCATCATGCTGATGACTGGCAAGTCAGCCGTCGAGCTGGGTAGAATCGTTACGTCGAAATCGACGCGTATGTTTAAGCTGCTCGGTGCAAAATGGGCAAAAAGGTCCTCTTTGCGCGCTTCGACAGCAGCTAGTGCAAATACTGGTTCAGCGGATTTAGACGATGACGATACAATGGATGACGACCATGATGGCTATGTTCCTTCTCCTCCAAGGAAAAGAAAATCGTTATTTTTCTCTTGGAGACAAGAATCCGAAGCCGAAGAACAAAAGGATAGCAATGAAACGCAGGAAGAGTGGGTGCTTGAGCCTAACGCGGTGAATGCGCCAGCAGGAGTTAAACCCGCTTGGCAAACGGAGCTTGAGCAGCCATGGGAAAAATCAGGTAATGAGCTGTATAATGATTCGACGCTTCATACACCTCCAGCGCATATGGAACGCGCCCCTTGGGAGGAGGCGGGCTCTGACAAGGATCTCGGCATCAGCTCTGGCTTACAGCCGGAGGAGACAAACGATTCTTGGCCTAAGCAGGAACCGTCCATTATGGAGTCCTCTGTTGGAGACGATATGACTGATGACGAGCTGCCAATAGAGGGGGCAGAGCACATAATGGAAGCGACTTCCGAAAGTTCTAGTATTTCTGAGGTTCTCGCACAAGATAGCGGTTCGCAAGAAGCTGCTCAAAGTCATTCCAAATCAGAAGCTGAAATGAACAAGGATAAGCCATATTTGCTGCCGCCATTCTCGCTGCTTAATAAGCCTAATCTCCTTGGCAAAGGCGCAGACGCAACCGATATGTATGATTCGCGAAGAAAATTGGAGGCGACTTTAGAAAGCTTTGGTGTAAAAGCAAAGGTGCTGGATGTTGTTCGCGGACCTGCTGTAACACGCTACGAGGTGCAGCCAGCTACAGGCGTGAAGGTAAGCCGAATTGTCGGCTTAACGGATGATATTGCGCTTGCTTTAGCTGCGAAGGATATACGAATGGAAGCGCCAATTCCAGGGAAATCAGCAATCGGAATTGAAGTGCCGAATATGGAAGTATCCATCGTCACGATGCGTGAGGTGATGGAGACGGCTACATTCCAAAATGCGGTTTCTAAATTGTCTATTGCATTTGGGCGGGATATTTCCGGACAGACCATTGTCGGCAATTTGGCCAAAATGCCCCATTTGCTCGTTGCGGGTGCAACTGGCTCTGGTAAATCTGTATGTATCAATGGGATCATTACGAGTATCTTGTATAAAGCGGCGCCAGATGAAGTGAAGTTTCTTATGATTGATCCAAAGATGGTCGAGCTCAATGTATATAATGGCATTCCGCATCTGCTTGCCCCAGTTGTCACCGATCCTCGCCGCGCATCGCTCGCGCTGAAGAAAATCGTGGTGGAGATGGAGAAACGATACGAATTATTTTCTAAATCGGCAACTCGCAATATCGAGGGCTATAATACGCTTATGGCTGATAATCCTGCAGCTGTGCTTCCTTACATCGTCGTAATTGTGGACGAGCTGGCTGATTTGATGATGGTTGCCGCAAATGATGTTGAAGATTCGATTGCGCGGCTTGCTCAGATGGCGCGTGCAGCCGGCATCCATTTGATCATTGCGACACAGCGGCCTTCAGTCGATGTTATTACAGGTGTCATTAAAGCAAATATACCTTCACGAATTGCCTTTGGGGTATCCTCGCAGGTTGATTCACGAACTATTCTTGACATGGCTGGCGCAGAAAAGCTGTTAGGTCGTGGCGATATGCTGTTCCTGCCTGTCGGTATGTCCAAACCAATTCGGGTTCAAGGCGCTTTTCTATCGGACCAGGAAGTGGAAATTCTTGTGAACTATGCTCGAGGCCAAGCTGAAGCGGAGTACAAAGAGGATCTTGTGCCTGAGGTGGAGGAGGAAACTGAAGCAGGCAATGAGATGCTCGATGAGCTTTACGATCAAGCTGTTCAAATTATTTTAGACGCAAAGCAAGCCTCCGTGTCACTGCTGCAGCGCAGAATGCGAATTGGCTACACGCGTGCGGCAAGGCTGATCGATCAGATGGAGGCTCGCTCAATCGTCGGCCCCTATGAGGGGAGCAAGCCGCGCGAGGTGCTGATTACGATGGATCAGTACCAAGCAGGGCGAATTAGCTCTTGACTGCCGATGATTGCAAATAACGGGAGATTGTGCATAGAAGCAGGACAACTTTCTCATACTAGAGTTAGGTAACAACGCTACCTTAAGCGAACTAACTTGCAAGAGAAAGGCAGATCCCTACATGAGAAATCGTTTGATAGTGATGACCTCGATTATCGTGCTGCTGCTGTTTGGGTCTTTTTCATTACTGCGCAGCGAGCATAATGGAGCAACCGAAACCTTCAGCAATGCTACATTGAAGGTCGGCTCCTCCGGTCAGGATGTATATGAATTGCAAGGAAGACTCACGTACCTCGGCTACTTCAATGGAAAAATTGATGGAAAGTTCGGCGATGAAACGAAAAATGCGGTAACCTGGTTCCAGTGGAAGTTCGGTTTGAAATCAGACGGCGTCGCTGGAGCCAAAACGAAGCTAAAGCTTTGGGAAGCAACGAAATCGTGGAGACCGACTGCGGATACTTCACCTCCTTCTTCGCAATCCGGTACAGGAGGCGGCAACGGTTCCCCGTCGGACAACAATTCAGGCTTATCGAAATCCAATAGGCTGGGATTTTCAGAAAATGATTTGAAAATTATGGCGAATGCAGTCTATGGAGAGGCGCGCGGCGAGCCTTACGAAGGACAAGTGGCAGTTGCTGCAGTCATTCTTAATCGGCTGAAATCACAAAGCTTTCCGAATACGATTTACGGTGTTATCTTTCAGCCGAGAGCTTTCACCGCTGTTGCTGACGGACAGATTTGGCTTACGCCGAATGATAAAGCGCGTGAAGCTGTTCAAGATGCCATAAACGGTTGGGATCCCTCCGGCGGCTGCCTTTACTACTTCAATCCTGATACGGCTACCTCGGCATGGATATGGACTCGAACACAAATCAAAACGATTGGAAAACATATTTTCTGTATGTAATCAATACGTGGTTTAGGAAAGGAAGCAGCCGATTCTGCGAAGCGCAGAATCGGTTGCTTCTTCCATTTCTTATAGGTTAGAATGGTATAGGGATTTGCTAATTGGAATAGATTTACTCTATATCGCGCCGCCAGAAAGGAGCAAGCTGAGTGACCCAATTCGAGAGAGGGCAGCTGCAGCGTATACGTCTGCATGTGCTGCCGACTAAACGCTTCAAAACGTTTGCCATTTCATTATTTGCAGGACTAACACTTGATGAAGCAACGGTAACGCCTGTTGCGCTTACGCCATTCGTGCTCCGCAGAGGTACTGCAAATACGCCTGAAACGATAACATTTCGTGAGAAGCTTGACGATTTATATGGCGCAGGCTTCGGATTTGACGTATATAAAAGAGGCGATTCTCAAATCGTCCAATTCCGGATGGATGTCATCAATGACAAATTTGTATCATCGAACACGTCTCTCCTGTCTGCTTCGTTGCATTTTTTGGGGGATGTTCTCACTGACCCGCTTGTGGACAACAACGGCTTCCGACAAAAATATGTTGATGCCGAGAAAACAACGTTAAAGAAACGCTTAGAGGCAATTGTTAATGATAAAATTCGTTATGCGGCCGAGCGTTGTCTTGAAGAGATGTGTGCAG
The DNA here is from genome assembly GCF_049725345.1 of Paenibacillus praedii. Taxonomy (NCBI): domain Bacteria; kingdom Bacillati; phylum Bacillota; class Bacilli; order Caryophanales; family Paenibacillaceae; genus Paenibacillus; species Paenibacillus praedii. Next base: position 276,084 of record NZ_JBMWAM010000001.1, on the reverse strand, counting down.
GGGAGCCTTATCGTCTGCATCCGCTCGGAAAGCTGGAGCTAATTGACGAAATTACGCCAACAGGGTTATATAAGCATTATGAGCAGTGGCTGGAGACAGCTGCGCTAGACTTGTATGTCGTTGGCGATACATCACTGGCTGAGGTTACGCAGCTTGTGTCGGAAGCGTTTAAGCTGAAGTCAGGCACTGCTTCATCCTACACGCGTCCTGAAGTAAATCATCCAGTTAAGGACGTAAAGCTGATTACCGAGCAGATGGACGTTAGTCAAGGCAAGCTGAATATGGGACTGCGGACAGGAGTCGGCTATGATGACGAAGCCTACCCCGCTGCTCTTATGTACAATGGCATTCTGGGAGGCTACCCGCATTCGAAGCTGTTTTTGAATGTTCGTGAGAAAGAAAGCCTGGCTTATTATGCAGCATCTCGTTTGGATGGTCATAAAGGGATATGCACGATCCAATCGGGCATTGAATTCGCGAATTATGACCGTGCAGTGGCGATCATCAAAGAGCAGCTTGAAAGCATGGAGCAGGGTCAGCTTTCTGAGCTGGAAATGAATCAGACAAAAGCAATGATCTCGAATCACCTGCGAGAGCTGCAGGATTCCGCATACGAGATGATCGCTTATGATTTCAATAGTGTACTGACAGGAAAACAAAGAAGCGCAGAACAGCTTCTGGATCAGGTTCAAGCGGTTACTGAAGCGGATATCGTAAAGGTTGCAGAGCGTGTGCAGCTGGATACGATTTACTTTTTGCGTGATCGGAAGGAGGCATAACGCATGCAGACCCTTAATTATCCCAATGTACAAGAGATGTTATACAGGGAAGTGCTTGATAACGGGCTAGAGGTCATCGTGCTTCCGAAGGAAGGCTTTAACAAAACCTACGCGACCTTCTCAACAAAGTATGGCTCTGTAGATAATCGATTTTCAGTTGGAGATCAAGCTGCAGTAAAGGTGCCGGATGGAATCGCTCATTTTCTGGAGCACAAAATGTTCGAAGAGCCGACAGGTGATATTTTTGCTGTTTTTGCTTCCCAGGGTGCCTCAGCTAATGCGTTCACCAGCTTTGACCGTACCGTTTATTTGTTTTCTGCTACGGAGCAAATTAAAGCCAACCTGGAGACATTAATCAACTTTGTTCAAAATCCTTACTTTACGGATGCGAATGTCGAGAAGGAGAAAGGGATCATTGAACAGGAAATCAATATGTATCGCGACAATGCGGACTGGAGAGTTTACTTTGGACTGATTGATGCGCTTTATCATGAGCATCCGGTTCATATTGACATTGCGGGTACGGTCGAGTCGATTAGACAAATCGACAAGGAGACCTTATATCAATGCTATGAGACCTTTTACCACCCTTCAAATATGCTGCTCTTTGTGGTGGGCGGTGTTGACGCACAGGAAGTATTTGAGCTTGTCCGCGCAAACCAAAGCCGCAAATCATTTGAGCCTCAAGACGAAATAAAAAGATTTTTCGATCCGGAGCCAGCCTCGGTGAAGCTTGCCCGTAAAGTCACAGCACTGCCTGTTTCCCTGCCTAAATGTATGTTGGGGTTCAAGGAAAAGCAAGTCGGTCTAACCGGTGAGGCGCTGCTGCGGCAAGAAGTGACGACCAAGCTGATGCTTGATGCCTTAATCGGACCAAGCTCAAAGCTGTATCAGCAGCTGTATGATACGGAATTGATCTCGGATGCATTCGGACATGAATACAACTCAAGCACGGGCTATGCCTTCTCCGTTATCGGCGGAGATACGCCTAATCCCGATGAGCTGATTGCTCAAATTCGGACGGCTGTGGAGGCATCATTAGTCAGCGGTATTGAACCAACAGCATTTGAACGATCCAAACGCAAAAAAATCGGCGGGTATCTTCGCATGCTGAACTCCCCAGAGGCAATTGCCGGTGAATTTACAAGATATCGCTTCCGCGACAGCAATATGTTTGATGTGCTCAATTTTTACGAAAGCTGTACGCTGGAAGATGTCAATCAACGGCTGCGCGAGCATTTCGATTTTGATCAGCTTGCCGTGTCTATTGTTGAATCACCCGTAAAATGAAGACGTTACAAGAAATGACCGTATTGATTACCGGGGGAAGCCGCGGCATCGGGGCAGCGATTGCAAAACGCTTTGCTGCGGAGGGTGTCAATATCGTCATTCATTATTTGCATTCCCACGAAATGGCGAATGAAACCGCACGTGCCTGCATGGCTCTTGGTGCGAACGTCTTGACGATCTCAGCGGATTTGCGATCTAAAGAGCAGCTTGAGCGAATGCGGGAAAAGCTGGAGAGTCATCAAATGCTGCCGGATATCCTTGTGAATAATGGCGGCATTTCGCATTACGGTATGCTGATGGATGTAACGGAGGAAGAATGGGATGACGTCATGGCAGTCAATTTGAAGGGCATGTTTCTTTGCTCTCAATTATTTATGCCGAATATGATCGCCCAAAGATATGGCCGGATCATTAACGTTTCATCAATATGGGGAATGTCCGGAGCTTCCTGTGAAGTTCTTTACTCGACGACAAAGGGCGGTATGAACGCGTTCACGAAGGCATTGGCCAAGGAGCTGGCGCAGGCTGGGGTTACCGTCAACGCGGTGGCTCCCGGCGCGGTAGACACCGAGATGATGGGTGGCTTTAATGACGAAGAGAGGGCGGCGCTGCGGCAGGAAATACCGATTGGACGATTCGGATCGACGGATGAGATTGCATCGCTCGTATATTTTCTCTCTTTGCCAGAGTCTTCCTATATTACAGGACAAGTTATAAGCCCCAATGGGGGCTGGCACACTTAAAGCTCCTGAAGGGAATACGAGTTCTAAGCTGTCTGTATAATTTAAAACGCTTTGTTGCAACATAAGGTTTGTTGATGATTCTTTTCTACACCTTTAGGAGGCGAAGGAACATGTCAACTGTCCTTTCAAATTTTGCAACTTGGAAGCATTTTTTGGCAGACCGTATTTCGCAAGCGAAAAAGATCGGAATGACGGAAGATACCATTGCGAGTCTTGCTTTCGAAATCGGCACCTTTCTCGATGAGAAGGTAGATCCGAAAAATGAGGAAGAACGGGTGCTGAAGGAGCTATGGGATGTGGGCGATGAGGCAGAGCGCAAAACGATCGCCGGCTTGATGGTTAAGCTCGTCCAAAAATCCTAACAGCTCCTCGGCGCGGTGACGACATTTTCGTCAACAGAAGCAAACGCAGGAAAGCCTCCCTTTCAGGAGGCTTTTCTGCAATGTTTCCGTTTGAGTTGCAGGATTGTGGCGAAAAATGTAGAATAATGTTTTATGATGAACATTTGCATTATTACGTTCTTCGCAATGACCAAGTAGGATGGTGACCGTGTTGGAATCAAAACAATGGTATATGGAGTATAAAATACATAAGAACCGCCCTGGCTTGCTCGGCGACATCGCGTCTTTGCTCGGGATGCTGGAAGTCAACATCATGACAATAAACGGGGTAGAGGACCGCACACGCGGGATGCTTCTGCAAACCAATGATGATGAAAAGATCGAGCTGCTCGGCAAAATGCTTCAAAAGGTTGATAATATAACGGTTAATAAACTGAGAACGCCTACAATCGTTGATATATTGGCCGTACGTCACGGCCGCTACATCGAACGCGATTCGGATGATCGCAAAACCTTTCGCTTTACCCGCGATGAGCTCGGTATTTTAGTTGATTTTTTAGGTGAAGTTTTTAAGCGTGACGGAAATCAGGTTATTGGTTTGAGAGGGATGCCGAGGGTAGGCAAAACTGAATCCATAATCGCCGGGAGCGTATGCTCGAACAAGCGGTGGACATTCGTCTCCTCTACACTTCTGCGTCAGACTGTAAGAAGTCAGCTCTCAGAGGATGAAATGCAGCCCAATAATATTTTCATTATTGACGGCATCGTAAGCACAATCCGGTCGAACGAAAAGCATTACGGCTTGCTTCAGGAAATTATGGCTATGCCTTCAACGAAGGTTATCGAGCATCCGGATATTTTCATCAAGGAGTCCCAATACGACTACAGTCATTTTGACATTATTATTGAGCTGCGAAATACACCCGACGAGGAAATTTCATATGAAACGTTCACAACAAATTATACAGACGATTTCTAACCGGAAGGAGGCTCTCCCATGTCTAATTTAGGCGAACTGCTTCGTAACGCGAGAGAAAAACAAGGCTTATCGCTTGACGATATTCAAGAATCAACTAAGATTAGAAAGCGTTACTTAGAAGCGATTGAAAGTGGAGATCATACCATCTTGCCTGGCCCATTCTATGTCCGGGCATTTGTGAAAAATTATTCAGAAGCGGTCGGGCTTGATCCCGAAGAAGTGCTGCGTTTATATCAGCATGAGGTGCCGGCACCGCCTGCTGCCGAACAAATAGCGGAGCCGGCAACGGTTCGCCCGCCGCGTCGAGTGAAGTCGCAATCCTCTGAGAGACTCGGTAAAATAGGCTTCAATGTGGTGATGTGGTCCTTCCTCATTTTGATCGTTGTTGTGGTATGGGTATTTGTCATTAACAGAGATGCAGATGAACCGAAAACAGTAGATCAAAATACGAATATTACAGATGCTTCGGAGCCGCCGGCAACGGCTACGGATGATAATACGGCTGCGGACGACGTTACACCGGATGTTAGTCCTGCAACGCCTGCGCCTACACTGCCTCCAACAACGGTCACCTTCGACAGCAAGGTTGGACGAGCGGATCAATACGTCATCGGACCGGCAGGAAATCATAAGGTCGAAATTAAAATTTCCGGGGGCAAAAGCTGGATTGAAGTCCGTGAGGGGAGCAGTACAGGGAACAAGCTGTTTTCCAGTAATGCGGATGATGGCTCAATTCAAAACTATGAGCTAACCGGAACGCTCTTTATTAACACGGGACGTGCTGATTTAACGGAAATTACTGTTGACGGTGTATTAGTTCCTGATGGCGACCGCGCGAGTCTCAAGAAGCTGCTGCTAGCTCCAGTAGAAGCAGAAGCGTCAGCTGCTGAAAATGCGGAGACTGGAGAGACGACAAACGGTCAGGCCGCATCGGAATAGAAACGAATTGGGTTAAAGGAGAGGAATCGAATATGGCTTCAGAGAATGCATTCGACATCGTGTCCAAAGTAGATATGCAGGAATTGGCTAATGCGATCAAACAAGCAGAGCGAGAGATTGAGACACGTTTTGACTTCAAAGGGAGCAAAAGCAGCATCGCATTAGAAAAAGAAGAGCTTGTTGTCGCTTCAGAAGATGAATATAAGCTGAAGAGCGTGCTGGATATTTTATTATCCAAGATGGTCAAGCGTGGCGTACCGATCAAAAATTTAGATTATGGCAAAATCGAAGGCGCTTCGGCTGGAACGGTGCGGCAGCGCATTAAGCTCAGACAGGGAATTGAACAGGATGTTTCCAAAAAGATAAACATCTTAATTCGTGATTCCAAGCTTAAAGTAAAAAGTCAAATTCAAGGTGATCAGCTAAGAGTATCGGGTAAAAGCCTTGATGATCTGCAAGCAGTTATGAAAATGCTTAGAGAAGCGGATCTCCCTGTAGAATTGCAGTTTACGAATTACCGGTCTTAAGATGGGGCTTCGTTTCATGAGAGACATGGAACGAGGCTTTTCGTTTTATGGCAATTCATGAGGCATTATTATAAGAAAGTCTGCTTTTTGACACGTGTATGACCATGTATTATACTGGGTTAGATAGGTTCGCAGAAGGATCTGGGGGATAAATAAATGACAGGGAGAACGAAGTCAGTAGCAGATACGGCTGGTACAAAGAGAATCGTTAGGAATGACAAATGTAGGGTTCGCATAACGCACACCTATGAGTTTGAACGATCCAAGGAGGGAATTGCGTGAATCTGGCGAACCGAATTACATTAGCCAGAATATTTTTAGTGCCGGTTATTATGTTTTTCCTGCTTATAAAAGTGGATTTGGGGTCGTTTAACTTTGATGACTTCTCCATTACATACAACCAAATCGCAGCGGCACTTATTTTTATTGTGGCAGCAAGCACAGATGGCTTAGATGGCTATATCGCGCGCAAGAACAAGATCGTCACCAATTTGGGCAAGCTTCTTGATCCATTAGCAGATAAGCTGCTTGTTGCAGCGGTTCTGATTTCGCTGGTCGAGATGGACAAGCTGAATGCTCTTATCGCTATTATCATTATTAGTCGTGAGTTTGCAGTAACGGGCTTGCGTCAGGTAGCTCTCCTCGAAGGCTCTGTTATGGCGGCCAGCAAATGGGGAAAATGGAAGACAGCGGTTCAAATTACGATGATTATTGCGCTCTTAATTAACAATTTCCCGTTCGCCTTCATCGACTTCCCGTTCGATGTCATTGCTAGCTGGGCAGGGGCGATCATTACCGTATACTCAGGTATCGATTATTTTGTGAAGAACAAGCATTTAATTCCGGTAGAGTAATGATTAAAGCATCTTTCCGTCAAACGGAAGGGTGCTTTTGCCTATTGGTTTCATGTAGGCATCACATTATTTGATTGAAAGGAACAATGGAATGAAAGCAGAAATCATAGCGGTTGGAACAGAACTGCTGCTCGGCCAAATCGTAAATACGAACGCGCAATATTTGTCTCAGAAGCTCGCGGCGTTAGGCGTCGATGTGTATTTCCAGACGGTTGTAGGTGATAATGCCCAGCGGCTGAGGGAAGCCATTGAAATCGGAAGAAGCCGTGCGGATTTGCTCGTGTTCACAGGTGGACTGGGACCGACTCAGGATGATCTGACGAAGGATGTGCTAGCCGATTATTTGAATCGGAAGCTTATCATTCACGAGCCGTCAATGAATAGCATTGAGCACTTGTTCAGCTCAAGAGGCATTCAGATGGTGGAAAGCAATCGTCGACAAGCCTTGATGATCGAAGGAAGCGAGCCGCTCGAGAATACGACTGGTTTGGCTGTAGGCAACGGCCTGGTTGCAGACGGTACGCTGTACATGCTGCTGCCTGGTCCGCCAAAGGAAATGAAGCCGATGATGGAAGGGGATGGAGCGGCTTGGCTGCGTTCGATACTCGGCGAGGAGCAGCCGTTATTTTCCCGGCTGCTGAAGTTTGCCGGCATTGGCGAATCGAATCTGGAAGCAAAGCTGATCGATTTAATCGATGGTCAGCTGGATCCAACCATTGCGCCCTATGCCAAGGAAGGCGAGGTAGCTATTCGCATTTCAACGAAAGCAGCCACCGCGACGGAAGCCGATCAGAAGATCGATGCGACCGTGAAAAAAATTAAAGAGAGAATAGGCGAGTTTCTGTATTCACAGCAGGATATCCCGCTCGAAGCAGAGGTTGTAGGCTTACTTAGAGCCTCACAGCGAAAGCTGGCAAGCGCGGAAAGCTGCAGCGGTGGGCTGTTTGCCGAGCTCATTACAAACGTTCCTGGAAGCAGCGGAGAGTATCTGGGCGGAGTTGTGACTTACACGAATATAATGAAACATCATCTGTTGAGCATTCCGATGACACAGCTTGAGGGTGAAGGGGCGCCAGGCGCCATTAGCGACTCCACGGCTGCTCTGATGGCGGAGCGGGTACGGGAGCTTGCTGACGCAGATTTTGGCGTGTCTCTGACTGGCGTAGCAGGTCCTGCGGAATCAGAGGGCAAGCCGGTTGGACTTGTTTATTTCGGACTAGCGGAGCGCGGCAAACCAACGGTCGTGCATACAATGCATCTTAGCGGAGGCAGAGATATGATCCGACTGCGTGCGGTCAAGGCGGGGCTGTACCGTTTATGGCTAGCGTTAAGGGATTAGAAGGCTGCAAATAAACCAAAATACAGGTTGTCAATTGTACTAGGGACCGCTATACTTGTAAATAGTTATCGGAAGAACCGTGGCGAAGATTACTTTGCTGATACAAAAGATTTATATTGTGTGGATACTAACACGAAGAAAAGAGCCTATTCAATCGCGAATGGGTTCTTTTCTATTTGTTTGTAAATATATAAAGTCAAGATTGATACTAGAACAAACGTTCGCATATAATGAAAACACCACTAAATGAGGATGGTGCTTTCAATGGCGAAAAAATTAACAGGTAACGGAATGTGGGAAAGTATCTCAAAAGCCGTAGGTGACTCTCTAAGCCATCGTAAGGAGATAAGAGTGCAATTGTACCATCCGTTAGAAGAATTGACTGTACAGGGCTTTATGGTCGATGGTGAATGATTCGCTATTAGGGATATTGAGAGTGCATCGCTTGTATAAAATTGTTTCGACAAACTGAGACATATTACCCATTCCATCGTATAATTGTTGGAAAGGGAGGAAGTATTAATGAAACGAATATTTGCATTTGCACTAATGTTTGTAATTGTCTTATCAGCAATACCTGTATATGCTGCGGTTCAGGTTAAAACTCTAAAGGTTCATTTTATCGATGTTGGACAAGGTGCATCTCAATTAATCATTGGTTCATCTGGTAAGACAATCCTTATAGATGCTGGTAACAACAGCGAAGAAAAAACGATAGTTAATTATCTCAAGAAACAGAAGATAAAGAAGATTGATATCTTAATCGGTACTCACCCAGATGCTGATCATGTAGGTGGTATGGATGCTGTTGTATCTAATTTTGCTATTGGTAAAATCTATATGCCCAAAGTAGTCTCGACAACCAAAACGTATGAAGATGTACTAACTGCCATCAAAAAGAAAAATCTTAAAGTAACAACAGCAAAAGCTGGATTAACACTTGATTGGGAAAAAGACGCAACTATTAAAATGATTGCTCCAGTTGGGACATACGATGATTCTAACGAGATGAGCGCAGTAATTAAGCTTACATATGGTAGCACATCCTTCTTGTTTATGGGTGATGCAGAATCGAAGAGTGAGAATGACATTATTAAATCAAAAGAGAATATCAAATCTGATGTACTGTTAGTAGGCCATCATGGTTCTAATTCATCTACGTCTCAAAAGTTCCTGAATGCGGTCAATCCTAAACATGCTGTTATACAAGTTGGTAACAACAGTTATGGTCATCCCACAAATGAGATAATAAAACGACTCACAGACAAGAAGACCAAGATTTATCGTAATGATAAACAAGGTACGATTATCTTCACAACGGATGGTAAGAAAATTACTACTTCACAAGCCGAGTGGAAGTCGAATGTAGTGACAACAAAGCCAACAGTTTCACAGACTCCTAAAACTACACCTAAGCCATCAGAGAAGCCACAACAAGACAATGTTGTCTATGCAAATTGTACAGCAGTTAGGGAAGCTGGGAAGGCTCCAATTCGTAAAGGAGATCCTGGTTATAGCACTAAGCTTGATCGAGATGGAGATGGAGTTGCTTGTGAGTAGTTACAAAATAGGAGTGATAGCAAATGAAAGGCATAGTTGATCGTTTTGAAGGTAAATTTGTGGTCATAGAAGTAGATGGTCAGTCTCAGGATGTTAGCAAGAATGATGTTAATTCATCCGTTAAAGTTGGAGATGTTGTTAAATTAGTCGATGGAATATGGACAACAGATAAAATTGGAACAGAAAAACGGGAAAAACAGATTAAAGAGTTAATGGAAGATGTCTGGGAAGATTGATATCTCGTAAGTGATTCAATACTATAAAAAACTGAATTTAAAGGTGGTATTGAAATGTCAAATGAAACAAACATGCAAATTTTCAAAACAGGATATCCACCTATTCGGAGCGTTGATGGATATTGGATGAATTCAGATGGTGAGATGTTTGACATTAAAGAAGACATGTCAGAAAAACAAATTAAAGCTTGCGTTGACCTTTGCAAGAAACTGCAAAAAGATAAGTCGTACTGTACTGGAGATGATACAGAGGTATATAAAATACTTCAAAGTAAAATTATCGACTTAGAGAAATATCTATAGGATATAAAACGGAGATTTAATGAGGAAGAAAGGAGAATTATTATGACCATACAACTGGGCGAAAGTGAATTAATAGGTGATATGATTAGGATGCCATTTCCTAATAATGGGTATATCTACTTTCCTGCAAAGTTTGCACATGATGCGATTCATAATAAAAAGTATTCCATATTTGTATCTAAAGGTATGATTGACGAAAATACAAGTATTTTAATGGCAACAACAGATACTGGAACAAGGACTATACTTATGGGGAATTATGATGTATTAATAAAACGGTTATTAAATATTCCATGGCGCGAGGATAGAATTAAAACTTCTGATGGGAAAATGTACAGAAAAATCGCACCTTCTTTAAAAAGTCTCGAACAAATGATAAGAGCAATAAAAGGTCAGTAAAAGATTGGTTTCATAGCAGGAAGGAGGGAGTTTTGACTGTGGCTAATATGAGTGAAGGAGAAATTGATCAGAAATATAACGAATTTATGCTTACTTCTGCCATTGTGGAGCGCAATCAAAAGGCGGATCAAAAATATTATGAAGCAATTGGTTTTCAAATAATCGCATTTATTATTGCGTTTTTTGTTTGTGGTTTTACAAACGAGTTTATTATTCCGAAAGAATCAGAAGTGGGAAGACTTGTATACTTTGGAGTAACGATGATTGCTCTGAATATTATATACTTTTCATTAAACAAAGGAAAAATGTTTTATCCTCAAATTGACGAACTAATTAAAGATGCAATTCGTAAATAAAGGACAAAAGACAATGAGAAGAATATATCGTATTGCTTATCATATGTCCAGCATTATACGGTGTAAGTTGACTTTATTGTGGTGGATATACTGAATATAATATATGTAAATATTGAGCTCCTACAATAGCTCATGATGATACCGTATAAGTAAATAAGAATCTTAGAACACCAAGGAGATGTCATCATAAAAGAAGATAAAAAGAAGCGTATACGAAATCGTATTCCGGAAGAAGAGATGCAAATTGTTGTCATGTACTCCGATAATAATCATTACAACTCAAAGGAGGAATTTAATCTAATTGTTGAGAATTGGATGGAGATGATTTTAAATAAATATGGTCATCTAGTCGAATAAAGAGTTTTTTTATGCTGATATAAGCAAAAAGAAGAAGACTCCTCGCACAAATTGTATAAGGAGTCTTTTTTGTGCTATCTATTGTTCTGACACTTCTTATTCATGTCTTTTCCTCTTCAACATATTTAATTACATCATCAATTTTACATTGAAATAATGCACATATTTTATTAATGACCTCCATCGATACATTTTCCCCTTTACTCATCTTTGCAATAGTAGAAGATGAAGCTCCTATAGCCTCACGTAGTTCTTCCTTTGTCATATCCTTTTCAACTAACAACTTGAATAACGGTTTATAACTAAAACCCATTTTTATATCCCCTTATCGGTGTTTTCTATATTATAAATCATTTCTTTAGAAAGTTAAAGAAAATCGTTGACTTAGTATTTGATATTGGTGTAGAATAACTTTAGAAAGTTAAAGAAACATACAATCAACACTCTGACAAAGGGCAGATGTTGAAAAGGAGCCGATACATAATGACTAATCAATTCATCCAATCCAACACTAACTTTGAAACACTTCTTGAAACCTGGGAAACAAACGTTCAAGACTTCCTTACTTTCGTAATCAAAGCTTGTGGAGTTGAGCAGGAATCAGAGACGTTCCAATTCCTTCACAGCAACGTTACAAACGAAAAGGAACTAAACGCATGGGTCAATGTGTTTGACGGTGATTTGGATAACGTTGTAGGAGTCACAGAAGCATATAAGGCATTGGTTCACTAGTCCTCGGAGGGACTTTAAACCGCATTAGGCTTCGAGCGTTGGCAGTCGGATTATCGGCTGTCAGGTTGCAATTTAATGGGAGGTGAACTATGAGACAAATTAGACTGCCTTACGTTCATATCGTACATTATGATATAGAATTTAACGATGAAGGAATCAGGAAAGGTAAGAGTAGGGGCAAAGCTGATGTTAAGCCAAAACTGGATTCAGTAATAGAAGAAAGCGAAATTAAGCAACTTATCAGAGAGGCTTGCGACAGGAGGACGAGCCTTGATCGTCTCATTCAGATAAGAGGTAGACTGACGCAGCTTAGACGACAAATGAGAGCCGTAAAGTCATGTCTAGCCTAGCTTCAAGGAAAATAATTGAGAGGTAAATTGACGAAGGGGTGGGTCGTTCTCTACACTGATAATAAAGGGAATAGAAACTCCACGAAAATAAAAAAAGCCACTAATAAATAGCAGCTAAAATATATTTTTGTGGAACGACAAAAAGTATTGATTTTTCAATCAATAAAATGGTAGAGTGACCGCAGGGAGTAATCTTGAATTTACTCTCTAATATTTTATTTTAAAGGAGTGTGTTGCCTATGATTTTACTTACCCAATTTTAGAGATTGGGGAATGATATATAGTTTATACATGTAAACCTTGCTTTTATAATTTATCATGCTAGCTATCTGTTGTCAATAATCTTATCACTTTTTCATATTTCATTTAATCAAACAAAACTCAGGAGGAACTATGGATGGATCAATTAACGAAAACGCAATGCCAAGTATTGGGAGTATTATATGAAAATGATAACGAGTGGTTAACGCCTAGAGAAATTCAAAAAAGATGCCAAGTCAATCTAACTCATATAGATAAAGAATTAAAGAAGTTTATGAATGGTGATCTTGTATATCAACCAACAATTGAAAGCGAGTTTCTAATATCTCCTGATGGAAAAAGCGCGTACTTGTCTCATTGTTCTAGATAATCAAAATGACATCCATCATCTACAAACTGATGGTGGGTGTCATCTCACATAAATCTAATGGAGGTTAAAACAAACTTGAATAACACAATCATTATACATAGTGTACGTATGGCTGGATGGCTAATGTTCAATGGAATAATGTACGTTCAATGCAATCAAGACTTAAACGATGCAGCTAAGAAAGTATTCGTATTCCACAATACAGTTAAAGTTAAAGCGTTAATGAGTGTATTAAGCAAAAATAATCTACTACAAAATCGTAGTACATTATTTAATGGGAAATAATCTACTACATATTTGTAGTACATTGTATCAACATCTACTACATAATCGTAGTGCATTATCAATTATCTACTACAAAAATGTAGCTGTGGTGCCAAGAACATATCTTTATAAGTATTTAGATAATTAATACTACTATAACAAGGTGATGGATGAAAAATTGACGCTTCGCTTGAGAAAAGAAAAATTCAAGTTCAAAAGATAAGAGCAGCTTAAACATGAGGAAAATTTGATATTTCTATTTTTATTTATTAGTTAGATCTATATTCAAAATTTAAAATGAAAGAAGACGATTCTATATAATGATGATCAAAATTCCGAATGATGCATTTACTATTAATGGAGATAAAAAGTTGTCTCCAGATGAAACTATAACCTTTTCATTACTGTTCAAATATCGCAATGTAGATGATGAGTTTGCAACGACAATTGATTTGATTAGTCAAATTTTGAAATTTAAAAAAGGTAACGATAGCGAGAACAAATTTTATATTAGAGATGTTGTTGTTTCTCTCCAAAACAAAGAATACATCAATTGTAATATTGATGAGTTGACAAAATATACGAATATTATCACAGGTAAGGTTATCAACCTAGAAAAGGGTTATAGCGGAATAGATAGTTCTGTTTTAGATGAGTTTTTGAATGAGGATTTAGACAGATCCAAATTGAAATTTTACATATATGCTGATGTTAATAGGTTTTCTGATGGAAACAAATTGAGCTATGACGTTATTTCATCTAAATGTAACTACTTCAATAGTATCAAAAATCACTCGGTTAGAACAATACAAGACATTATTAATGAGATAGATGGTAAATTTATTTACCGTTTTAGCGGAAGCAGGATTGAGGGGAGTCCAGAGCAAGAGGTCAATGTATATTTTTCGGATCGTTACATGACTGACGAGAAGAAGCGACTACATTCAAATCACATCAATATAAAAGTGGACAATAAAGTCAGAAGACGAAAAGATACGGAAATTATCAGAGACAATGCATTCTATAGTGATAACTTGACGGTTAAAGAGTTGAAAAATGTGCTGAAGGAATCTAGATGGGGCAAGAAGGATAAATATGGACAATATGAAAAATTGGAATATGAAGATTATTTTGTTTATCGATTAGCAAAAGACGAGCATGTAGCAACAACCTTCGTAAAAAAATGCGAGTTAAAAATTGAGTCGATGAATGATGATCCTGAATGTAAATATGATTTAGATACATGGGAACGTGAGTATTTGCAAGACTCATATCAGTTGGAGATTGTTGATGATGATCAGTACAAACAACAGGTAGAGTTAGATGTTCAAAGTGGTGTGGTTGAAGATGATTATGATTATGAGGAATTGCCGTTCGGTTAAGAGAAGGCAACGTAAATCCTTTGAAACTTGCCAAATGTGCTGTTGAATTGGAGTGAATCACAGAATCAAGAGTAATGTTGAAACAAAAGAAAAAAGGAAAAGGTATATTGGATAGTAATCATGATCACATATCAAGAACAACTTACCTAAAAATCAAAGTAAAGCCAATATATTAATCTTTCCTTAGGCAGCTAATATTATTTGATGAGATATAGTTAAGTAGTTGTTCTTTTAATTACTTTATCATAAAGATATTCCTTCGGTCGAATCAAGATATCAGTTGTATCGTTGTTATAATTTATGCTAGGACTGAAGATAATCTCATTTTCAGAGATTGCTTTATGGATATAGTATCTTACACCCGCATCATCTTCAACATAGTAAACTGTCTTCTTTTTTTTAAAAAATGAAACGAATTGATATATTATCCATAAAGAAAATGAGGTATAGAGGAATGATACTAAAATAAACGATGCAACTGTTTCTGCCGAAGCATCAGGTTTAATTATTACATAAATGGTAGTGCCAATAAAACTGACACAGCCAATAATCATTAGCGCTTGTAAGAAAGCAGTTGTAGTTTTTTTGTAATCAGTGAGAAGATTTTTTTCTACTCGTGAGATTTTAAGTATGCTAATAAGTTTTAATATTCCGCCAATAAAAGTTCCAATAGCTAAAGAACCGCTGATAATTTGTACTAAGGAACTCATGGTATTTTCCCCCATTCAAAATTCTAATTAGAAATACGTTAGAGATATTAAATCGTTTCAATAGAATATTAAAAATTATATAGGAGGAATTCTATTTGACCAATTTACACCAATCAGTTTACATTCCATCAATCGAGGCAAGCGATATCCATTTACATAACCATCATAATCAACCGCTTTATATTAGACATGTTGGTATGATACCTACATCTCTTGAGTTAGAATCATTATTTAGACATGGATTCAATGTATTACCTTCAGGTAAGCGCATCAGTAACGATGTCATCAATATCAGTTTTAAGACAGCAGTTATACCTGTTGTTGATAAAATTAAGAAGCTCAACACCAAATTGAGTGATATCGAAAAACAGTTAATAAAGTATACTGATAAGCTTCCTTTAGCAAATGGGAAAAAAGAAGAGGAACGTATCAAACAAAAAATTGAAACTCGGAGTAACAGTATAAAAAAAGTTAAGTCTGTTATTGAAGAATTGAAAACAATGCACTGGGATGAAATGGGGATAGATGACCTCAGATATGCTATTTATGAAAATGGATTCTTCATCGAATACAATGATAAAAATGGAAACGTTGAAAAAGTAGAGTATTTAATCAGTTCCAGAAGCTCTGCAAAGAGTAGGATTGGAAAGGTATTAGCAATCAGAAAAGAATTATACGAGGATATGAAGCAATGGAGACGGATGGGACTTGATTTAGATGGACGATCTGATGTTGATTTCGTATCCATCCTTGCATATGAGAGTCTAATGGGCAGCAGCATAATTGACACATTAGAGATTCATCCGGAAAACATTCTTATTATTGACGATTATGTTGATACATTTAGCAGAAAAGCAAACTTGGTATCGGTGGATGAACAGACAGGTTTACTTGTTAATAATGAAGGTATGGGTGAATTTGCCAATACTATATGGGATGGTCAAGCATTACTTAGTGAGGATTATTTTACTGATACAGATAAATCGATGAAATTGCTTCGTCAGCACTGGTTCAAGGCGGCAGCATTTCGAACTGATATTCAGCAGTTTATGAAGGATAGAGCAAAAGAGTTAGAAGTGGATTATGAAACTTGGTTGTTAGAGGATACATATGGTAATGAGATCCTGGCTAAAAACGTACATATGATAACAACTCCATCGGCATTAAAATTCCAGAAAATTGCTCATGTTGTTGGCGAAAAAAAGGATATGTATTCTCACTGGAAGGGTAAAGTCATCGAGGAAGGAAACTTATTCGGAGTTGTGAAGACTGAGAAGCCGACAAAGCTAGGATATACCGAATGCGGTCAACCAATTCATCAAATGAGCTATCAGTATTTGAACAGCCTCCCACTCAGTTTTGATGATTTGAAGGAATTATCTGAATTTGAATTGGCATACATTAATAAACTTAAAAATGATGATGCGACATTTATTGATTATCTTATTAGCAAAGCTGACATGACAAACGGTAATGATATGATGGTAGCATTGTACCGACATAACAATGATATTACTGGAACTATAATGTGGCGAAATTGGAAGTCTGATATGATCAGTGAATATGTAAAGCGTGTTAAGACAGGAAAACTTAAGATTCCTAATGCAGACTACATGGTATTGTTGAGCAACCCTATTGAGATGCTTTATGCCAGTATAAACGAGTTCGCAGGTGCAACTATGGCTCTCAGGGATAAGCAAGTATACTGTAAGGCGTTTACTTGGGGTAAGGAAGTAATCGGCATGAGGTCGCCACACACATCAGCTAGTAACGTCTTATTTTCGGTAAACACATATCATAAGAAGATCGAAGTTTACATGCCGAATCTCAGCAATAATATTGTCGTCATTAATAATATTGGAGCTACGACATTTGAGCGTTTAAATGGGGCAGATGCAGATTCGGACGCAATGTGGATGTCGGATAACCCAACTTTGACCAAAGTGGCTAAAGACTGTGACGAGCAATATCTGGTTTGCAAAGCTGATAATATCGGCACTAAACCAAACGAGTACAGCGTCTGCAATAAAGATATGGCGGACATAGATAACAAACTAAATAATGATTATATCGGCAAAGTGACCAATATTGCAGCATTACTTTGTTCACATATTTGGGATGCTAAAGCAAAAAGAGAGGATATAACGGATATGCTAGATAAGCTTAGCGTATTAAGTATTGTCCAAGGATTGGTTATTGACTACGCCAAAAGGATTCCTTCTGTATCAATTAGTCAGATATTAGCAGATGCCAATAAGTTACTTAAGCAGTTACTAGGAGAAGAGAAGGCGATTCCTGTTTGGTGGGCGATACGAAACAAAGACGTGGTTAAGCAATATTCTGATAAAAAAGTTAACACAGTAAATTTTGACTGTCCTATGGATTATTTACAGACTATATTTAGTGGATTGCCAAATGCAGACAGGAAAGATGATAAGAATATTAAGTTATTTATTCGAAAATTGAAGGCTGGTAAAGCGAATAACAAGCAGAAGCATATTATCAATGAGTTGTTGGATGATGCGAATAATAAAATTAGAAGCAGTCATAAAAAGGGCGCAGATAAGGAGCAGAAGCGAGAAATACATGTTGATCAACTTGACACAATGAAAACGGCTAAAGAATTGATTGAAAAGATTAAGATTAATGAAGATACAATGTATGCTATCATTCAAAATATTGTAAGTAATAAGGTTGATAACAATACAATTAAATCATTTAACATGTTGTATCAGGCGAAGAAAACATTATTTATAAATAATTTTGTTAAGAAGTAAGTTTTTTATTTCTTAAACATGTTAAAAATCCAGTAAATATATAGGTTTTTTAACATGTTTGAAAATGGATATATGGAGAGGGATGACCGAGTGCAAGTGGTGCCAATATTGCCTCTAGATAAGCCGTTGAGTGAGTAGGACGGTTATCCCTCTGTATATTTTGATTTGACAGTCAGTGATATAAGTGATACTATATATCGCATTTTTGAGACTATGGATACGTTCCTAAATCTCATTTTTTATGAGTTTTTTGATTTGACGGATTATCATTTTAGATATATGATTAAATGTTAACATTATTTATCCGCGCTATGCCTAAATGGCAGATCCTCATCTATCCACGGCTAAAATATGGATAGATATAGATAACGCTCGACTATATGTCAATGAGAATACCGTTATCGTTCCTCCGATAATCGCCAGCCTTGTGTTGGTGGTTTGCAGATAATCTCCAGATGGAGACTAAGATATAGTAAGACAAATATGCAATAACGTATAGCTTATCAATATATTACAGCCGATAAATTTGCTAAGTACTGATTACATATTTTTATGGTATTATGTAGAAAAATGTAGGGAGGGTTAGCAATGGCACAGATATCAAGTTTTAAAGAAATCACGAGAAATTCAAAAGTCCAAGGTGAAATTGAAGCTGGATTTAATACATTTACCTCTCAAGGTAAAAAGTATTTTCAAATTACAACTTGGGGATCAAAGAACAGAGAAATTAAAGGTGCTGCAAGTCAGACATTACAATTAAATGAACAATCAGCCAGGGAACTAGTCGAATTAATACAATCTGAAATGAAAATATAATCTTCATTCGAAGAAGCCGCCTATAATTAGGTTGAAGGCTTCTTTTTTGTTTGTACAAAATAAGAAATGCTCTCCTTCATCGTGAAGGAGGGATAGAAATACAGAGATCACCTTAACCTATAACGTGGCATGTGACCAGTAATAATACCCATATCCTTATGAGATATTGGGCTAGTGGATAAAAGTTACTCCTATTAGTTGAGTTGAGATGACGCAAGGAACGAGAGCCGCTCAGTGATGAGTTGAAGGCTCTCTTTTGCTTGTGCATAAACAATAATATGAAAAAGGATACGGTGACGAGGAAGATGAGTAATGTACAAGTATTTAAAAATGAATTGTTTGAAGTAGCGGTTCGAGAAAATGCAATGAATATTGAATTAGATGTTGAAGCAGTAGCGCGGAATCTTGGATTTGTTCGTATTCAGGGTGAAAAGACTTATGTTCGGTGGGAAAGAGTAAATGGATATTTAAAAGAAATCGGATATGCCCATTCGGTGGGTAAAGGCGATTATATTCTTGAACAATATGTATACATGCTTGCAATGAAGGGAGAGAATGACTTAGCTTTAGCATTCCAAAAATTCCTAGCATTCGATGTCATTCCTCAAATCCGTAAGAAAAAGGTTTATATTGATCCATCAGCTACCGATAAGGAAATTGATGCTGCTGTTCGTTTCGCAACTCCACAAAAAAGGCGTACTGCTTTGTTGGAAGCCACTATTGATGGAAAGAATAGCGTGTTTGCTGTGTATGATGATATCAAGACGTATATCAGTAAATGGACAGCAGATGAGAAGATTACAACGCTACTGCACATTGAACGTGTGCTACTGGACAAGCAAGATACATATGGTAAAGATGTAGCATTTATACATAAGATTGAAGAGTTATTGCGTCAAGTCGCTAAGGATTTGGATAAGTTAAAGAACTGGAAAAACGGTGCCGAAAAAAGAGAGTTGAGCAAAGAAAATAAGCAGCTTAAGGATAAAATTGAGACTATTATTCCTAGCGTTGATAAGATGAATGTTATTAATCGTCATGGATTCAGTGAAAACTATATGTATTATGATTATGATCTGGCCTCAACAGGTGAGTTTAAAAGGTTTCTCAAAGCAAAGACTGATGAATATGCGAACTGGATCGAAAAGTTCCCCTTTGCTGAATTGCCTAGTCTTTTTGATTTGAAAGTCGATTTCAATTATCCAGTTGAATTAATTGTATATTTCGATCACAAGTCTGAGTTTGATGTAATTAATTTAGACAAGTCACTAGCTGACATGTTGGCTTATCATTACAGATTCAATGATAAAGTCATTGTCAGTAGTATCCAGAGGACTAATCGTTATATTGATACATATAAGGATGGTAAGATTTATTGGTTATTGCGGAATATTTAACCGTAGTAAAATTGGCAATTACCCAATACATATCTGCTTTCTAGATTATTGCTATCCAGACCAATAATTATAATGTCGCTGAGGAACTGTCCACCAACTTTAGATTCAAATGGGGTTATTTCCTTGATGATAATTTCGTCAAGGAACTCTTGATCCTGGTATACGTGAACGGTTCGTTTGAAATTCTTTAGACGCTCGAATTCTGATATGTCGGTGAGCCTTTTCCCCTTCATAATTGCTTTTCCTCCAATAGTTTCATATTCCCTATATTATACTATAATTTAGCAGGAGATTCCTCCCTGAACGTCGAATAATATTTACTTGGTAGTTTTTTCGAAAAAGTAATTTTTGGATAGAATTGGGCATAATATCTGTTAATTCTCCCCTTGTTGTGTTATTATTAAGACAACCCACTTAAGGATGTGATCGTATGGGAAAGGTTTATTCGTTGACTGCTTCAACAAAACAGCAACAAAAAACTAACCATAAAAAACAAAGTCTTTTTCGTCAAGCTCTTTCTGAATTAAAGAAAGAGACTGGGATTGATCATTATGCGGTCATCACTGGTAACGAGAAAGAAAACAAACGACTTAAGTTTAAACACTACCAAGAGAAACTTCTAGAGGGTTAGTCATCTAATAAGGGGAGAAGATTTATGACTACTAGCTGGGACGATGGTAGGGAATTTGAAAGAGGTCAAGTATTTTTTGTAAATTTTAATGATGAAGCATCGAACAACAATAGACCCTCAAGATTGTTACGTGGACCTCATAGAGTGGTTGTTTTATTCTGTAGCACTTTTCCAAGAAATACTGTCGCAGTTGTTCCAATTTCATCACTATATGAAGCTGATGGAGTAACTCTAAAAGATGCTATCTCCTCTGATGTCATCCTAAAAAGCAAAGAGTATGATGAGTCAGTTTCGCCTTACAACGGTACTATTGCAAAAGATAGCTTTATTATGACAAATCAAATTAGATCGGTAACACGCAGCAGACTTGAAAGACAAGTTGGAGAAATACTACCTAAAGATATGATTAAGTTAGATATTCAACTTATTGAGACATTAAGTCTGTCTGATACAGTTCAGCAAATGATTGAGACCGAAGTCGAGAAAAGACTTGCTGAGATGGGATATGTTTCTGAAGAAGCCGAATAGATTTTATTAAGTCACTCGCTCAGAGTGGCTTTTTTGTTATGTTGAAATGAATAATAATATGACAAAAGCCCCTAACTGATGAGTTGGAGGCTTTTGTTGTGGGTTTTTGTGTGAGGATTGTCTAATTATTAAAAATTTTATTTGTTATATCTACGAAAGGATTAAAACCTGTGACGATTGTAATAATTGAACTAATAAAACCGATTATCACAATAGATGAACTTATGAACTTGACAAAAAAATTATCAGATAATTTTGAATATGAGCTATATTGTATAACTCCAGTCCAGTGAAAGAATATGATAGGGAATGTTACAATGCTTTGTATTCCTTTACGGAGCCACACAAAAGGATTTGTTAATTCTTTTGTTAAATTGCCGATAGTATAGTTTAATTCAGTATCGTATCTAATCAAGCATTCACCGATCATTGCAATGAACTTTTCTAATTGTAAATATTCAAATCTTAGCCCATATCCTCCTGATGTTTCACGATGTATTTCTCTTATTCGTGGTATTAGATTGAGAATTATTTGAAAGTTTCTATATTGGAAGTTTCCATCAATCATATGACTCATAATACCGTACCCACCAATTTCACGCTGCATTTTTGCAGAGTTGCCTACTAACCACAAGTAAACTTCATGATTCTCGTTATTATCATAGATACTTTTTTTGTAAGTGGTAAATTTATCAATAAATTCGCGGCAAAAATACAGTTGTGTTTTAAAAGTTCTGATTGACGAAAGAATAGATGTTATACCCAGTATAAGCAAAAATATAGTTATAATGATATATAGCCATATGATGTCTAAACGCGCGAGAAAATCAAGCAAGTATAAACAACTCCCTATTACAATGTATTTCCATTTTAATAGATCATTTAAATTTATACAATCTATTCAATTCTGTTCGTTGCTTTAAGTGGACGCTTTAAAGAAGTGATTCCGTTTCCTTGTCTCAATCTGATGTTAGAATGTACAGATTCGATAAATAAAACAGTGAAAAATGATTAAAAATTGATGGTTAAATGTGAGTATAACTATATGAATGAAAATAGTGTGTGAGTAAAAAAGTGTTGATTTCATTGAATTGTATGACAATTTATTTTGAGAATATTTGATAAACAAGCCAACGGATAACCTCCCCAGAAATTTTTTCCATCATTTATATAGTTGATCACACTTTGAGTTTCAAAAACGATTGTTTATGATACTATATTCTCCTCTTTATTTATAGTCATTTTTTTCTTATTATTGGCTAACTTATAGTTTCTTTTCTCGTTTCTTTAACTTAGTTGCATTAACGTACTTCTTTATGATACTATTGCTTTATCGAATAGTGGGGGTGCGGTATGAAAATAGGCTATGCAAGGGTATCAACAGCAGATCAAACTTTGGACTTACAACTAGATGCGCTAAATGCTGCTGGTTGTGAGAAGATCTATGAAGAGAAAGCCAGCGGAGCTAAAGACGACAGGCAAGAATTGAAAAGAGCTTTAGATGACATAAGAAAAAGTGACACGCTTGTTGTTTACAAATTGGATAGGCTTGCACGTTCTACAATTAAACTTATTCAGGTGTTAAATGAGATTCAGAATAAGGGTGCTGATTTAGTTTCGATTAATGATAATATAGATACTACAACAGCAGCTGGTAAGGCAATGTTTGGCATGTTAGCTGTATTTGCTGAGTTTGAACGAAATGTTATTGTTGAGAGAACTAAAGCAGGACTAGCCGCTAGTAAATCAAGAGGACGAAGCGGAGGCAGGCCAAAGACAGATAAGAAGAAGATAACTCAAGCTTTGAAACTATACGATGCTAATGAAGATGTAGCCAGCATCTTAGAGATAACAGGAATAAGCAAAGCTACTTTATACAGAGCGATCAATCAACGAAAATCTTCACAATAGAATATCAGCTATATTTACAAGTCATCTCTTCATTGAGATGGCTTTTTTAATTTTCAGAAAGGGGTGATAATAATATGGCAAATCCAAAGGATTTAAATAGGGGATTCACGAAAACTAAACTGCCAGAGAAACAGGAAGTATTCATATATGAGTATTTCAAGAATGGATTCAATGCTACACAAGCTGCTATAGCTGCTGGATACAAAGAGAAAACAGCATATAGTTCTGGAAATGGTCTACTCAAAAAAACGAAGGTAAAAGAAGCCATCGAAGCCATTAAAGAAGAGATCAGAAAGGGTTATGAAGGTGATATTAGCCTTGTCATTATGGGATTAAGGGAAACGATTAGAAACCCTAAACTAAAGATTACAGACAAGCTTAAAGCGTCTGAGTTGCTAGGTCGTTACCATGGCATGTTTACCGATAACTTGAATCTTAATGGTAAAATGGAATACTCCATCGAGATTCCTGATGACTTACAACCTGGTATGAGTGATGGTCATGAAGATTAACCTGAGCAACCTTCCTAAAATAACAAATCCAGTTTATTATCCGCTATACCGTAACAATAAAAATTATCTAGTGTTATACGGTGGAGGAGGATCAGGTAAGAGTGTATTTGCTGTACAGAAGCTAGTATTTCGAATGCTTACAGAAAGTCCTCATCGGTTTCTTGTCGTCAGGAAAGTAAAGGATACGCTCAGAACGAGTGTGTTCCAACTATTCCTAGATGTCATAAGCCAATGGGGGCTTTCTGATTTATTCAAGATCAATACCACTAGCATGGAAATTACTTTCAAACCAAATGGTAACAAGACAATATTTAAAGGTTTGGATGATCCTGAGAAGATAAAGTCTATAGCTGGTATTACAGGAATATGGGTTGAAGAAGCAACAGAACTGAGTGCCGATGATCTAGACCAGCTGGATATTCGTCTAAGAGGTAACACAAAGCACTATAAACAAATCATCATCTCGTTTAACCCAATTGTTGAGACTCATTGGTTAAAGAAGAGGTTCTTTGACTACGATGACCCAGATGCAAAGGTAGTCAAGACTACATATAAGGATAATGTGTTTATCGATGCCGAATACATACGTAAACTAGAGAAGTATAAAGAAATCAATCTTCGCTATTATAAGGTTTATGCTCTAGGTGAGTGGGGTACTCTTGGTGATGTCATATTTGAAAACTACGCTGTCCAAGAAATATCTACACTATCTACAGATTATAATATGATAATATATGGATTGGATTTTGGGTATCATGATCCGAGCGTCCTTGTTCGTGTCGGTATCAAGGGTGATGATATTTACATACTAGAGGAGTTTTATCGTACTAAATTGACAAATACAGACCTCATTGAAGAAGCTAAGAAGCGTGTAACTCGTGAATATCAGATTATAGCTGATTCAGCAGAAGCGGACCGCATACAGGAGTTTAAACGTGCTGGATTCCGTATCAAAGGGGTTAAGAAGGGTAAAGGAAGCGTCAAGGATGGAATTGACTTTATGAGGGCTAGGCGAATCTATATTCATCCTTCATGTGTTGAGGCTATCAAGGAGTTTGGATTCTATGAGTATAAAAAGGATAAGCAGGGAAACAGCATCGATGAACCTATGGATGCTTTTAATCATGTCATAGATGCTATTCGTTATGCTATAAGTGACTGGAGATTGAAGACAGGTAAAGGCATTAGAGTACTTAAACCAAAAGGCAGGTGAATAAATGAATCCATTAACAGCAGATAGTCCGATTTCGGATACCAGTGTAATTGCTGACTATATTAAATCTGATTTACAATCAGAAGCTAAACAAGATATGTACGATGGCATGCGTTATTATCGTGTCAAAAACGATATCCTTAATCGTAAACAGCATTATTACATAGGCGGTATAAAGCATGAGGATAAATCCAAATCGAATAATAAAATTGTCCATCCATTTTTCAGACAAATGGTTAAGTTAAAGACTAACTATATTACTGGACAGCCGATTACATTCAATACAGATGATGATAATTTTAATCAATTGATTGATGATACATTAGGTGATTATTTCCATGACGTGAGTAATCGTTGGGTATCTGATGCATCTATAAAAGGACAATCTTGGCTTCATCCATACATTAACGCAAAAGGTGAGTTTAAATACACTGTTATCCCTTCTGAGCAAATCATTCCTATTTGGGATGGTAGCTATCAAGAGGAATTACAGGGTATCATCCGTTACTATACAATTGACCGTGTTATCAGCAACAATAAGACAATTAAGCGTTACAAGGTTGAATATTGGGACAATCAGAAGGTGACATACTTTATTCAAGATGAAAAGGATGATAATGTTTACAGGCTTGATGACTCAGAGTTAATTAATCCTAAATATCATTGGTATTCCTATAATACTTTAAATCCATCAGCAGTTATTCCCAACTCATGGGGGAAGATCCCATTCATAATCCTGGAAAATAACGATGATTGTCTATCTGATCTTGTGTTAAGTCGTTCACTTATTGATGATTACGATAAGACTGTATCTGAT
Source organism: Paenibacillus praedii (assembly GCF_049725345.1). Lineage (NCBI taxonomy): Bacteria > Bacillati > Bacillota > Bacilli > Caryophanales > Paenibacillaceae > Paenibacillus > Paenibacillus praedii. The sequence continues at coordinate 250,411 of NZ_JBMWAM010000001.1, read as the reverse complement.
ATGTCGAATAATCTTGATGATATCCAAGAGGCAATTTGGGTACTGAAAGGTTATGGCGGTGAGGATTTGTATGAGTTTATGCAGAATCTTAAAGCATACAAAGCTATTTCAGTTGATGAGAATGGTGGAGCTGAAGCTAAATCTGTAACCATTCCGAAAGAAGCCAGAGACAGCCATTTAGACAGACTAGAAGAGAACATCTACGTTTCAGGTATGTCCGTCAACTTTAACTCAGATAAATTCGGTAATAGTCCTAGTGGTATTGCTCTGAAATTTATGTTTGCGAATCTAGATATCAACGCTAACGAATTGATTACAAAAGCTAAAGGTTCGCTTCAGGAATTTCTCTGGTTCGTGACTCACTACATTAACCTTAAGCACAAGACCAACTACGATTATCGTAATGTTAACTTTACATTCCACAAATCTCTGATTATGAACGATACAGAAATCATTGATTCGGCTCATAAGTCTGTTGGCATTATCTCTAATCGCTCGATTCGTGAGAAACATCCTTGGAGCGCATCGGATGAGGAACAGCGAATAGAGGAAGAAAAAGCGGCTTATGTAGATTTAGGTGATGGTAATGCAGGAGATTAATGATAAATTTGCTGAAGCTGATAAATTATCAGAGAAACTAATCTCATCCACAGAGAAGGAATTAGTTAAGCAATATTCATTGTCCCTTAAGAATATCCGTTCACAGCTTCAAGCCATTTATGAAAAGTTTGGTGATGATGTTTCATTTGCCGATATGCAAAAGTTTAACCGCTTCAATTCATTAGAGAAAGCTATCATGGATGAGATTAAGTTTCTATATAAAGCAAATGCTAAGGCGCTGAATGAATCATTATTTGAACAGTTTGCTGAGTCATATTATCGGACAGCGTTTGCTCTTGAGACTGGTAAACAGGTTGCCCTAGCCTATACATTGTTAAATCCAGATGTCATTAAAGCGGCTATTATTAATCCAGTATCAGGCTTAACTCTTCCTGAACGCCTTGAAAAGAATCGGACTGACATTATTTATCGTATCAAGTCGGATATCGCACAAGGTCTCATTCAGGGTGAAGGATATAGCAAAATGGCTAAACGTGTAAAGGAAACCTTAGAGGGAGACGTATCTAAGGCTATTCGTGTTGTTCAAACAGAAGCCCATCGAGTTCAGCAGGAAGGAAGACTCCAATCCATGAAGCATGCTGAATCCAAAGGTGTCAATATGGTCAAGGTGTGGGATGCATCTCTTGACAGTCGAACACGTTCATCTCATAGAAAATTAGATGGTGTCAAAGTTGGGCTTGATGATGATTTCACTTCTCCCTCTGGTGGCAAAGGTAAGATACCTGGCTCTCTTGGATCAGCTAAAGATGATGTGAATTGCAGATGTTCTGTTCGTACTGAAATAATCAGCTATGAGCCAACTGTACGTAGAGCTAGAGATGAAAGAGGTAAATCTGTATTGATTCCATATACCACTTATGATGAGTGGGAGAAGAATCGATTATAGTAATCCGTCCTGCCGTATGACATAAAACTAGGCTATTTGCTGTTTGTTCGCAGCTTAATGAACATCCTATGCGTGGAGGGTTACACGTCAAAAAAACTAAATGGAGAGTGTATATAAATGGATTTGAAAGAACTATTAGGTGACGATTTGTTTTCACAAGTATCTGAAAAGTTGGGTGATAAGAAAGTCGCTATTGTATCTGATGGTCAATGGATACCAAAAGCTAAATTCGATAGTTTGAATGATGAGAAAAAGACATACATCGAACAGAATAAAGCTCTCAATACTCAACTTGATGAAATGAAGACAAAGGTTACTGGCAATGAACAATTAACTAAGCAAGTGGAAGCATTGCAAGCTCAATTGAAGGATTCTGACATCAAGATTAAAGATGTCAAAATTAATAGTGCTATTGAATCCGCACTAATTAAAGCATCAGCCAAATTCCCTGATTTGCTCACTGGTAAATTCGATAAATCGAAACTTGAGATAAAAGAAGATGGAACAATTAGTGGCATTGATGATCAATTGAAAGCAATCACAGAAACCTATAAGGATTTGTTTGGAGAGACAAAGATTGTCGGTGGCGATCCAAATAATGGAGGCAATCCAAATCCAAATCCTGATACTAGCAAGTTGTCGGATGATGAATTTTTCGCACAAGCATTAAAAACAAACTAAATTAAAATGAAAATTGGAGAGTGTTTAAATTATGAGTAACTTTTTAACTGTACAGGATATCGCACGTCAGGGGCTTCTACGCCTTCGTAACAATTTGGTAACTGCTTCTTTGGTTTATAAGGATCACAGTAACGATTTCGCTCAAAAAGGCGATACGATTAGCGTAAAAGTTCCTAATACATTCGTAGCGCAAGAGTTCAGCGGTATGACTTCCCCGCAAGGAATCACAGAAGATAAAGTCCTAGTATCGCTAGATAAGATTGCTACTGTTGATGTTGAAGTTTCCGCTAAGGAAATGACACTAAATATTAATGATTTTGGGCAACAAATTCTTAATCCAGCTATGGAAGCATTGGCACAGAAAATTGATTCTGATTTACTTGGGCTTTATGTAGATATTCCATACTTTAGCGGTATCGCTGGAACAACTCCATCTGCATTGTCCGATTTTGCGAACGCTGCAAAGGTTTTGAATACAAATAAAGCACCTATGTCTATGCGTTCTACTATCTTCGATCCCAATGCTACCGCTAAATTCCAAGTGCTTGATGCTCTTGTTGGACTGGATAAATCAGGTTCCACTGATGCACTACGTAATGGCTCGATTGGTCGTGTGTTAGGCTTGGATAATTACATGGATCAAAATGTTAAATCACATGTAAAAGGCACTGTTACAGCAGGTAATGCTACTGGTACAGCAGGTGTTAAAACAATTTCTCTTGCCGCTGTTGCACCATCTGGTGGTACGCTAAAGAAAGGTGATTTGTTTACCATTGCTGGCGATAGCACACAATATGTTGTTACTGCCGATGTTACAGCTTCAACAACTACTGTAGCTTCTTTGGCAATTTATCCAGCATTGGCAGTTACTGCTGCTGGAGCTGCTATCACAGTTGTTGCAAATCATGCTGCTAACCTAGCATTCCATAAGAATGCGTTCAGTCTTGTTTCTCGTCCTCTTGCTTTGCCTACTGGTGGAGCAAATGGCTACGTGTCTAACTTTGAAGGGCTATCGATTCGAGTTACACAAGGCTACAGCATGTCGAAGAAAATCAATGAGTTGTCGTTCGACATTCTATACGGAGTTAAGACGCTCCAGCCTGAACTTGCTGTTCGAGTACTAGGCTAGTGATATATGGAGAGGGTATGGCTTAATGTCATATCCTCTTATTTTTTGTGAGGTGGTAAGTAATGTCTATAATCACATTAGAGGAAGCAAAAACGCTTCTTCAGATTAAAAATGATACTAAAGATGCCTTGATTACCCTTCAAATTCCAATTGTTGAGGAGTTTATCTTTACATATACAGGGCAATCATACACTGATAATTTTCCTGCTGGATTAAAGCTATGGGCTGCTAAGATGATTGGATATGACATTAATAATCTATCTAAATCAGGTATTCAATCTGAATCAATTAGTCGATATTCCGTTACGTATGGAGGAAAGGGTGATGCTGCAAGTGGCTACCCTGTTGAAGTTATGAATGGTCTGAACCAGTATCGTAAATTGAAGTGGGGTAAACCTCATGATTGCTGACTACTACAATCAATCCGTTATCATCCAGCGCAAAACAAGCGTTCCTAATGGTATTGGTGGTTATGTGGAGAATTGGGCTAATCATATTACGCTTAATGGACTTATCGATCAAATATCAGGCAATGAGAAAAACATTGCTGCTCAATTTGCTGACTCTGCCACTCATATATTAATAAGTGAAGCGGGATATGAAATCAAGTCAACAGATAGGGCTGTTTGTGAAGGGGAAATATACAGAATCCTTAATCCAGATAATCCGATGGGTATGAACCATCATCTTGAAATCCTGCTTGTTTATGAAGGGGTTGATCAATAATGGCTAACCGATATGAATCATTTCGTCCTGAAGTCATAAGGGAAATCAAGCGGAGAATCAATAGGACGCTTGAAGCTATTGGCGTATTCGTTGAAGGTGAAGCTGTTGTTCGTTCTCCTGTTGACACAGGTAACTTAAAAGGTTCATGGAATCATAAAGTTGATGAAGAAAATATGACAGTCCATATTGGCTCGAATGTAGAATATGCTGTATTCGTTGAGAAGGGAACTAGCAGACAAGTAGCACAAAGAGTGGTAACTGGAGCTGCTGAAGATAATCAAGCCAGAATACAACAACTAGCAGAGGAGATGATGCGCTTTGATTAATCTGCTTCAATATATCTTTGACACGCTCAAAGCTATTCATCCTAAAGTATTCCTCGAAACTGTTCCAAATGGCTCTGTATTCCCCTATATAACCTATTCCCTCCCAACTAGTGGCGGATCAGAGTATAGAGAGGACTTTATTCTTGAGATCGACATCTGGGACAATAAACCATTAGATACAACGGAATTAGAGACGATTACTAACAATATTGATAAGGCTATGAATCGCACATATGAAATCAATGACGAATTTCAGTGTTCAATATACCGTATTAATCGACTCATGCTTCCCGATCAAGATGTGAATATAAGACGCAGACAATTGCGTTATCAAGTTAAATATTATAATAAACAACAATAAGGAGATGATTTGATTGGCAAATTACAGCGGATTTAATGAAAAAACAGCAGAAAGATTGATTCTGGATGCTGGTGCATTTTACAAAAATTATAATGTAGAGATTGATACACCCGAAACAGCATCGGCAAAATTGCTAGGTGCTACTCGTGGAGGTGGTGAATTTGTAGCTACTCCTGAGGTTCGTTCACTGGAAATTGATGGGGTGAAAGGACGTGCTAAAGGACTGACTGTGATTGATTCATGGGACGTTTCGATACTTGCCAATATGCTTGAGATGTCAGCGGATTTAATGAAGATTGCTCTAACTGGTGGAGAAGTAGATACTATTAAAGATACAGATTACGATATTATTAAAGGTAAAAATACAATCGCTATCTCAGATTACATCGATAATATAACTTGGATTGGTCGATTATCAGGCAATAATAAGCCTGTAATTATCCAAGTGTTAAATGCACTATCTACTGATGGTTTCACATTGACCACAGAAGATAAGAATGAATCTGTAATTCCTATTCGTTTTAGTGGACACTATGATACTGAGAATCTAGATAATCCTCCATTTGTAATCTACTACCCTAAAACAGTCGTAGCCCCAATAGTATAAACATGTTGGGTATCCTCGGATACCCTATTTATTTTTCCATAAAAAAGGAGCGAATATATAATGAGTGAAATTAAATTTAGAGCGATTGTTAATGATGATATGTATCTATTGAGTGAAATTGCTGACAAAATGGATATCGTGATTCCATCGCATAGTAAAGAAGTTAAAGGTAAACCTGTTCAGAAATCGCAAGAGGAATATGGAATGGAGATTATTACAGCACTAGGTAAAAAACTATATAAGGCTAAAGATGAGATCAATCAATTACTTTCTAGTCTATCTGGATTATCTGTTGAAGAAATAAAGAAAATGCCTGTTGGATTTACAGTTAAGGCATTAACATCAATTGTTAAGCAGGAAGGTGTCGTTGATTTTTTCAAATAAGCAAAGGTTTAGGATATGATGAGATATTCTTTCACCTTTGCAAATCTGGAATAATCAACAAAAGTTTTAATCATAGACCAATCTTACATGGAATCAAAATGATCATAAAGGTTTTGGAAAAGAATCGTGAAGAAATTGCACGGAATATGTGGCTAATGAAGTATATAAATATGGATAAATCATCCCATATTCCATTCGATAAGTTTTATAATCCAGAGAAGGTTAACAAGATAACAAAAGATACGAGGACAGAAGAAGATATAATGGAAGACGTGAATAGTATCATATCTGCATTTAATAAAAATCCGCAACCAGCCGCTAAAATATAGCGGTTTTTTGTTGTAGAAAGGAGTGATGATTTGGAGATATTTAGACTGTTTGGATCAATATTCATCAATGATGATGATGCTAGTAACCGCATTGATAGAGTAGATAATAAAGGTAAGGGATTAGCTGGTACTTTTGGTACGATTGGTGTCGCTGTAGGCGCTGCTGCACTTGCTGTAGGTGCAATGGCTGCTACTGCGGTTGTTGCTTTAGGAGTTAAGTCTGTAGGAGCTGCTGATGAATTACAGAAGGCTTTAAATAAGCTTCAACAACAAACTGGATCAACTGATGATGAAATCAAAGGTATGCGTGATTCTCTGTTATCCATCTATGAAAAGGGATATGGCGAATCCTTTAATGATATAGCGATGGCAATGTCTGAAGTTGCAAAGACTACTGGATTAGCTGGTAAAGAGCTTGAGGAAACAACTCAGAATGCTTTGATGCTTGCAGATAGTTTTGATATGGATATTAATGAGACAGCTAGAACTGCTAATTCACTCATGAAGAATTTTGGAATTACGAGCAAGCAGGCTTATACTCTTATGGCTCAAGGTGCACAAAATGGAGCGAATAAGAATGGTGATCTGCTTGACACTCTTAACGAGTATAGTCCACAGTTTAAGGCTTTAGGATTCTCTGCCGAACAATTTACAGATACACTTATTCAAGGTGCTAAAAATGGTTCCTTCTCTATTGATAAAGTTGGAGATGCAATAAAGGAATTTACTATTCGTTCTAAGGATATGTCTAAAAGCTCACTTGATGCCTTCTCAGCATTATCTATGAATGGCGAACAAATGTCAGCTCAGTTTGCTAAAGGTGGGGAGTCAGCTCAAGCAGCTTTTCAACAAGTGACAACAGCACTAGCTAGTGTTAAAGATCCATTACAGCAAAATGCAATCGGAGTCGCTTTGTTTGGTACGCAGTTTGAGGATCTGGAAGCTGGCGCTATAACTGCTCTTGCTAATATTAACTCTGCAACTGATATGAGCGCTAATACCCTTGATAAGATAAATCAACTTCAATTTAACACATTTGGCGAAGCGATGACTGGTATCAAACGGCAATTTGAAACGAGTATTCTAATTCCGATAGGTGAAAAAGTGTTACCTATACTAAATCAATTTGCTAACTGGTTACAGGGTAAGATGCCTGAGATCAAAGCATGGATTGCTGATGCAATGGGTAATTCAGGAAAGGTTCTTGAAGGATTCGGCAAAGTCTGGACATGGTTGAAGGATACTATTATTAAGCCTATTATGGATTGGCTTGTTCCATTTATACAGAAGACGTTAGCGGCAATTAAAAAGTATTGGGATGAAAATGGAGCAGGGATTAAGCAAACTTTAGGAACATTGCTGAATTGGATTAAGGTTATATTCCAGACTGTTTTTCCGATTATACAAGGGATAGTTGAGACCGCTTTTAATGTCATTGGAGCGGTAATATCCGCTGTTGTAGATGTTATTAGTGGAGTTATAAAAGTCATCGATGGTATTTTCCGAGGCGATTGGAAGAAGATGTGGGAAGGTGCTGTCCAGATATTCGAGGGTATCTTTGGCGGTATAGAAAACATTGTTAAAGGTGTAGTCAATGGCGTAATAAGAGCCGTAAACGGCATGATCAAGGGTCTGAATCGAGTAAAAGTTGACGTGCCTGACTGGGTGAAGGAACTGACGGGTGTAGGTGGATCATTCGGATTTAATATCCCTACTATTCCCATGCTGGCTAAAGGTGGAAACATCTTAGATAACGGTTCCGTAATCGTAGGGGAAAAAGGGCCTGAATTGCTTTCTGGCATTAAGGGTGCAAAAGTAACACCTCTTGATAAAGTGTCTAATCATGGTGAAACTGTTGTACATACGCATATTCATTTAGACGGTAAAGAGATAGCGACCAGTGTATCCAGACATCAAGCTAATTCAGCAACAAGTCGTTCAAGAGCTTATGGAGGATTGTTAACATGACAGAAGTTTGGTTAGGAGATAAATCATTTACTGAGTTAGGACTAGTATTATTAAAGGATAATCAACGTCCTATATTGCCTCAAACCATTGATAGAACTGTGTTAATATCGGGGAAAAATGGTGCTTATGATTTCGGGAGTGACTTAGGTGTTAGACAATTTGATCTCGGCTGTGCCTTTGTAAAAACCAAATCGACAGCAGAGTTACAATTAGCTATTAGACAGCTAATAAGGCACTTACTTGATGATAAAGGCAGACCAAAAACACTGGAACTTAAATTTAGTACTGAATCGGACAAGATGTACTATGTTCGATATTCAGGTGATATGCCTATTGAGCGTATAGCCGAATATGGAACATTTACGTTACCTTTAGTTGCTTTTGATTCTTACGCATATCAAACGGAATTATCAACAGAGATAACGTGGGATTCGGAATTGAGTATGGACAGCGATATTACTTTTGATGATGAATTTGTATTTACTATTAATGGTCAAACGACTATAAACGTAAACAACTTTGGTTATGTGTCTGTATCACCAGTCATTGAGATCAATGGTAGCTTTGCTAATATAAATATTTCGGCAAATGGTAAAACGTTTGTTTATTCCGAAGCTTTCTCAGGTGTCATGAAGATTGACAATGACAAAATGACTGTTAAGGCAGGAAACACTAATCTTCTTGTCAATTCATCGGGTGATTTTGTTGAATTAATACCTGGAATAAACGAAATAGATATAACTGGAACTGATGTAGATGCATCGGTTTCTTTTATTTTTAGAGCAAAATTTATGTAAAAGGAATGATGAAATGGCTGAGATTATACCAATTAATACACCTCTAAATGTTGGTAGACAATCTATAAACGAAGCAATACAAGAGGTGAATACACGTGTCGATAATATTGTTGCTGATGCAGGTAGTAGTAACATCGAAATCGTAGATGCACGACTTTCTTCATCGGGCGTAACTTATCCGATTTTAAAGGATCGGCTGGACTCGGAACGAGAGGTAGTTGTTGCAAATTCATTGGAAATAACGGACGCGAGGATGCCAGTTGAGGGTGAAGTATATCTTGATTTGAAGTCTAGACTCGATACTGAATACACATCCCTTAATGCACAGTTGGCGGAGAAGGCGAATCAAGTTGATTTAGAAAGCACTAATACGCAGTTGGAGAAAACTGTGAACGCACGGACAGGTATCTTTCAGAACGCTATCATTAACGGTCTGTTCAATATCTTTCAAGAGCGAACCGTGACAACAAATCCGAATAATTTGCAGTATGTTGCAGATCAATGGCAGGCGCACACTGGGGGTGGAGCGCCAGCAACTATAACGCATTCTCAACAAAGGCTCCTGGCTGGAGAAATTGCGGGAGTGTTCCATCATTATCGAGTTAATTTTGATGGAGCAGGAACAAACCCTTCTGACTTCCGTACCGCACAACCGATCCTGTTTGGAACACGCTACTTATGCGGAAACGGACGAAAAATAACGGTATCCTTTTGGGCGAGATCATCGGTAGCAGGCAAGAGGCTTGGTGTGTTTTTGATTCAAAATTATGGTACAGGCGGTACACCATCCGCTCCTGAAATTATTAACGGAAGCAATGTTACGCTTACTTCGGGCTGGAAAAAATATAGTTTTACATTTGAAACGAATACATTATTGGGGAAAACTTTCGGTTCAGATAATAATGATTTTCTCAGGGTTAGTCTTCAATATGCTTGGGATGCATCCAATCAATCCCGAGTAGGATCGTCTACGCCTGAAACATTTCGGGCGGCGGGAACAATCGACTTTGCCGATGTGGTGGTCAATGCAGGAGAAGTAGCACTTCCATCGCAGCCGCGATCGTTGTCGGAGGAATTGGCATTGTGTCAATTTTTCTGGGAGAAAAGTTACCAGTATATAGTCGCGCCAGGTAGTATTAGTGCTTTTGCGGGGGCGATTCAGCAGACAACCGAAAACGGAACAAATGATGGAGCTGTATATGATTGGACAAGCTTTGCCGCAAGAAAAAGAGTATCCTCTCCAACAGTAACCATATACAGCCCTTCGACAGGTGCAGTAAACGTGGTATACGATGGAGCAGCTGATAGAACGTTAGCTGGAGGTGCGTTTATTACAGGGACCACTGAAAATGGATTTCAGTCCAATTATATTGTTACAGGCCCAACAAGTATAAGGCGATCTTTTCAATATGTAGCTGATGCTAGGTTATAAGGAGGCAACTTAATGGACGGATACAAACACTATATACAAACCAACGAAGCCGGGATAATCATCCACGGCTTTTCTTCTGCGTTCGAACAGCCGAAGGCAGGCGATTTAGAACTGTCAGGTCAAGAAGGAAGACACTTCCAAGTCCCTCTATTAACAGATCGGATGCAATACAAGTACAAAATCACAAACGGCGCGATGGCTGAGCGTACGCAAGCGGAATTGGATGATGAATGGGCGGCTCGCCCTCATGACCCACCGTCAGAAGTCGAAACATTGCGACAAGAGTTAAACGAAATGACGGTTATGCTCGGCGATCTGCTCTTGGGAGGTGTGTAATTTATGAGTTTTTGGGCGCATTACGTGATTTTGAAAGAGAATCAGGGAACCAGTCGGGAATTAACCTTAGCGCAAATCGAAGCGAAGTACGGGCCCGCGAAGAGGCAGGAAATCGAACAAGAATTAAACGCATCAACAGGACAGTAGGACCATACTGTTCAGTAATAGAAAAAGAGAGGGGAATACTCCCTCTCTAAATAATCTGTTCAAGATCTTTTATTACAGTAGGTGCACTAGCATAAATTCGTTTCAACGTCTTAAGTACCGGCTGATCGATATCTTTAAAAATAAAGTCAGTTTCAATAGATCCATTAAAACCCATATTGTGTGGTGAGTTTTCAAGATCTACATGTTGACCATTAATAGAAATTGGCTGACCATTCCCTTCAGTGACTAAAGTAACACCAATTAATTGATTACCTCCAGGAAGATTCAAGTAATTTATATTTGTGGTTTGCCTAAGTGATTGTTTGGTAAAGTTTCTATGTTTATTATGCGAAACAAGTTCTCTTAAATAATAAAGCCACTTGGAACGTGCAGGAAACGGCTGATACTTCTTGAATATATCTACAATATCTGGCTTATCAGCTACTAAGTTAGGAAAAACTTTCTTTAAATAATCTTCAAAATCAGTAATGTTTTTTTTATAGGGAAAATATACTATCGATTCTGCTCTGTTCAGCTTTTCAGGGCTAACATACTTCGCACAGTATGTAGTGAAAATCTTGAAAGCGGCGTAATCTAATGCAGGGTTTACTTTATCAAGAAAGTCTTTAATTTTTAACTGTAATTCCACTGAAACATCTTTTAATGATAAATAATGATCATAAGATGATTCTATTTCTTGTAGAGTTATTTTTGCTTGATTCAACAGTAATTTTGATTCTTCAAATGACATGTTCATCACACCCCCTCTCTGGATTAAATTATACCTTAAGCAGGTGAATATATGGATACGAAAAAAATTGAAGAGATATTTCATGATCTTTTGGAAAGATGGTACGATTCAGAATTTTGCTATCCAGATATTTCAGAGGAATCAATTTTGCAATTGAAGAAAGAAAAAGAGGATCTACTAAAAAAGTTTAAAGAAGCTTTGAATTAGGACCATACTATTCAGCAGTGAGCACCCATAGTGGTGCTCTTTTTTATTCTCTATAAGCTTATTTAAATGGAGGTGAGAGGGTATTAATTATCCAATTATATATGACAAGCTAGAGACTAACTTCAATACATTTGGAGAGGCAATCTTAGAGAATGCCTATAATGTTCGAATATTCGAACGTCTAAATGGCGAGTATTTGCTTACATTATCTTTACCAAGAACGGATAAGAAGTTTGAAGCTTTATCAGAAGAAAATTACATAAAGATTAATGGTCAATTATTTATTATTCGCACTATAACCGAAGAGAGAACTAATGATGATATGCTTATCGCTCATGTAGAGTGTGAGCATATTTTTTATGAATTAATTAATGAATATAAAACAAACTTTGAGCAATCGGATGCTACAGTACAATTTTTAATTGATGAACTACTGGTAGGAACACGATTCAGTGCGAATACCGTATCAATTACTGGAAACTATGATTTAATTGTTAATCGTCAAAGTGTGATTGCTGCATTGAACCAATTGCTAATAGCAACAGGTGGAGAGTTGAAGCGAGATAACTTCAATATTACATTGTTACCGCAAACTGGAAATGATAATGGCGTACAGTTTCGCTATAGAAAAAATTTACGATCAATAAAGAGAGTAGTTAAATCGGATAATATCGTCACTCGACTTTACGCATACGGAAAAGATGACATTACAATTGATCCTATTGATAGTTCAAATATCAACCTGTATCCCAGACCAAAAGTAGCAGAGATCGTATTTAAAGATGTCACTGATACGACTACACTTCAGCAGATGGCTATAGAGTACCTTTCAAAGCATGATACACCGTACATTTATTATGAAGCTGATGTAATAGAGCTTAAAAATGCAGTCGGGTACGATGACAGCGAGAGTTTTGGATTAGGAGATACCATTCATATTTATGATGAAGATTTGGATTTGCGTGTATCCGCAAGAATTGTGGAGTATGAGTACTATCCATTTGAACCTGAGAAATCAACTGTTGTACTTGCTAATTTTATACCAAGTGTAACAGATGCTTTATCTAAACTTAATGAGACTAGTAATCGGGTAGATCGATTTACGGACTCAAGTGGCAAAGTTGATACATCATGGCTTAGCGGTAAAATTAACACTCTTAAAAATCAATTAGTCGCTTCTGGTGAGTATCAGACAGCTGAAGTATTTGAAGATCAAGGTTTCCTCATCGAAAACAATAATATAAACAGTCCAACTTTTGGAGCAGTATTTATTGGTTGCGGTATAATTGCGCTTGCAAGTAACAAACTTGGTAATGGTGAGTGGAATTGGAGAACGATGAGTAGTGGTAACGGTGTTATTGCGGATGAAATCAACACAGGTATCCTTAGAGCATCTTATGTCAGAATTGAATCAGATGGATCAGCCTATATAGATGGCGATGGCTTTCATATAACAGATGGTACAAGTGAAGTAATTCGCATGGGTGAATGGGAGACAGGTAAATACGGTGTTGTCGGATATCATACCGATGGAAGTAAGACTATATTAAGCGGCGATGGACTCCTTAGACTCAAGGGTGGTGTAGAGAAACCATATAATTATTTGTCAGCTACTGGTTCGGCTGAAACTGGATCAACTGGAAATTACTTTGATACTGGAGGCACTAGATATGCAAATGGAACAGCTAATGGTGATGGAATTCCGAACATAGTAATAACGTTGCCATCCGACTTTCAAAACAAGAACTTCACTGTTTCTGTATCTGTTAAATCATCAGCGCCTTACACAATGGCTATTAGAGATGGAGATAGCTATTATGCCCCTTATGTAGATTTGGGAAACTATTTAGACGTGGTTAATGTTGATACTTCTGCTGGAACATTTGAAGTAAAAGGATATGGTAGCCATTATATTTTAGAGTCTGCAACGTCAATATTATGGCGCAAGTATTGGGCGATAGAATTTTCTTACATGGTGGTGGCATAAATGTTTATGATTACATTTAGAAATAGTATTGATCCATTAGATGTCAGATTTAGAGATGTGCTTATTGAGACACTTGCTGTAAGAAGAAGTGGTGTATTGATAAGCGAATATGACAACTGCATCTTTAATCTTGAAGATGTATTAGGTTACGAGGATGAGAATGGAAATATGATTGAGGTTGGGAGCGGTTAAATTAATGATTACACAACTAAAAATATTAACTGCCAAGGAAGCTGGTCTCTACGGAGTATCGGCTTTTTTTGGTTCTATTTTTACGTATGCGCTTGGAGGCATGACACCATTGCTACATTTTATGTTTATCTGCATGGCTATTGATTATTTATCCGGTTGTGCAGCGAGTATTATCGAAGGGAAAGGTTTAAGCAGCTCAGTGGGGTTCAAGGGATTAAGTAAAAAATGCTTCATAATATTATCTCTATGGCTTGCAAACTATGCGGATCAAGCAATTGGCGTTGATTGGATTATGATAGGCGTTATTTGGTTCTGGATAGCTAATGAACTTGTCAGTCTAGCTGAAAATTACGCTCGTATGGGATTACCATTCCCTGAACCCTTGAAGAAGGTTATTGCTATTGTGAAGGACAGAGGAGAAAAGCAATGATTACACTATCACAGGTACAGGCAAAATCAGCCTCTAATTTTTTCGGTTTGCATCCTGGCGTTAGAGAAGCAGCAGAGCAATTAATGATTGCTTCATATAATAAGGGAGTTCCAATACTCATTACTCAAGGTTATCGCTCCATTGCTGAGCAGAATGCTTTATATGCTCAAGGAAGGACAACTAAAGGCAACATAGTTACGAATGCTAAAGGTGGATCATCGTATCATAACTATGGATTAGCAATCGACTTTGCATTGCTTTCATCCGATGGCAAACAAGTCTTTTGGGATATGAAGCGTGATGCTGATAATGATAAAACGGCTGATTGGATGGAGGTTGTTTCCGAAGCAAAGAATCTTGGATTCGAGTGGGGTGGCGATTGGAAGTCATTCAAGGATAATCCACATTTTCAAATGACATTTGGTTTGAGTATTGTTGATTTAAAGAATGGTAAAAGACCAGTGGTTAAAGAAAAGGATGATGATGTTTTGGTACTATCAGATAGTGAATGGAAAATGGCTAAAGATTCTTTGCAGAAGCTGTATGATAATAAGATTATTACTGATAAGAGTTGGATTGAAAAGGCAGAGAGAAAGCAATTGACGATTAGCGAATTGAGTTGGCTTAATCTGATTGTGATGTCGAGGATGTAGATGGTAAAGAGCCGTATGGGATAATTGTCCTGTACGGCTTTTTTTACCTTATGAATTACGATTTAGTTTTTAATAGTTCCATTGTATAGTCTTTGGTAGAATAAAAAATTCTATCGTCTTCATTGAAATATTTTCGAACAATATCATATAATTTATCAAAAATAGTTAGTTCAAATAGGAAAGACAGAATATCAGAATTTTTGCCAACAGCATAAACAATAACCACTTCTTGTAACAATTCTCGATTATTGATCGTACCTTTGAACGAAAAATTACGCACATTGCTGATTACATCATCAATATCCTTTAGTGATTTAAGTAAATCTTCATTAGATAATGTCGCATGCTTATATTGTTCCTCTATTTCTGCATATTCTGTATCGATTTCCTGTTTCATTTCGTATAACTCTTCATCAGTAAATTTGCCCATAATAAACAATTTTGCTAAACGTTTTTTCTTTTCTGATATATCAGCCAATAATAATTGTAATCTGTCCGCTTCTGCTTTGTCCTGATTATTGATATTGCTTTCAAGTTTGTTTTTGAGTTTATTTAAATCGATAATCCAATCATCTTTATTATCGTTTAGCATACTATTTATATCTTCATTATCAAATTCGCTAAATATTTGTTTTATCCAATCTTCATGAACACGTATCATATTACATGCCTTTTTACCATTATTCTTCTTATTGCTACATAAGTAGAAATGGTATAAGGCTTCTTTATTTTTATTGTATTGTGTACTCTTAATCATCTTGCTTCCACATTGAGCGCATATAAGTAATCCAGCGTACTCGCTTGTACCTGTATTCATTCCGCGCTTACTTGTGCTTGAAACTTTGTTATTACGGATATCCTGTACTCGTTCAAATAGTTCTGAAGTTATGATGGCTGGTATCATATCAGCATGTTCGATGTCGCTTGCGTTTATCCATTCAGACTTATCCTTTAATGTGCGTTTATGCATGTGTACTTCGCCATTATCATGCTTATTACGGTATAATATGCCTTCATACTTTTCATTGGCAATCATTAAGCGTATAGTCGATTCGCTAAAATTTTCACCTTTGCGAGTAAGTATATTATTGTCTGCAAGGTACTTGCTGATTCGTCTTACTCCAATTCCATCAGCATACATATTAAATACTGTACGCACATGTGCAGCTTCAGCTTCATTGATTACTAATTTCTTATCTATATAATCGTATCCGTACAAGTTGTGAACGCTGAATAGTTTACCTCTGCTTGCAGTTTTAGCTAGACCTGATTTGACCTTTTCAGACCTGTCACGACTTTCTTGTTCAGCAAGTGTAAAAAACAAAGTAATGAATGTCCAGTCTGCTTGTTTCTCAGTTGTCCATCCATTATCAATAAAATCAACATAAACATTTTTCTTTGCAAGTTCGCGTAAAACGTCAACAATTACGACATCGCGGCTCATTCTTGAAATATTAGTAACCAAAACTCGGCTAAATTTAGGTTCTCGATCTTTAGATGCTTCAAATCGCATTTTACCTTTTTTTCTACGATTATCTTTATAATCAATGTCAACACCAGCGTCATGTACCATAAGAAGAAAAGAGGGACGCATAAACTTAGTTGCAGTCAATCCCTCATCGGCATAAATTTCAGACATTTCACAATTGGAATATTCGCTTTTTTGCTTTAAAACTTCATGCTCAAAGTAATGGCGCTGTGAGATTAAACTATGCTTTTGCTCAGTATGGTTCGTGCTAATTCGTATGTAAGCTACAATTTTTTGCTTCATTAATATTGTCCCCCCTTAAAATATATAGCTCGATTATACCATAAAACTTATTTAGTATAAAAGATTACTTTGCTGCGGTTTTTTTATGTTCATTTTAGGAGGTGAATCCAAAAGGCGAATGTATGTTCGAAAAAAATGCTTGGCAACCTGGCCGAAACAAGGTATCATAAAGTTATAAATATCGTAACGTTATAAATAATGAAGGATGTGAGTTTCTTGTCGGATCGTCGCGCTGCATTAGAAATGGCTTTACGTCAAATTGAGAAGCAATTTGGTAAAGGCTCCATCATGAAACTGGGTGAATCCACACACATGCAGGTAGAGACCGTGCCTAGCGGTTCACTTGCTCTAGATATCGCATTGGGAATCGGCGGCTTGCCGCGTGGACGTGTTATAGAAATATACGGACCGGAATCCTCCGGTAAAACAACAGTTGCGCTTCACGCTATTGCCGAGGTTCAACGAATCGGCGGACAAGCTGCATTTATCGATGCGGAGCATGCGCTTGATCCTCTATACGCCAGCAAGCTGGGTGTTAATATTGATGAATTGCTGCTTTCGCAGCCTGATACTGGCGAGCAAGCATTGGAAATCGCTGAGGCGCTCGTACGGAGCGGAGCGGTGGATATCGTCGTCATTGACTCGGTTGCGGCGCTCGTTCCGAAAGCGGAAATTGAAGGCGATATGGGCGATTCCCACGTGGGTCTTCAAGCGCGCTTGATGTCTCAAGCGCTTCGCAAACTGTCCGGAGCTATCTCCAAGTCGAAGACGATTGCGATCTTCATTAACCAGCTGCGTGAGAAGGTTGGCGTCATGTTCGGGAACCCTGAGACTACGCCAGGCGGTCGCGCATTGAAGTTCTACTCCAGCGTACGTCTTGATGTTCGGCGTATTGAGACGTTGAAGCAAGGCAATGACATGGTCGGTAACCGCACTCGGATTAAAGTTGTCAAGAATAAGGTGGCACCTCCGTTTAAGCAGGCAGAGATCGATATTATGTATGGCGAAGGGATTTCCAAGGAAGGTACACTGGTGGATATCGGTGTCGAAATGGATATCGTTCAGAAGAGCGGAGCATGGTTTTCCTACAATGGCGAACGTTTGGGACAAGGCCGGGAGAATGCCAAGCAGTATTTGAAGGATCATAAAGATATTGCAGATGTGATCGAGAAACAAATTCGCGAAGCGAGTAACTTATCCGCTGCTGCAACGCAAGCCAACTTCAAGGCTGAGGAAGAAGACGAAGAGTTCGAAGATTTGGATTAATCGATATCGAAGTATTCCATATCGCACATGCAGCTTCGCCGTCCCACAAGGGGCGGCGAAGCTTGTTTATAAAGGAAATACGAGGTGATTACTATCGATTTGGATAATACGGAAGAGTGGATGATCTTATCCGTACGACAAGATAAGAAGCAAAGGAGACTATATCATCTTGCTGGCGAATCAGAGAAGCTGTTATTGTCCGTTCATGAGGATATTCTGATTCGGTATCGCCTGATGAAGGGGCTGCAGCTGACAGCTGACCAGATTGAAGAAATTCGGTCGGAGGACGAGCGTTACAGAGCGTACGTGCTCGCCATAGCCTATTTAGGAATAAAGCCGCGTACAAGGAAGCAAATCGCGCAATATTTGACACAAAAGCTGTTTGAGGAATCGAATATTCAATATGCGCTTGACCGTTTAGAGAAGGAGCATATTGTGGATGATGAACAATATGCACGTCAATTCGCAGCCGGACGTCTTAAAAACAGTCTTAAAGGTCGACGCTGGATTAAGCAGGAGCTTCGGCAGCGAGGCGTGTCGAAACAAGCCGCAGATGAGGCGACCGACGGGCTCGATCGGGAACAGGAATTAAAAGCGGCTCTGCTTGCCGCAACGAAGAAATGGCGTTCTTTGAAAGGGGAGCGAATGGAGCGAAAACGTAAGCTGGTTGCCTTTTTAATGCGCAGAGGGTTCCCTGGCGATATCGTGAGAGAAGCGGTAAATGAAGTGGGGAAAGTGGATGAAAACGATACTTGCAATGAAGAAGATGGGCTAATGCTTGACAATTGATTTTATGAAAAGATAAAATGAGGTTGTATTCCTTCTATAATTGAATCAATTTCCCTTCCAAAAATTGATTCAATGCGATTTTTTTCGTCAAATTTAGTAACTGTTGAAACGGTATGGAAACCGGTTGAAAACCTAATATCATCCCAAGCAGTGCCTTGGTATGCAGCAAGGAGGTGAACAAGATGCCTACAGAAGTCATTTGGATCTTGATCTGTCTCTTTGTTGGCGCAATTTTCTTTGGGATTGGTTATTTTATTCGAAAGTCGATTGCCGAGGCTAAAATTTCGAGTGCTGAGCAAGCAGCGGTCCAAATCGTAGAAAATGCGAAGAAGGAAGCAGAAGCTCAGAAGAAAGAAACCGTGCTAGAGGCAAAAGATGAAGTCCACAAACTTCGTTCCGAAGCCGAGAGAGACATTCGTGAGCGACGCAACGAGGCTCAACGTCAGGAAAGACGTTTGCTCCAAAAAGAGGAGTCGTTGGATAAAAAGTTAGAAGCGCTGGAACGCAAAGAAGAGTTAGTAGCCAACAAAGAAAAACGGATCGATGAAACGCAAGAGCAGATAGACTCCATTTACAAGCAGCAGCTTAGTGAGTTGGAGCGTATATCGAGCTTAACGACGGAAGATGCGAAATCGATTATTTTATCCAATGTTGAAGCGGAAGTACGACATGAAACAGCACAAATGATTAAAGAGATCGAGCAGCAAGCGAAAGAAGAGGCCGATAAGAAAGCACGCAACATTATTTCACTAGCCATTCAACGCTGTGCGGCAGATCATGTGGCAGAGACTACGGTTTCCGTTGTTACTTTGCCTAATGAGGAAATGAAAGGCCGTATCATCGGACGTGAAGGCCGTAATATCCGTGCTTTGGAAACATTGACCGGTATCGATCTAATCATCGACGATACACCGGAAGCGGTCATTTTGTCCGGGTTCGACCCGATAAGACGCGAAATTGCCCGCACATCTCTGGAAAAGCTTGTGGCTGATGGTCGTATCCATCCGGCTCGCATTGAAGAAATGGTTGAAAAATCTCGTAAGGAAGTGGACGAGCGTATCCGTGAATACGGAGAGCAGGCTACCTTCGAGGTTGGCGTTCATGGCTTGCATCCGGATTTAATCAAGATTTTAGGACGATTAAAGTATCGGACAAGCTATGGTCAGAACGTACTGAAGCACTCCATGGAGGTTGCTTACCTAACAGGCTTGATGGCCGCGGAGCTTGGCGAGGATATAACGCTGGCGAAGCGTGCAGGATTGCTGCATGATATTGGTAAGGCACTTGACCATGAAGTAGAAGGCTCACACGTTGAAATCGGCGTTGAGCTTGCGAAGAAGTACAAGGAGCATCCTGTTGTTATTAACAGTATTGCTTCCCACCACGGTGATACAGAGGCAACCTCTGTGATCGCGATGCTCGTAGGAGCGGCTGATGCATTATCGGCAGCGCGTCCAGGAGCTCGCCGTGAAACGCTTGAAACGTACATTAAACGACTGGAGAAGCTAGAAGGTATCTCCGAATCATTCGATGGCGTTGAAAAATCGTATGCGATCCAAGCAGGCCGCGAGGTGCGCGTCATGGTGCAGCCTGACAAAATCGACGATACGGAAGCATTCCGTCTTGCTCGTGACATTACGAAAAAAATCGAGAGCGAACTCGATTATCCCGGACATATTAAAGTTACGGTTATTCGTGAGACAAGAGCGGTCGAATACGCGAAATAGACGATTAAATTCATATGTATTTCAGAAAAGTGGCTGCTTGTCAGCCACTTTTCTGTTTGAATCGTATAAAAAGGAAGTGTCTGATTATGAACGTTTTATTTATCGGTGATATTGTGGGAAATGTAGGAAGAAGCGCGCTGAAGCGTGTCCTGCCTGCACTGAAGAGCAAATACAATCCCCATATTATCATTGCAAATGGGGAAAATGCGGCGGCTGGTCGAGGTATTACCGCCAATATTGCAAAGGAATTTTTCGAATGGGGCATCCATGGAATCACAATGGGCAACCATACGTGGGATAATAAAGATATTTTTGAGTGGATCGATGAGGAGCCGCGTATTGTTCGTCCAGCGAATTATGCGCCTGAAGCTCCTGGACAAGGAATGGCCTTCATCAAAGCGAACGGGAAGCAGCTTGCTATTATTAATTTGCAGGGTCGAACCTTTCTTCCGCCCATCGACTGTCCATTCCGGAAGGCAGATGAATTAATTGAAGAGGCAAACGAGAAGACAAACCATATTTTCGTTGATTTCCATGCTGAAGCAACCTCAGAGAAAATAGCAATGGGTTGGCATCTCGACGGAAGAGCGTCGGTAGTAGTAGGCACGCACACACATGTGCAGACAAACGATGATACGATCTTGCCTGGCGGTACGGCTTACATAACGGATGTTGGCATGACGGGACCGAAGGAAGGTGTGCTTGGGATGGAGAGGAATGCTGTATTGCACAAGTTTATTACACAGCTGCCGGTAAGATTTGTCGTGGATGAAGGAAAATGGCATTTGCATGCGGTATCCGTTCAGCTGGATGGGACAACGGGCCAAGCACGGAAAATCGAGAAGATCCGTTTAACGGAAGATGAATGGCTGTTGATGTAATACGATTAAAATTTGAAAAGTTCCGACAATTCAGAACAGTTTGCGAATTTGCGGGAATAAAAGCAGGAATTTTTTAACCTCTCTCGAATACTATTTAAAAGTGGAATCCATCCAACAGTCCAAGGGGAGGTTCTTTTTATGGATGTATTAAAAGTTTCAGCAAAGTCCAATCCAAATTCCGTTGCAGGTGC
Source organism: Paenibacillus praedii (assembly GCF_049725345.1). Lineage (NCBI taxonomy): Bacteria > Bacillati > Bacillota > Bacilli > Caryophanales > Paenibacillaceae > Paenibacillus > Paenibacillus praedii. The sequence goes on along the minus strand of NZ_JBMWAM010000001.1, from coordinate 228,836 downwards.
GCTCGCTGGCGTTCTTCGTGAACGCGGTGGCGCCGAGCTGCAAGCCATTGGAGCTGGTGCGCTTAATCAAGCGATCAAGGCCGTAGCGATTGCACGCGGATTTGTCGCTCCCAGCGGGGTGGATCTGATTTGTATTCCAGCTTTTACGGACATTGTTATTGACGGTGAGGATCGAACAGCTATTAAATTGATCGTTGAGCCTCGGTAAAGCCTTACGGCATGTTCAGTAATGGTTGACTGAATACCGATACTAATCGCCTGTTTACGTCGTAGACAGGTTTTTTGCTGCGATTCTAAGGAAAGTGAGGATCACTTTGTGAAAATAGTTGATTTTCATTGTGATGTTTTGTATAAGCTGCTGCTTGATGAGGAGCTAACCTTTCAATCCAGCAGACCTGGTCAATTGGATGTTACATACGAGCGACTGAAGACTGCGGAAACGGTCCTGCAAACATTTGCGGTATATGTGCCGCAATCGATGAACGGACGGTTAGAACCGATTATGGAAAGTCTGGATCGCTTTCACCAACTGGTGCTGACTAGCGGAGATATGGAATGGGTTCGATCGTCCGGCGATTTGGAGAGGTGCGAGAAGGAAGGGAAGATTGGCGCACTCCTTTCATTAGAAGGAGTTGACGGACTTCAAGGACAAATGTCGCTGCTGCGCATATTATATCAATTAGGTGTGCGGGCTGCCGGCTTGACCTGGAACCATGCGAATTGGGCGGCGGACGGTGTGATGGAGCCGAGGGGCGGAGGCTTGACGGCGAAGGGACGACAGTTTGTAGAGGAATGCAATAAATTGGGTATAATGATAGATGTGTCTCATTTGTCCGAGCAGTCATTCTGGGATGTTGCAGAACTGTCAATCAAGCCGATCATTGCCTCTCATTCCAATGCGAAAGCGATATGCGATCACCCAAGAAATCTAACGGATGAACAAATAATAAAAATAATGGCCATGCAGGGAATGATTGGCGTCACCTTTGTACCCTGGTTTGTCTCCAGCGCGGAGACCGTGACCGTGGATGATGTAATTAGGCATATTGAGCATATATGCAAGCTGGGCGGTGAGGAGCATATTATGATCGGGTCTGACTTTGATGGCATTGATCGATATGTGGAGTGTTTGACTCATCCTATGGAGGTTTCAGCGCTTCAAGAGGCGTTAATAAAACGTTATTCCATTAAACAAACTGAGCAATTTATGTCCGGCAACGCATTACGATTTCTAAAAGAAAATCTCCCTAAAAGCTGAAATGGAATTCAATCTATTTCCGATATGATAACAATCGAAACAAACTATGTTTTTATTAAGCGTTTACATCTTGATTTATATGAATTTGCACCTTAAAATTGTTGTGACTATTACAACTTCTATTATATAATTGTTTGATGTTTTCAAATATTTGCACGTTCTAGAAAAAGAGGAGATGGGCATTTTGATCAGTCAATTGTCTTGGAAGATCGGGGGACAACAAGGGGAAGGCGTTGAAAGTACGGACCGGATCTTTTCCACGGCGCTTAACCGCTTAGGCTATTATCTATATGGGTATCGGCACTTTTCTTCAAGAATTAAGGGCGGACATACAAACAATAAAATTCGTATAAGCACGAATCCGATTCGTGCCATTTCTGATGATTTAGATATTTTGGTTGCTTTCGATCAAGAAAGCATTGATTTGAATGCGAAGGAATTGCGCCTTGGCGGTGTAATCGTAGCGGATGCAAAGTTCAATCCGACCATTCCTGATGGAATCAATGCGAGATTGTTCGCTGTTCCTATTACGGCAATGGCAGAGGAATTAGGCACATCGTTGATGAAGAACATGGTGGCTTCCGGGGCTTCTTGGGCTCTACTGGGACTGCCGATTGAGGTATTTAACAAGGCGGTAGAAGAAGAGTTTGGCCGCAAGGGCGCGGCAATTGTGGAGAAAAATATTGAAGCCGTCAAACGCGGCGCAGAATTCGTGCTTGAGCAAGCAGGCGGACCGCTTGATGAGTTCAAGCTAGATGAAGCCGACGGCAAGCAAAAGCTGTTCATGATCGGTAATGAAGCGATTGGACTTGGATCCATCGCAGCAGGCTGCCGTTTGATGTCGGCTTACCCGATTACACCGGCATCGGAAATCATGGAATATTTGATCAAAAAGCTTCCGAAATTCGGCGGCACCGTTGTACAGACGGAGGATGAGATCGCAGCTGTAACGATGGCTATCGGCGCGAACTATGCGGGTGTCCGCACCATGACCGCATCTGCGGGACCTGGTCTTTCACTGATGATGGAAGCCATTGGACTTGCCGGCATGACAGAGACACCGCTTGTTATCGTTAATACGCAGCGTGGCGGCCCGTCTACAGGTCTTCCTACGAAGCAGGAGCAATCCGACCTGAATGCGATGGTATACGGAACGCATGGCGAAATTCCGAAGATCGTTATCGCGCCAGCTTCGATTGAAGACTGTTTCTATGATACGATTGAATCGTTTAACCTTGCTGAGCAATATCAAGTGCCGGTTATTCTAATGACGGATTTGCAGCTGTCGCTAGGCAAACAATCCTGTGAGCCGCTTGATTACAGTAAGATTGAAATTAAGCGCGGGAAGCTTCAGGAGAATGTGCCTGCGCTTGAAGGTCATGACCTATTCAAACGTTACGAGCTTACCGAGGATGGCGTATCACCACGCGTATTGCCGGGTGAGAAGGGCGGCCTGCATCACGTGACGGGCGTTGAGCATGATGAAGTTGGGCGGCCATCCGAGAATGCGCTAAACCGTCAGAACATGATGGATAAGCGTCTTAACAAGCTGAATGATATGTATATCCGTGACGCGATCCGCGTAAACGCACCGCACGAAACACCAGATTTACTCATTGTCGGCATGGGCTCTACTGGCGGGACAATTGATGAAGCTAGAAGTCTGTTGACGGGGGAAGGCGTGACATCGAATCATATTACGATTCGTCAAATTCACCCGTTCCCGACAAAGCTGCTGCTGCCTTACTTGAATAATGCGAAAAAAGTGATCGTCGTTGAAAATAACGCAACTGCTCAGCTTGCTTCCCAGATTAAGATGCATGCCGGCTTTGCGGAAAAAATTGAAAGCTTGCTCAAATATGACGGAAACCCGTTCCTGCCTTCCGACGTTCACAAAGCTTGTAAGGAGTTGAGTTTAGATGGCAACGTTCAAAGAGTTTAGAAATAATGTAAAGCCTAACTGGTGTCCTGGCTGCGGTGACTTCTCTATACAAGCAGCGATTCAACGCGCAGCGGCTAACGTCGGACTTGTCCCTGAGGAATTGGCAGTTATATCCGGAATCGGCTGTTCCGGACGGATCTCCGGTTACATTAACGCATACGGCTTCCACGGTATTCATGGGCGGGCTCTTCCAATCGCGCAAGGCGTTAAGCTGGCTAACCGCGAGCTTACCGTTATCGCTTCAGGCGGCGACGGCGACGGCTTTGCAATCGGTATGGGCCATACTGTACATGCAATCCGCCGTAACCTGAACGTTACGTACATTGTTATGGATAACCAAATTTACGGTCTGACGAAGGGTCAAACATCACCTCGCAGCGCAGAGGGCTTCAAGACAAAATCAACACCGGAAGGTTCAATCGAGTCTACGCTTTCGCCGCTGGAAATCGCGCTGTCCGCTGGTGCTACATTCGTCGCGCAATCGTTCTCAAGCGATTTGAAGCAGCTGACCAGCTTGATTGAGCAAGGAATTCAGCATGAGGGCTTCTCGCTTATTAACGTGTTCAGCCCATGTGTGACCTTTAATAAAATCAACACGTATGATTGGTTCAAAGAGAATATCGTGAACCTTGAGCAGTTCCCTGACTATGATCCGGCAAACCGCATGCTTGCGATGAACAAGATTATGGAAACAAACGGGATGCTGACTGGTCTTATTTACCAGGATAAGACTCGCAAAGCTTATGAGGACCTTGTCACTGGCTTTAAGCAGGAAGGCCTGGCGAAACAAAACATGATGATTACATCTGAAGAATTCGACAAGCTTGTTGCCGAATTTAAATAAATGGTATGATAAGCATGCAGCCTTTCGGCTGTGTGCTTTTTTTCCAAAGCTTGCCATTCGATTTTGACTACATAGAGGAGAGAGACAGCATGACAAATAAAGAAGTGCCGATTGGCGTATCTGCAAGACATATTCATTTATCAAAGGAGCATGTCGAAGTATTGTTCGGCAAGGGCTATGAGCTAACGGAAATGAAGCCGCTGTCTCAGCCAGGCCAATACGCTGCGAATGAGACGGTAGCGGTCATAGGACCGAAAGGTACGTTTGCAAAGGTAAGGATACTAGGACCCGCCCGTAAACAGACTCAGCTCGAGGTATCACGCACGGATGCCTTCTCGCTCGGGATTCATCCTCCTGTGAGGGAATCCGGAAATATTGCGGGTTCGGCAGGGATTACGCTTCAAGGCCCTGCGGGTGAAGTTGCAATTGAAGAGGGCGTTATCGTTGCTGCCCGTCATATCCACTTCCATACAAGTGATGCGGAGCGATTAGGCGTGACGGATAAGCAATCGCTGCGTGTTCGCTTTAGCGGTGAGCGCGGTGTAGTCTTCGAAAATGTTGTTGCACGCGTATCGGATCAATATGCGCTGGATATGCATATTGATACGGATGAAGCCAACGCGGCCGGCGTTAAAAACGGAGATTTCGCGGAGATTATCGATTAGTCGAGACAGGCAATAAAGAAAAGCTGCTTCTTGATCGTCAACCAGGCGATCGGGAAGCAGCTTTTTCTTATAAAATGTAAGTCGTATTAATGACCCATCATCATCGATACTTCAGGCTTTTCTTCGGGGCTTGAGCCCACTTCCTGCTTCGGTCTGCGCAGCAGCAGAGCTGCGATGGCGCCAATGATGGAAATCGAAGCAAGGATAAAGAACGTGTCGCCGTAAGAAGAATACACAACGTTCGGCCCTGGGCTAGTCGTTCCGTAATGCTCCATACGGTTCGCAAGAAGCGTGGACAAGCCTGCAATAGCAAATGAGGTCATCACCTGCTGTGCGGCAGCAGTGAGCGAGGTTACGCGGCTCACAAGCTCTCTTGGCGCGGATTGCATAATATGCGTATTCAGCGGCATCATCGTTAAGCCCATGCCAGCGCCAATCATAGCAAGTGGGATCATAAGCATGAGAAGCGTGGTATCAGCTGAGATTCCGCTAAGCATGAAGCCTGCAATCGTTACGATCGACAAACCTGTAATTACGACTGGCCGAGCGCCGAAGCGATCAAACAGACGTCCGCCGATCGGCATGAAAATGCCTGCCGCAAGTGCTTGCGGGAGTAAGATGAGTCCCGTGTTAAATGCGGAGTAGCCTTTGGCGATTTGCAGAAAGATCGGAATGAGAAACAAGGTTCCGAATAAAGCGATCTGCACAATCCATTGCAGAACGATACCACGGGTAAAGTTGCCGGACTTGAACACGCGAAGCTCAAGCAGCGGCTCCTTACGGTTTAGCTCGACAAAAATGAAAATGATCAGTGCGATACCCCCTACGATCATTCCTGTTAAAGCTTCCGGCGAAGTCCAGCCTGAGCCGCCCCCGCCTTCACCGCCGCCAGCAGAGCTCACGCCGTATGCCAGCATCGCGAAGGCAAGCGGAGCAAGCAGCATGCCCATGAAGTCGAGCGCGGGAACACGCTTGCGCTCAATAGCAGGCAGCGTCCGCAGTCCGATCATAACAGCGATAACGCCGATTGGCAGGTTGATAATGAAGATCCAGTGCCAGGACACGTAATCGACAAGCCAGCCTGCAACGACGGGACCTAGAGCAGGGGCTAGCAGCATCGGAATACCGATCATGCCCATTACCGCGCCTTGCTTGCCGGGAGGGCTGAGCCGGAATGTAAAGGCCATTGCAATTGGGGCAACCATACCGCCGCCTAGACCTTGAATGATCCGGAATACAATAAGCTGCTCCGCTGTTGTTGCTATAGCGCAAAGCGCAGAACCGATTGTAAACATGATAATCGAGAACAAATAAATTTGTTTGGCTCCGAAGCGGTCGGACATCCATCCAGCCAGCGGGATAACGGCGGCTTGCGCGAGCGCATAGCCGGTGATCGTCCACTGAACAAGCGACATCGGGCTGTTAAAATCAACCATTAAGCCTGGCATGGCGACATTCATTGCCGTACCATCCAAAATGACCATAAACATGCCCACAATAATGGCAAGAAGCGGTGCAAGAATGTTGCGAATCGACATCGGGTCACCTGACGGTGCTTGCTTTGAAGCTGATGTCATATGTTTTCCTCCTATCGTATATAGGGGTCTATTCTTCCTATTTGTTGACCAGCCCTTTACGAACAGGCTACAATAAAAAGATGACCGCAACTATATGCGGACAATTGTCCGCACTACTGAATATTAATGACGATTGGAGCAATTGTCAATTGTTTAATTTGTAGATGCGTAAGAAGGAGAAATAGACGATGACTACACCTGAAAGCGGCAGAACGAAACAAGAACTAAGCAAAGCCATATTGCGTACGGCTAATCACTTGTTTACGGAGCATGGGGTAGAATCGGTCAGTATGCATCAAATTGCAAAATCAGTTGGCATTGGACAAGGGACGCTGTACCGGCGGTATTCCAACAAAGGCGATTTATGCATGGAGATGATGAAAGATAACTTTGAGATTTTCATCAAAGAGATCGAAGAATACTTAGTGCTGGATGCTGAGCGCTCGGTTAAAGAGCGGTTAAATGGAATCATGCGACGCATCATTGCTTTTGTTGACAGGGAATCGAAGTGGCTTGGTGTGATGCAATCCTACAACCGGATGGAGGATCACAAGGCGGATTTTTTTCAAACGCCTCCCTATTTATATTTGCATAGTATTATTAGCGGTTTATTCATAGAGGCCCTTGAACAGAAGGAGATTCAAGATATAGATCCCAGCTATGCCGCGCATTCTTTTATTTCTATTCAAGCTCCGCATACGTTTAGGCACCTTCGGCATGCAATGGGCTACACTTGTGAAGAGATCCAGGACCGGTTTTGCTGTACCTTTGTTGAGCCTTTGTTTAGATGACTATAAAAAAGAACGGGGCGTTACTATCACGTTACTTACTTTAGCGAGTGATTCTAACGTATTTAATTGGATATACATGCGGCTATTGTGCTATAATTTTATATTGGATTCATGACAATAAACAGCTATATTGAGTATAGAGGGAAGTGATTTCATACATGTCGAAGCAGAGTCAAACTACATCCGACCTAAAATCCGATCAGGCTAAGGACTACTCAAAATATTTCGATTTTAGCGACGCGAAAGTGATCAATCAGGATGAGAATTCTACGACCTACCGAATTAAAGGCAGGATCGTCAATATAAACTCGACCCCAAGCCATAAGGATGAGAAGAAGCGCGGCAAAGAGGATATTGAGGTTCATTATGACTTCGCTATTCCAGAGGAGCTGCGGACAATCGGCGCAGGCAAGCATTATTTGATTCAAACGTACGGCTGCCAGATGAACGAGCATGATACCGAGGTTATGAAGGGCATGTTCGAGGAAATGGGCTATAAAGCAACGGAGGATCGGATGCTGGCAGATGTTATTTTGCTGAATACATGCGCCATTCGTGAGAATGCCGAGGATAAAGTATTTGGCGAGCTGGGGCATTTGAAGACGCTTAAGACGGAGAAGCCGGATTTGCTGCTCGGCGTCTGCGGCTGCATGTCGCAGGAGGAATCGGTTGTCGGCCGAATTTTGCAAAAGCATGCTTTTGTCGATATGATCTTTGGTACGCATAACATACATAGGCTTCCGTACTTGCTGCAAAACGCCTATTTCAGCAAAGAGATGGTCGTCGAGGTTTGGTCCAAGGAAGGCGATATTATCGAGAATATGCCGAAGAAGCGGGAAGGGATGCGCGCTTGGGTTAATATTATGTATGGCTGCGATAAGTTCTGTACGTATTGCATTGTGCCCTATACACGCGGCAAAGAGCGCAGCCGTCGTCCGGAGGATGTCATAGCTGAAGTGCGAGACCTCGCCCGACAGGGCTTTAAGGAGATTACGCTGCTTGGCCAAAACGTGAACGCGTATGGCAAGGATTTCGAGGATATGAACTATCGCTTCGGCGATTTGATGCACGACATGTCCAAAATCGATATTCCGCGCATTCGGTTTATGACAAGCCATCCGCGGGATTTCGACGATCATCTTATTGAGGTGCTGGCGACACGCGGCAATTTGGTCGAGCATATTCATTTGCCTGTGCAGTCTGGCAGCACGGAAATTTTGAAGCGCATGAGCCGTAAATATACGCGTGAGATGTATTTAGAGCTTGTTGGCAAAATTAAGAAGGCCATTCCTGATGCGATGCTGACCTCGGATATTATCGTTGGCTTCCCAGGTGAAACGGATGAGCAATTCGAGGATACGATGACGCTTGTGAAAGAGGTAGGCTTCGATTCAGCTTATACCTTCCTCTACTCGCCGAGAGAAGGAACGCCTGCAGCAGGTATGGAGGACAATGTTCCGCTAGAGGTGAAGAAGGCTCGTCTGCAGCGGCTAAATGCGCTTTTGTCCGCCAATGCGAGAGAAAAGAACGAGGAGCTGCGCGGACAGATCGTTGAAGTGCTCATTGAAGGCGAAAGCAAAAATAACGCGAATGTTCTATCCGGACGTACGCGCACGAATAAACTGGTTCATTTGGAAGGGCCGAAGGAATGGATTGGACAATTTATTCAAGCGAAAGTAACCGAAGCGCAAACATGGTACATCAAGGCAGAAGCGCTGGAGCAAGGCGCACAAGAAGCCGTTAGCTAACGGTAAAACAGGAGAGATGACAAATGGCAGAGCAACAAACGGCAGCAAATCAAACAACGAAGCATGACCACGAGCATGGCGGAGGCTGCGGAATTCCAAGTTTTGATACACGTGATTTGATCGTGAAAGAGGATATTCAGCGTAAAGCGAAGGAGCTGGCTGATCTTATTTTTCAATCGGAGGAAGTGCAGCATTATCGCCGCGCCGAGAAGCAAATCAATGGCAATGATCGGATCCAGCAGTTGATTACTCAAATTAAGAAAAAGCAGAAGGAAGTTGTGGCCTTCGAGACAACCTTCAAAAATGCGGATATGGTAAAAAAGATCGAAAGCGAAATGAATACGCTGCAGGACGAGCTGGACGGCATTCCGATTGTTTCAGAATTTCAGCAAAGCCAGTCCGATATCAACTATTTGCTTCAGCTCGTGATCTCCATTGTTCGCGACACCGTTTCTGAGAAAATCAATATTGAGAATGCGTCTGAGCCGGCCCCAGAGGAATGCAGCGACTAAGCTGTTCTGAGCACATTGCGATTAGAAGTACAATAGAGAAAGATACTGGAAGCGTTTGTCGATCCCGACAGGCGCTTCTAGCCTATTAAGGTTATGAAAGAGAGAGGGTATACAAATGAGAGCATTTACATATTACAATCCGACGAGGCTGCTTTTCGGCAAAGACCAACTGAAGCAGCTGCCAGCTGAGGCTGCGAAATACGGAATGCGTGTTTTGCTAGTTTATGGCGGAGGAAGCATTAAGCGAAATGGATTATACGATCAGGTGATTACTGCGCTAGCGGAAGCGGGCTGCCATGTAACAGAGATAAGCGGCGTAGAGCCTAATCCGCGTATTACAACGGTTCGCCGAGGCGCAGAGCTATGCCGCAGCGAAGCGATCGACTGGGTACTAGCGGTAGGCGGCGGAAGCACGCTGGATTGCGGGAAAGCTATCGCGGCGGCAGCCAAATATAACGGTGATTTCTGGGATATCGTGACGAAGAAAGCGAAGGTGGAAGCGGCTTTGCCGCTTGGTACAGTACTTACGCTTGCGGCAACGGGCTCGGAAATGAACGCGAACTCGGTTATTTCAAATGAGGATACGCTTGAGAAGCATGGCTGGAGCAGTCCGTTTGTGTATCCCGCATTTTCTATTCTTGATCCTGCATTCACGGCCAGCGCGCCGAAGGAGCATACCGTCTACGGAATGGTAGATATGATGGCACATGTACTTGAGCAGTATTTCCATCATGATGTGCGCACGCCGGTACAGGACGGCTTTTGTGAGTCGATCATGCGCACCGTCGTTATGACGGCCCCGATGCTTGTGAATGATCTGACGAACCTTCAGCACCGGGAGACGATCTTGTATTGCGGAACAATGGCGCTTAACAATACGCTTTCGATGGGAATTGTGGGAGACTGGGCCAATCACGATATGGAGCATGCTTTGTCAGCCGTCTATGATATTCCGCACGGCGGCGGGCTCGCTATTTTGTTCCCAAATTGGATGACGTATGTGCTCGAGGAAAATGTACAGCGATTCCGTCAATTTGCAGTGCAGGTATTCGGCATTCGCGAGGATGGCCGCACGGATATGGAAATTGCGCAATTAGGCATTTCGGCGCTTAGAAGGTTTTGGACCTCGCTCGGCGCTCCGTCGAGGCTGTCGGATTATGGCATTGACGAAAGTCGCTTAGAGGAAATGGCGCTGAAGGTAGCTGGATCTGGCACGAAGGGCAATTTCCGTAAGCTGACGAAGGATGATGTATTAGCGATTTATCGAATGTCATTGTAAGCATGAAACAAAAGATGCCAATTCAGTTCACTTTAATACAGAAACAAACGTTTTAATGCCGAATATGTAGCTGCCGCACTGACAGAGGAGTTTGGATATGATTCTGGGGTGTTAATCAGCCGTTCATAGGGCTGGGATAGATAGAAAAAACGCTTATACCGATGGGTAGCTCCATTTACGGTAATAAGCGTTTTTTGGTTGTTCGGAAAGATTGATAATTATCCGTTATAAGCTCCTTGCTCAGCTTTGTTGTTAACAGTTGACGTACGGATATGGACAATGTAAGGTGTTAAAGTGATTGCCAGAATTGCGGCTGCTGCTGACTTTAACGCATCTCCGATAATGAATGGAACGAATCCGACGCTCATCGCCTTAGCGAAAGAGAAATCTGTAATGTGCATGAGCCAAGGTATGCCTGGCACATAAGCGAATAGTGAACTAAACAGCTCGAAAATAATGAAAAATACAATAAATGCAATTAATTTATTCCGTTTGGAGACATCGCTTCGCAGAAAAGCGCCGACTGCCAGGCTGACGAATAAAGCACAGAACGGAAAAGCGAATATAAAGCCGCCTGTAGCGCCCGTTAAGTAGGGGATGCCGCCTTGACCGCTAAACAGCTGCAGGCCGAATGCGGCGAGAACGATCACGACAAAGATGCTGAGAAAGGCGTTGCGAGGCGTCAGGAAAAGGCCTGCCAGTGCAACGGCCAACGTCTGCAGTGTAATGGGTACGATGCCGGCGCCGAGCTTTATCGATAGAGAACTCATAACGATAAAAAGGGCTGCGAATAAAGCGATAAATACGAGTGAACGAATGTTGCTGCTTTGCATAATGAATAACGACTCCTTTATGTAGTTGCGGTTTTTTTGTTAACCATTTATATTTAAGTTAGGTTAACAAATCGAATTGTAGCATAGACAATCGTTTTGGGGAAGAGGTTGGGTGAAATTTTTTGGAGCAGACATGTCAGCTTGAGGTAAAGCAGGTAACGGTAACACCCCCTATCTTGACGGTAGGTAGAGGTCAGAAGCCGTTTTCTATTTTGAAGGAGATAAGCTTGTGTGTACATAGAGGGGAATGGGTCACGCTGCTAGGGAGAAACGGCAGCGGGAAGAGCACGCTCGCTAAAGTGCTCGCAGGCTTTCGCGTGGCGGGCGTTACTGGGCAAATCGCAAGAAGCTTGGAATCTGCGAAAGAGGGGATGCCGATTCCAATCGTAATGCAGCAGCCAGAAGCGGCCATGATTGGAGCTACACCGTGGGAGGATGTCGTGCTCATGCTGGAGCAGAACGAGCAGGAGGCTAGCCGCATTACGTCGGATGCAGAACATGCGCTTTGCAGGGTCGGAATGGGCGAACGGCTGCATCAGCCCATTGAAACCTTATCTGGCGGACAAAAGCAGCTTGTTGCGATTGCAGGCTGCTTGGCTGCGTATTCGCCTATGCTTGTACTCGACGAGGTGACAGCAATGCTTGACCCGGAAGCATCGGCTTACGTGCTGAAGCAGGTAAGAGCATTGCACCAATCTGGCGTGACGGTCATTTGGATTACGCAAAGGCTGGAGGAGCTTGAACAGGGCGATCGGATCATCGCGTTGGACAATGGGAGGATTTCGTTTGATGGGCAGCCGGATGAATGGTTTACAAGATCAACTCACGAAGCCCGGGACAGCGCATGCGAACGTTTGGGATTTGAAGCGCCCTACGCAGCTAAGGTGGCTTGGGAACTGGATGAGCAGGGTGTCCGGCTGCGTCCGTTTCCATTCACCCCAGCGCTGCTGGCAGAGGCGGTGAAACACTATGAGCGCTGATTGGAAGCTAAGCTCTGTAGCGGTAAAAGCGGAAGGCGCAAGTAAGCGGCAGCTTCTTAAGGATGTGAATCTGACCTTTAAAGCAGGTCAGATTACGCTGCTGATCGGACGCAACGGGGCAGGCAAATCGACGCTGATTGAGACGATGGCGGGCATACGTCTATGTGAAGAAGGCGTCATCGAGCTTGGGGAGAAGCCACTCTGGACCTACGATGGACGTCGGAAAAAACTGAACCGCGAAGCTGTGCTTGAGCTGGGCATATCGATGCAAAGCTCGGAATCACAATGGTTTGCCGCGACTGTGCGGGAGGAATTTCTTTATTCGCTGAAGCCGTATCAAGTGGATGCGGATACGGCGGAGCAGAGAATGGCAGGCGCACTCGCTCAAACGGGACTGCCTTTGGAGCTTCTCGAGCGTGATCCTTGGACGCTCAGCGGCGGTCAGCAGCGAAGGCTGTCGCTCGCCTGCTTGCTGGCGTGCGAGCCGGATTGGCTGCTGCTCGACGAGCCGACGGCGGGGCTTGACGCCGTCGGCATCCGCCGCCTGTGCGCAGTGCTGGAAGCGCACAGGGCGGCGGGGCGCGGAGCGGTCGTAGCCACGCACGACCTCGACGCGCTGCTGCCGCTCGCGGACGCGGTCGCCGTAGTCAGCGGCGGCACGGTCCGCGAAGCGGCAGTGGCTGCAGCGGCGTCAGCGCATGCTGCAGCGGCGCCGCAGGCGCTGCGCGCCTTGGCTGCGCTGCGCGCCTTGGCTGCGCTGCGCGCGGGGGCGGCTTTGCCGCCGGGCCTGCTGCTGGGGGAATCAGCAGCAGACCTGGCATGTGGCGGCGGGGCGCCATGGCCGGAGCCGCGCGAGGTGGCGTCAGCGCTGGCAGCGGAGCTGAAGCGGCCAGCGCCCGATCGGGCTTTCTTGGAAGAGGATGAGCAAGCTGTAGTCAGCTCGGCAAGTAAAGATAATGGATTAAAAGATACGGGGAGCGGGGCAGCTCAAGAAGAGCGTCAAGTGGAGGTATCCAAGCGGCTTCGCTCAGATCGCTTTGATCCGAGAACGCTCATTGTTGTCTATTTCCTGCTTTCGGCAGCTGTATTTGCGCAAAAAACGCTTTTGGAATTATCGTACACAGCTATTTTTACAGTTTTGCTGGTCACGCCTTTTTGGTCACTTATTTGGCCATGGATTCGTGTCATTAGAGCGTATGCGATAATGATCGTCGTGCTGTGTATCATTGGAGGGATATCCTTCGGGCCATTGGCCTTCAATTGGGATAAGGCACTGCCTGTTTTTATCCGATTCAGCAAGCTGCTGATTATTATGCTGATTGGTATGCCTATGCTTAAATTAATGACACCAATGAGGCTGCAGCGGGCCATTGAACAAACCTTCGGCTGGCTTAGCCGCTTCAAAGTGCCGATTCATTCCTTCGCTTTGCTGGTCACGCTTATTTTTCGGTTTATTCCGTTGTTAATGGGGGAGTGGGAGAGGTTTGCGAAGCTGGCGCACGCAAGAGGCAAGGCGACTGCGCCGCTGAAGACAGTGCCAATCCGAATGCTGCGTTCCATACTTATTCCTTATTTGCGCTCTATTCTTCGCATGGCGGAGCAATTGGCAGATGCGCTGGAAGCGCGAGGGTTCGGCCACACGAAACAAAAGCCGACCTACGGCTTTAAGCTTCGTTTTGGCCGAGCGGATGTAAAACTAATCTTCATTGCTGCGTTTAGCAGCCTGGTTCTGCTCTTGACGGCTAGTCTCCAATAAGAGCGGTGTGACCTTGGATATCCAAACGCCAGCATCATCGGCAAGCAGTGTATGCCAGCCAAGCATCGCAGCTTGCCGTAAATTTTTGTCCTGGTCATCTACGAACAGGATAGTACTGTCCTCAGGCAAATGCGGTATGACATTTGCATAAATTTCGGGATGAGGCTTTCGAAAGCCGGTCGTACTTGAAATGGTGACGCTTCTCCAATACTTCCTATTCGGTTTAACGATGGGCTCAACCCATGAGGGCAGGTGGTTGCTTAGCAGATGGATATCCGCCAAAGTGCTCCATTCCTGCAGCATCTCCATCGCAGGCAACGGCTGAAGGCATCTATCTATCATTGATGGCGCACGATCCATCTGCAGCTGAGGAGCACGTTCTTTCACCCATGCCCAGAACTGTTCTTCGGAAATCGCTCCAGTCCATAATGCCTCGCTTAGCTCCTTCTTATATTCCGTATATAATGCTTCTTCTGAAACATGCGATTCCGCGGCAAGCAGCTGCCAGAAGAGAGGAGACAGATTGGTGACAAGCACACCGCCAATATCGAGAACCAGCTGAGGCTTTGTCACGATCCAGCCTCTTGCGAAAATCTATTTACAGTCCGTTCTTGTCTCGCCCAGACAGCTGCGAGGATAGCTGCAGAGGCACCAAGTAAAGAACCAAACAAAAATCCGCCGTTTAGCCCCCAGCCTTCATTCAACCAGCCGGCCAGGAAAGGCCCTGAGAACATCCCGATCGCATAAAGCGCTTGATATAGTCCCATAGCAGTCGCGCGGCCTGGAATCTCCACGTCTCGAATCGCTAGAGCAAGTAATAGCGGAATATGCAGTCCTTGCGCAAATCCGTTTACCGCCTGCGTGACGATGAGCACGCCGAATGAATCCGCGAAAACCATAGCTGCCGTACATATTGTGCTGAGAAGAAAACCGGCGCCGATCGTTCCCCAATAGCCGAATCGCGGAGTGAACCATCTCGCCGTTACAAGCGAAGCGAAAGCGTGGGGAAGCATAAAGGCAAAAACGAGCACCGTTAGTCCGATCCCTTCGGCCCCCATCTCCGCCGCTTTCAGCGGGGTGAAACCAAACATCGTAATAAATAAAACACCATGCGCCAGTATGGACAACAGAGACACCCGAAGCAGTGACTTGGTACGCACAACACTTTTGATCATAACAAAGGACATTCCCGGCTTATCGCGCTTCTCAGCAATTGGTTCCTTGAGCAGGAAAGCGAGCAGCAGTCCTGCAGCCGCGATAATGGCGCCAAGCGTGAAGGGAGTATTTTTACTGAAATCTTCAGTCAGCCATCCGCTTAGCAGCATACCGATCATTTGCCCGGAAACCGTCATCACGCTAATATTGCCCATGGCGCGGCCAGTCTGTCCAGCCCCGAAATAGCTCGCGTACAGTACGGTAAAGGATACCCAGGTAGAAGCGCAAATTCCCGCCATCAATCTGCCTGCGAGCGGCCATAGCCATGAACCTGGAATAAGAAACAGCAAGCAGCTAAGGCCAGCGGTTACCATACCGAGTAAGATAAACGGTTTTCTTTTGCCCAAGCGATCGGAAAAAATGCCAAGCGGGAAACGGACAAACATTTGCACGAATCCGTAGCTTCCCAGAACGATGCCAATGAATTGGAGAGAGAGTCCCCGGTCACTGAGATAAGGAGATAAAGTTGGGACATAGACATACATGGAGGTCCAGTAAAGAACCGTGATCGTCGTAAACAGCAGCCTTTGCGAAAGTGATATTGGATTCATAATAGCGATTTGCCCCTTTCATCTTCACTTTATCGCATATGGGCTTTCATTGTCACCTCTTAATTGCAAAGCCAAATGGAAATTGTGATCGTAAAGCCTTTTACGATTGAGTTGTGGTTTATCTATATTGGGCGTTGTCAATTCTTATCCTATTGAGCTCGATTTTTTGCGCGCCAAATCGCGCATCAAACCAGCATAAATCTAAATAACATTAATAATTAATGAAGTTAATAAATTTCGCTATAATTAGGTGGCCCAAAACGTCAAACGTAATAATTTCGTAAGATTTGGTTATAAATTCGTTTAGAATTTGCCGTTATTATAAACGATAGATTCAACAATAATGTATCAGTGAGGCGTGAAAGCGATTGTCGATACGTGTAAAGCTGTATATGTCTTACTTGGCAATGGTATTCGTACCCATTATTTTGATGACTGCCTTCATGCTTTTCATTTTCCATGCCAGAGACATCCAGGATGTCCGCCAATATTTTGATAAGGAGCAGAATGAGCCTTATCAACAAGCGCTCGTCTACGGCGAGTTGTCCTACGTCCTCCGCAATGATGCTGGCGAGCTGGAGGTCCCAGGCTATGTCAATGAAATTCAAGAAAGGCTAGGGGTGCTGTGGGCAGGTCTGGTCATATCTCGTGAAGGCAGCATTACTGCAGTTTCTCCATTTCTAAGAGATGCGGCGCCAAACGAAGATTGGCAGAGATTGTTGGAGCAGCTGCCGTCAGCTGTAACGTTCAATTCCTTCCGCTTTGAAACAAATGCTCTGGACTTTACTTATCCTGACGGAGGTGAAGGCCAGGCAGTGCTGTTCAGACGGATGGATACGGTGCCTATTTATTGGCGTCCGATTGGGACAGCATTTTCGTTAGCTTTTATCGGCTTAACAAGTCTGCTGCTAACCTATTTTGTATCCCGAAGCATTATTCGGCCAATTAAGAAGCTTGAAGCGGCTGCGCTTCAAATCAAGGATGGCGATTTGTCGCATAAGGTTGTTCCTACAACGAAGGGAGAGATCGGACAGCTCAGCGTGGCCTTTGAGGACATGCGGGTTAGGCTGAAAAATTCGATTGACCAGAGCTTGCAGTATGAAGAGAATCGTAAAATGCTGCTTTCGCACATTTCACATGATTTGAAAACGCCAATTTCGGCGATTAAAGGTTATGTTGAAGGCATTATGGATGGAATTGCGAACACGGATGAGAAGCGCCAGCGCTACATGGAAACGATTTATCGGAAGGCGACAGACATGGATCAACTGATTGATGAGTTATTCCTATTTTCCAAGCTTGATCTGCAGACGGTTGCCTTTGACTTCAAAAGTTTCGATATTATTCGGTACTTGGATCATTTCATGGACGAGCAGCGGTTTGATCTGGAAAAATCAGGCGTGAAGCTGCAGTACACCAGGCCGGAAACGGAAGCTCTCTCGATTACGGCAGATCCGGAGAAGCTAAGCCGCGTGCTTACGAATATTTTGAACAATTGCGTGAAGTATATGGGCCAACAGCCTGCGCCGAAAAATAAAGAAATTGTCGTTCATGTGAAGGAGCTGGAGCAGTACGCCTTAGTTGAGATTGAAGATACGGGACCTGGAATTGAAGAAGAAGCTTTACCGTATATATTCGATCGATTCTACCGTGCGGAGCAATCCCGAAATTCGGAAACCGGCGGCAGCGGTCTAGGGCTAGCGATTGTGAAACAAATTATTGAAGGGCATGGCGGTGAGGTTTGGGCGGAGAATGCAGAGAAGGGCGGCGCCCGATTCTGCTTAAAGCTTCCTAAGTCGGTATCTGTCAAAACGGTGAGTGATCATGAAGAACATACTAATCATTGAAGATGAAAAGTCGATTGCCGAGCTGGAGCGTGATTATCTGGAAAGCCACGGCTTTGCCGTGCATATTGAGGGGCGTGGCGACATTGGTCTGCAGAAGGCGCTCGAGGGTCAATATGACCTCATCATCCTCGATGTCATGCTTCCAAAAGTAGACGGTTTTGAAATTTGTCGTCAAATAAGACAGTCTATCAATATTCCCGTGCTTATGGTGACTGCGAAGAAAGAGGATATCGACAAGATCAGAGGGCTAGGGCTCGGGGCTGACGATTATATGACAAAACCTTTTAGTCCAAGCGAGCTTGTAGCCAGAGTAAAAGCTCATTTAGCCCGATACGAGAGGCTGACGGCAGATAAGACGGAGCGGGGCGACCATATTCGCATACGCGGATTGTTTATCGACAAGCCTTCCCGAAGGGTTATGATTCATGATGAGGAAGCGATGCTGACCTCTAAGGAGTATGAGCTGCTTCTGCTCCTTGCCTCACATCCTAATCGAGTTTTCGAGAAGGAAGAACTGTTCGAGCGGATTTGGGGGCTTGATTCGAACGGCGACGCAGCTACGGTAACGGTACATATTCGGAGGCTGCGCGAGAAAATTGAGCATGATCCTTCAAATCCTCAATATATTGAGACGATTTGGGGTGTAGGTTATCGTTTTAAAGTATAGATAGTAGATGGGGAGTGGAATGAATTGAAGAGCTTTATTCAGTTTTCGCTTAATAACAAATTTGCTTTATGGATTTTGACGCTGCTGGTGCTGTTTGCCGGATTGTATTCAGGAATGAATATGAAGATGGAGACCATGCCGGACATTACGGTGCCGATTGTCAGCGTAACGACCGTTTATCCGGGCGCAGCGCCTGAAGAAATCTTGGAAAAAGTTACAAAGCCGATTGAGCAGCGCACGCGCAACTTGAACGGGGTAAACGTGATCAGCTCCACCTCTTATGAGAATGCTTCCTCGGTCATTATTGAATACACGTTTGAGACTGATATGGAAAAAGCCGAATCGGAGGTGAATAAAGTCCTCTCTGAGCTTCCCTTTCCAGATGGCGTACAGGATCCATCCGTATCCCGAATTAGCTTAAACGCTTTTCCGGTGCTATCGCTGAGCTTGTCTGACGATAGCTTGAACCTGGAACAGTTAACAAAAGCAGTACAGGAAAATGTGCTGCCGCGTCTGCAAGGTATAGAAGGTGTAGCAAGCGTCCAAATGTCCGGACAAAACGTCATGGAGGGAGAGTTGGCCTTTAAGCATGATGCCCTTCAGCAAATGGGTATTGCGGAGGATATGGTGAAAGGCATCATTCAAGCTTCGGCCTTGACCGTTCCTCTTGGTATTTATGAATTCGGCGATTCCGAGAAAGCGATCGTTGTCGATGGAAACATCACAACGGAAGAGGATTTGAAAAACCTCATCATCGTACCAGGGGTGAAGCTGTCTGATATAGCTGATTTGAGCATTGTCGGCAAAGCGGAGTCTGTATCGCGCACGAACGGTAAGGATGCGATTGGCATCAATATCGTGAAGGCTGCCGACTCCAATACGGTTGATGTAGTCAACAATGTAAAGGCAGAAATCAAGGAGCTTGAAGAGAGCAACACAGGTTTATCTATCGTTACAACGCTTGACCAAGGCAAGCCGATTGAGGAATCTGTTCACACCATGCTAAGTAAAGCGATCATTGGCGCTCTGTTTGCAGTCGCTATTATATTGATCTTCCTGCGCGATATCCGTTCGACGATTATTTCGGTCGTATCGATTCCTTTATCGATCCTGATTGCGATGCTCTTTTTGAACCAAATGGATATTACACTGAACATAATGACTTTAGGCGCGATGACGGTGGCCATCGGCAGGGTAATCGATGACTCGATTGTTGTAATCGAGAACGTTTATCGGCGAATGGCGCTCTCAACAGAGCAGCTTAAAGGCAAAGCACTTATACTTGATGCGACAAAAGAGATGTTTGTCCCTATTTTGTCATCAACAATTGTAACCATTGCCGTATTCCTGCCGCTTGGTCTGGTATCCGGTATGATCGGTGAAATTTTCCTGCCGTTCGCGTTGACGATCGTGTTTGCACTATTGGCGTCACTGGTTGTAGCCATTACCGTCGTTCCAATGCTTGCGCATATGATGTTCCGCAATGGAATTAAAGCAGGCAAAGCAAGCCATAGCCATGATAAGCCAAGCCGATTGGCTGAATGGTACAAAGGCGTGCTGCGCTGGTCGCTTAACCATAAATTGGTTACGTTTGGTTTAGCTATCGTCCTGCTGATTGGCAGCTTGTTCCTTGTTCCAGTCATCGGCGTCAGCTTCTTGGCCGGCGATGAAGAGAAGATGGTGGTTGTATCCTATAATCCGGCTCCAGGTGAAACGCGCGAGCATGTTGAAGCAATGGCGCTTGAGGCGGAGAAGCTGCTTGTCGGACGCGAAGGCCTTTCGGTCGTGCAATATGCGGTCGGCGGACAAAATCCATTCAGTCCGGGTGCATCGAAGCAAGCGCTCTTTAATCTGAGCTATGAAGACGATTTCGCAGATTTCAATGCTGAGAAAGAAAAAATTGTTCCGCTGCTGCAGGAGCTTGGCGGCGAAGGCGAATGGAAGCAGCAGGACTTCATGGGAGGCGGCTTAGGCGGTTCAGGTATTTCCATGCTCGTCTATGGACCTGATATGAAGTCGCTGCAGCCGGTTGTTGACGAATTGGTAACACAATTGAGCGAAAATAAAGATTTAGAAAATATCGGTTCCAGTCTGTCGGAGACCTATGATCAGTACCGTCTTGTAGCCAATCCGGAAAAATTAAGCCAGAATGGTCTGACGGCAGGTCAAATTGCAATGGCGTTAAGTCCGGTACGTGAGCGTCCAGTGCTTACGACGATTGAGAAGGATGGCGAACAATTCAACGTTTATGTGAAGGTTGAAGAACGTACGTATACGGAAAAAGCGGATCTTGAAAATGTCATGCTGACCTCTCCGATGGGTACGCAGGTAGCGCTTAAGGATGTTGTCACCATCGAGGAAGGCGAATCGCCTAATACGATTACAAGTCGCGACGATCGTATTTATGCAGAGGTGACTGCAGATGTAACTGTTTCTGATATAGGGAAGGTTTCAACAGCGGTACAAAAGATGATTGACGAAACGGAGCTTCCTGCCGGCGTTGATGTTGAGATTGGCGGCGTTTCAGAACAAATTAATGAATCGTTCATGCAGCTTGGTCTTGCCATGCTGGCTGCTATCGCGGTCGTATACCTTGTGCTTGTCATTACCTTTGGCGGTGCGCTTACGCCATTTGCGCTTCTGTTCTCGCTGCCATTCACCGTGATCGGGGCATTAGTAGGCTTGCTTATTGCAGGTGAAACGATAAGCGTAACCGCAATGATTGGAGCGCTCATGCTCATCGGTATCGTGGTCACGAATGCGATCGTGCTTGTGGATCGCGTTATTCAGAAGGAGAAAGCGGGCCTATCCGTCCGTGAAGCCTTGCTTGAAGCGGCGGGCACGCGTCTTCGTCCGATTCTGATGACGGCAATTGCGACAGTTGGAGCCTTGCTCCCGCTCGCCTTCGGATTCGAATCTGGCGGACTAATCTCCAAAGGTATGGCAGTGACTGTGATCGGCGGCTTGACGAGCTCAACGCTGCTGACACTAATTATCGTGCCGGTTGTTTATGAGTTCTTGAACCGTAAGAAAAAACCGCGCGCAGCGGAAGAAGCTTAAACAAGCCATACGCAATAAGGCGAATAGAGAGGCTGCTCCCATGGTCAATGGCCTGGAAGCAGCCTCTTATTGTCGGCGATGCAGTCAAGCCTTAGCAGCTCGAGTCCCGGCTTCCGCGCCTTTTCCTGACACCAAGATATAACGAATGCTCCAAGGCGGTCCTCGGATATGATTCATAATGTGCTGTCTATTGTTTTAGCATTTATTACTAGGCAAATGAAGTAGTAACACTAGCGGAGCTAATTTCATACGTATATGTCATGAAGGATCATCTGCATTGTGATGAAATCATGAACATTTAACGGAGGCTGCGGAGATGAATGATTTTAAAAATGAGCTTCAAAATTTGAAAATTGACGATTTTCATGCGAGCGGGATGACGCCGAATGCGGGTCAAGGGCAAGTTGATCCTAACAACGCTCGGCTTTGCATCGGTTTTTGCATTGGTTTTTGTATCGGTTTTTGCTCTTGCAGCAATTGTTTCGGGTGCAGCAATTGTTTCGGGTGCAGTAATTGTTTTAGGTGCGGAGGATGCGCTCATAACTGTGGAGGATGCGCTCGTTGCGGTGGCTGTGCCCGCTGCCGCTAATGTGTAAATAAGCAATTGAATGGAAAGTTCAAGACGCCCCTGCAAGAAGTTTGATGGCAGGGGCGTTTTTCTATCGAAGAGCTGGCATGACGGACAAATAGCGCTACATACCTTATAGAGGAATTCATGTAGTGAAAAGCGGGGATTTTCGGTAAGGAGGAATGGGATTTGGATCCTTCTATGCGTCTTAAAGTGAATGGGGATACGTTTTTTCTCCCTAGCACGGACGGAAGCGTCTATTTTCGAAACAATATTGGTTCATTTCGTATGGAAGGCAGCACAATCGATCAGTGGATTGAAAAGTTGATGCCGGTTTTTAACGGCGGGCACACTATGCATGACTTAACGGACGGTCTGCCGGAACAATACCGGGAACGTGTATATGAAATCGCGAAAGTTTTATATGCGAACGGTTATGTCCGGGATGTGAGCCGGGATCGTCAGCATCAGTTGCAAGACGGAGTGCTCAAGAATTATGCGTCTCAAATTGAATTTTTGGACAGCTTTGATGGCTCGGGGGCATACCGGTTTCAGTTGTATCGTCAGTCAAGCGTACTTGCTGCCGGTTCAGGATCCTTTTTGGTTTCCCTTATGAAGTGTTTATTAGAGTCTGGATTGCCTCATATTCGCATGCTTATTACGGACCCGGAAACGACGAATCGAAATCGGATCTTGGAGCTGGCGGAGCGTGCCCGCCGAACGGACCCGGAGGTCAAGCTGGACGAGATCAGCCTGCCGAATGAAGGGAGTATCGATTGGCGTTCGGTTGTGCAGCCGTACGATGCGATATTGTTCGTATCTGATGAGAACGGCGAATCTGATTTAAGAGCACTTCACGAGATTTGCCGGAAAGAGAAGAAGGTGTTGCTGCCAGCTCTTATTATGGGGCAGGCAGGTCTTGCTGGACCGTTCGTACATCCCGATTCGGAGGGCTGCTGGGAATCTGCTTGGCGAAGAGTTCACCATTCCGTGATAGATAAGGATCCTCTGCTTCATGCTGCTTCCTCCACAGCAGAATCGATGCTGGCGAACGTAATCGTCTTCGAATGGCTAAAATCGGTTACGGAAGTAACGGCATCGGAAATGCACAATAAATTATTTCTGCTGAATTTGGAGACGTTGGAAGGCAACTGGCATCCGTTCTTTCCCCATCCGCTCGCAAGTGGTCGTCCTGCCGCCGAGAGGAAAGAGGAATTGGAGCTTCTGCTTGATAGCGAAACGGGAGAGATAGGGTTGAAGAAGGATTTGCTTCCTTATTTCAGCAGGTTAACATCGAGTGAAATGGGCATCTTTCATGCTTGGGGTGAAGGGGATTTGCGGCAGCTTCCGCTGTCCCAGTGCCGGGTACAGGCAGCTGATCCGCTGTCGGCAGGACCGTCCGCTCTGCTGCCTGAGATCGTTTGCAATGGCCTCAATCACGAAGAGGCCCGTAAGGAAGCAGGGCTTGCCGGAATCGAGGCTTATGTGTCGCGCATGGCGGGTTTGATCATAAATGATGTGCATAAGGGCAGCAGTGGCCCGGAAGAACCGCCGCAGCATGAGTTTGTGGGCATTGGCGCGGGGGAGACGATCGCAGAAGGCATTGGCCGCGGTCTGCAAAAATGTCTGACTGAAGTTATGGTAAGAAGTCATGATGTCCAATCCCCCTCCGTCAATCCAGTACAGATCCGTAAAATAGACGATAAACGCTGCCACTATTATTTAAGCGCGTTGACGACGATGCAGGTCGCGCCGACAATCGGCTTTGGCGAAGATGTATTAGGCTTTCCTGTTGCGTGGGTATGCTCCAGCGGGCGCTGGTTTGGAGCGGTTGATTTCAATCGAACAAGGGCGCTGCGCAGGGCGCTGCAGCAAACGCTGCTGTATACCCAAAACAAAGAGGCCGGCTTTGGTTCAAATGAGCGAAGCTGGTCTTCCGTAAATTTGAACGAGGCGGCGATGAAGAGTGTATCAATTCCAGCTTGTGATCCATTGGAACACCGAGAGGTTCTAAAGTCAGCCTTACAGCAGTTAAAACGTTTCCGCAAGCGCCTTCTCGTCTATAATTTGGCATCCGAAGCGTTCTTGAAAGAGGAGCTGGCAGGAGCATTCGGCGTGCTGCTTCGGGAGGAGGATGGACAGTGAGTGCAATCGTGGCAGTTATAGGGGAGGGACAGCTCGCGGATTTCGTTTGCGGCGAATTGTCCGAAGAATATCGGCTTGTCCGTCAGAAGGATTTTGCATCCGATGTGCCAGAAGCAGCTAAGCTGGCGCTTGTTCTACATGATGGTTATGAACCATCCGCTCATCTACTAGCGGAAGAATGGTGCCAACGGTCCGGTACGCCGTGGCTGCGCGGGTTTGTTTCATTCGGCGAAGGCGTGATCGGACCGCTGGTTCTTCCGGGGGCGGAGGGCTGCTCCCAGTGCGCAGATCTGCGGCGCTTGATGGCGGGAAATGACCGGAAGGAGATGTGGCAACTGCGCCAGCAGAAGATGCATGGGGCGAGTTCTCCCGATATATGGTCTTCACGCATGGGACTCTTGCATATGGCTCAGCTTATTGCGGCAGATGCCAGGAGAGTACTGATTGGGACTTCTGCTCAAACGGAAAATCGGATCATGCTGATCCATCTGCAAACGCTTAATAGCTCCTCTCATTTCTTTTTGCCCGATCCGCTATGTCCGGTATGCGGACGAATACGCGATGACTCAGCTGCAGCGGCGCGTATTTCACTACAGCCAAGCCCAAAAATAAATGAAAACAGCTACCGATGTCGGCCTATGGCAGAACTGAAAGGATTATTGGCATATGATTATCTGGACAATAGGGCTGGCTTTTTGAACGGAAAAATGATCGACCTCATGTCGCCATTTGCCGATTCGAGCGTAAATTTACCTCTTTTCTCGGGGGATGAAGGCTGCGCAGGCCGTACGCATTCTTATGCGGATAGCGAGATGACTGCTATTTTGGAAGGTTTGGAGCGCTATTGCGGCATGTCGCCGCGTGGAAAGCGGACGGTTGTTCATGACAGTTACCGAAATGTGAAGGGCCATGCGCTAGATCCCGTACTCGTCGGCGTACACGAGAAGGATCAGTATGAGCGGCCTGACTTTCCGTTCCAACCGTTTGATCCCGACAGGCCAATCGATTGGGTATGGGGTTACTCGTTTTTGAAGGAGCGTCCGATTCTCGTGCCGGAGCTTCTCGCTTACTACAGCTCGGGGTGTGGTCATGGCTTTGTTTATGAAACCTCTAACGGATGCGCGTTAGGCGGAAGTCTGGAGGAAGCTATTTTTTATGGCATCTTGGAAGTGGTGGAACGTGATTCTTTCCTTATGACTTGGTATGCTCAGCTGTCGCTTGCTCCGTTGGATCCCTATTCCGCAGAAGATATCGAATTGAATTTAATGGTGGAACGTTTGCGCGAGGTTGTCGGCTATGATGTGCATTTATTCAATTCGACGATGGAGCATGGCATTCCAAGCATCTGGGCGCTCGCCAAAAACAAGACGGATAAAGGCGTAAATCTTATTTGCGCGGCGGGAGCGCATCCGGACCCCGTGCGGGCGGCGAAAGGCGCTATTCACGAATTGGCGGGCATGCTGCTGGCGTTTAACGAGAAATTGGAGGAGAATCGGGAGCAGTATGAACATATGCTGCACGACCCATTTCTGGTTCGGCAAATGGACGATCATTCCATGCTGTACAGCTTGAAGCAAGCAGAGGAACGGCTTCATTTTTTACTCCAAAGCAACCGTCCGCCCCATACGTTTGAGGAGGCTTTTAAACCAAAGAGCAGGAAGGCGGATTTGGCTGATGATTTAAAGGAAATCCTCCAAGAGCTCCGTAATATCAATCTGGATGTGGTTGTGGTGGACCAGACGACGCCGGAAACGCTGCGGAATGGACTTCATTGCGTCAAGGTGCTGATACCGGGCATGCTGCCGATGACGTTCGGACAACACCTCGTCCGCTTGACGGGATTGGAGAGGGTACTCAGAATACCGGCAGAGCTAGGGTATGTGCAAGAGCCGTTGACTTCTAAACAGCTTAATCCGCATCCTCATCCGTTTCCGTAAGCTCAGCCAGCGTTTGCAAAGCGGTTTTTCTGGAGCAAAGCCAATGGGAGGAAAAGGAATGAGCTTGAAGGCATTTTTACGTCAGCTGCAATTTGATCCAGACCAGGTTAAACCGAAGGATTGGGTGACCGATTGGGAAGACGCACCGCTCCCGTATAAGCTATACCGGCACTTGCCGGCCTTTTCTCTCTCTGCGGAGGCTCCGTTTACGCTTGAGGGAAGGCAGGATCGAGTGAAGCCTATGCTTCGGGAAATCAGCCATTTTCTCTGGTATACATTCGGGCTTGCACAGTTGAGCCAATCCGTTTTTGGTCCTGATGCGGGAGAAGAATGGGGGGGCACGCTGCAGCTTTGCAGGCGCTTCGTTCCTTCAGGCGGAGGGCTGTATCCAAGCGAGCTATACCTTTATTTAAAGCTGGAGGATTTGCCTGCCGGGATTTATCACTATGATGTGGCGCATCACCGTTTGATATTACTTCGTGAAGGCCAATTTGACATCTATCTGAGCAAGGCGCTCGGCAACCGGTGTGACCTGCCGTCTTGCTTCGGCGCTGCTTTCGTTTCGACGATGTTTTGGAAAAATTACTACAAATACAATAATTTTTCTTATCGTCTGCAGGGGCTGGACGCAGGTCTGCTGGTTGGTCAGCTGTTGGAGGTGGCAAAACGGTTTGGCTATGAGACGGGGGTTTACTTTCAGTTTCTTGACCGTGCCGTTAACCATCTGCTGGGGCTGAGCGAACGGGAGGAGAGCGTTTATGCGGTGATTCCGCTCTCGGCAGAGCCTGAATTAGAATGGTTCATTCATGAAAATAAAGCAGAGGATCACCTGTCCGCGGCTGATTTGTGCAAAGAACTGACAGTGGTTGAACACGAGCACTATGTGCGGTCGCGGAGGGTCGCGGATTATGCCAGGCTCATAGAGCTGAACGAAGCTTCGATGCTGGATTCCGCACAATGCTTTCAGCAAATCGGAAGAGAAACCGAAGCCTCGGGCAGGGTTCCTGCGTATCTGCTTCCTCATGTGAACAGGCTTTCGTATGATCTGGCGTCCGTTTGCCGAGAACGTTATTCGCCGGAAAATGAATACGTTTTGCATCCGGTTAGCCAATCGAATCTGGCTGCTCTATTGCATGAGGTTATGGCATCCTTTATATACCGAAATGATTTGGATGGCACGATGCAGAGGCCATCGTCTCGCGTTTCCTTGTATGGCTGCTTCTATGGTGTTGAAGGTATCGGAGATGGGGCTTATCGCTATGACGGCTTGGCGCATGCCTTACAGCTGGTTCGTTCCGGGGATCTCCGGTCTTGGCTGCAGCATGGGATGTCGCTTAATAACGTAAATTTGTTCCAAGTGCCGTTATGTTTTCATATAGCGGGAGATGCAGATCACCTTCATGCTCAGCTTGGTTATCGCGGCTATCGTATCCAACAAATGGAGGCGGGGATGCTTGTACAACGCTTACTGCTCGCAGCTTCCGCCTCCCGAATGGGGGGGCGTCCGCTGCTTGGATTTGATGCAAACGCGAGTGATGAGCTTTACGGGATGATTTCTTGTGATCAAACGAGCCTTATTCAAATTCCTGTCGGTCCTTGTCGGAGTCGTTCGCGACTCGAAGGAAGCTTGGCGCAATAGCATGCTTTATGAACTTGAACAGGCAGATTGAATCTAGGTAACATTCAATCTGCCTGTTCAAGTTTTTATGTTTATCAGCCGTAGGGATGCGAGCTTGCTTGCTGCTCTCCAGTCGGATGACACGTGACAGGAAAGCAGACATGGTGGTGCATCCATGGATGGACCCAAGCATGATGATAATCAAGCGTGGAGTATTCCCATCCATCAACAGGATGATGGTGATGGTGACCATAGTACATGTGAGGATCCCATAAATCATGCTGCATCATAGGATGGAAGTCATGCATGTCATGGAGGTCGTGATGCATGTGATGAAAGTCATGCATGTGGCTCAGATCAACGCAACACTGATAATAGGTTACAGCAGTCTGCTCATTCTCAGCTTGCATACCCATAACCTGTTGTTTCTGACTCATTTGCATTTGCGGGTAAAGCTCCGGCATAACAGCCGATTGTTGTATATAAGGCTGGTTTTGTATCATAGTGTGCCTCCTTCTTTTCATACTTTACAATATGCTCTGGATGAAAAAAGGGCACGTATCCCTATAAAATGGGCTTTAGTCAGTGGAAGCGATTTCAAAATGCTCCTTTGTTAGAGTGCATTATGAATGAATAGGACGGAACTTCGAGGGTGAGGCTAAAACCATCTCATTTTCATCGACAGGTGGTGGTAAAATGCTGCGTCATTTCGTCATGAAGGCTGTTTTCGTTCTGCTCAGCTTAACCCATTTTGAAGAGCAACCCTTTGAAGCTGTTTACCAGCATGCGGAGCCGGCCTATGCCAAGTGGGGGAGGCTGGCTATGGAGCAAACGTCAAGGATGTACTCGGATGCATCCATTGTGGATTATAAGTATGAAGGCAGAAAAAAACTTTCGGAGGAAGCCTCTGAAGAGAGCTTCGTGCTCTGGTTGCGCAAGGATACGAGAGAATTTGGGATACGAGTCAGCATACAAGTCAAAACCAGCTCAGATGAGCTCATTGCTGTCAGCATAAAAGAACTAAATGCCAGATAATTGAAACATCTCAACCGTATGAGATGAGATGAAAAATCAAGGCGCAAGATTAGGCGCGAATGCAATTGTGGCCATTGATATCGATTACGAGGTTGTTAGAGAGGGAATGCTGATGGTTGCGGTCAGTGGAACGGCGGTTCGAATATAAGCAGCTAACTAGGATGGACATTACCCAGCCTTCGCGATACAATGCAATCATATTGATTAAATTGAACTTGCTTGAAGGGATGGGTAACACAACATGTATCCAGAAATGACGACAGCCGAACTGCAAAGCCAGCTGAAGGAAGGCAGAACGATAAATCTGATTGATGTTCGCGAGCCAGATGAATGGCAAGAAGGTCATATAAAAGAAGCGCGCAGCATTCCGCTTTCCGAGCTTCAAGAGCGGATGGACGAGCTTAATCAGGGTGACCAAGACATCGTGCTCATATGCCGAAGCGGTGGTCGCAGCGGCAAAGCATGTGATTTCCTGCAAGCGCAGGGCTATAAGGTCGTAAGCATAACCGGCGGTATGCTCGCATGGCCCGGAGATGTTGTAATCGGCAAATAACTCAACAAAAAAGTCCCTTTTCGGGGCTTTTTTCGTATGGCAGATCATAAGAGGGAGTATGTTCTAACATATATTTAATGAGATTAAATATATGAGAGCGGATTGGAGTGTATTCGATCAAATGATAACGCACAAAGGTATCCACCATGCAAGTTTAATTGTAACTAATTTAGAGCGGGCAAAAGCTTTTTACACCGGAATTCTTTGTTTGCGGGAAATCGAGAGGCCGGCGTTCGATTTTCCCGGCGCTTGGTATGCGATAGGAGACAACGGAAATCAGCTGCATTTGCTGGTGCATGATGGGGAGACGGCTCGCACCGGAGGCATTGATACGAGAGATGGACATTTTGCCATAAGGATAAGTCATTATAAGCAGACCATCGAGTGGCTGGAGCAGCACGGTATCACATTTAAAGCCAAACCGGATAGTATCACTGGGTTTGCCCAAATCTTTATCCTGGATCCGGACCGGAATATCATTGAGCTTAATGCGGAGCATTGATCGAATCCAAATAGCGACAATCATTTTGCAGTTTCCATTCATGCAATGCAATAGCCTGTCATATAGTTTAACGCAGAGATGCAGGCAATGAAGGCGATGAATGGAAGGCGGGTAAGTCAAATGGAGCATAGGTTTGAAGGAAATCATGAAGATGAAAATATAACGATAGATTTCGCGGTGCAGGGCATGAGCTGCTCGGCATGCGCGGCAAGAATTGAGAAGGCTGTTGGTAAAATGGACGGCGTCCAAATGGCGGCTGTCAGCTTTCCGCTGCGGACGGCGTGGGTGCAGTTTGCTCCTGCAAAGGTTGAAAAAAAGCAAATTGCGGAGCGCGTCAAGCAGCTTGGTTTTGCCGCACTCTTGCATGAACCCGCGCATGAAGGGCTTCATAAGGAGCATCGTACATTGAAGCTGCGCCTTGTCGTGTCAGCGCTGCTGACGCTGCCGCTGTTGACTGGCATGCTGCAGCATATTCCGCTGCTGGAACCGCTTATTCAGGTAGTGCCGGGGTGGCTCATGCTTCCATGGATGCAGCTGTCGCTTGCTACCATTATCCAATTTGTCATTGGAATGCCGTTTTATTTCGGTGCGTATCATGCGCTGCGGCAGCGGAGTGCGAATATGGACGTGCTCGTGACAATCGGCACGACAGCCGCATATTTATACAGTCATTACGTGGTGTTCCAGGAAGTGCTATTTCGTCCGTTGTCAGCCGCAGCGGCACATGCGCCTCCGCTTTATTTTGAAACCTCTGCCGTTGTCATTACTGCCGTAGTACTTGGTAAATATTTGGAAGCCGCTGCTTCGCTGCGCGCTCAGCAGGGCTCTGTCGGCTTTGTCAGGCCGCAAAGCCAGAGCGCTAATGTCGAGCGTGCCGGGGAAATTGTCCGCATGCAAACGGAGTTTGTTCGAGCTGGCGACATCGTGATTGTTGAAGCCGGGGAGGTCATTCCGGTTGACGGCATGGTATGCGGCGGATTGTCTGCGGCTGATGAGTCGTTATTGACGGGTGAAAGTTTGCCGATCCCGAAGGGAGAGGGCGATCTTGCGTGGGCAGGCACGAGAAATGAAAGCGCCCGACTGCGCATTCGTATAGAGGCTGCCGGGCACGACACGATGATGAATCGCATTCAAGAGCTTGTGAGGCAGGCTCAGCGCTCAAAATCAGCCATTCAACGAAATGTGGATACGGCAGCCGGCTGGTTTGTCCCCGTAATGCTCGTAATCGCTTTATTAACCATTATGATGTGGGGGGCCATTCTTGATCCGGGCAACTGGAGCAAAGCTTTTGTTTGCGCAATCGCCGTATTACTGGCAGCATGTCCGTGCGCGCTTGGCTTAGCGGCGCCGATTTCGCTTGTCATCGCTTCGGGAAGACTGGCTAAGCAGGGCATCATATCGAAGGAAGCTGGCGCGCTTGAGAGGCTGGCGCGGATTCAGACGATAATTTTCGATAAAACAGGAACGTTGACAGAGGGCAAGCCACGCATTACCGCCGTACTCGCCCTGAAGAGAAGCCGATCCTCGCTGCTTCGGTTAGCGGCTGCGGCAGAGGCTGAATCCACGCATCCATTGGCAGCCGCGATCAGACGTGAAGCATTGGGTCTTGGTCTTGTCATTCCAACAGCCGAGCAGCAAGCATTCACACCTGGCGGAGGAGTAGAGGTCTTTGTCGATCGGCAACAGTTTGCGGTTGGGAACGCACGATTTGCGGCACAACGAGGCTGGCGAATGAGTGAGGAGGCACAGGCCTTTGCAATTCGTCGCGAGAAGGCCGGAGAAACCGTGCTGTATGCTGCGGCGGAAGGGGAATGCATCGGTGCGATTGCTTTCAGCGACACGGTCAAGTCGAATGCGAAGAAAACGGTGAAGGAGCTGAAACGTCTTGGCATAACTGTGCTTCTGGCAACTGGAGACCATGAAGCGCCAGCCCGAGCCGCGGCGAAAGCGGTCGGTATCGCTGATGTGTATTCGGCTATGCTACCTGAGAGTAAGGTAAAGCTTGTAGAGCAGCTGAAGCGTCAGGGGAAAAGCGTCGCCATGGCAGGAGACGGCTGGAATGATGCTCCCGCTCTAGCTTCGGCGGACGTCGGTTTAGCTATGGGGGATGGTACGGATGCCGCTTTGCGCGCAGGACATATGACGCTGCTCTTCTCCCGCCTGCATGCCATTCCTGAGGCGATTAAAATTAGCCGAATGACCATTCGTAATGTACGGCAAAATCTAACGTTTGCCTTTCTCTATAATATCATCATTATCCCATTCGCAGCCTTTGGCCTGATGGAGCCCTGGATGGCCGGAACAGCAATGGCGCTTAGCTCCGTATCGGTTGTCGGCAATGCGCTGCGCTTAACTGGACAGCTTCGCCGTTCAACAGGCATTCAAGCATGACGATCACTTGGCAGCAGCTTGGCCTCATCATGTTGACGGGACTTTTCAGTGCGCCGCATTGCATCGGGATGTGCGGCGGTATCGTTTCGACGGTATCTATCCACACATCGGCATCTGTCCGCAAATCGATGCTGCTCTACAATGCAGGACGAATTTTTTCCTATACGCTGCTTGGAGTTGTGATGGGAGCGGTCGGTTCATTTATAGATGTAGCAGGAAAGCTTGCAGGCATGCAGGGGCTTGCGTCTATTATTGGCGGCTGCTTCCTGCTGCTTTGGCTATGGCGGCGATTTCAGCTGCCGCTAATGAATCGTCTAACCGCTCTTTTGCACAAACGGCTGGCGGGAGAAAGCGGACGCTCGCGCGGTCAAGAAACGGCACATTTGCTCGCAACGGGCATCGCTTTCGGATTTCTTCCCTGCGGCTTGACGTATGCGATGCAGATGACAGCCGCAGGCACCGGCTCGGCAGCGGAGGGGGCGCTGGTGATGGCGGTGTTTGGTCTAGCTACGTTCCCGGCATTAGCGGCAGCGGCATCCATTGCCGCTTTTGCAAACAAACGCTGGCGGCGCTTCATGCGTCGAGCAAGCGTCCTCACGGCAATCGTGGTCGGCGTATTATCAATTATGCGCGGGCTGGCGGCAAATGGCCTCATACCGACGATCAATCCATGGCTTTGGTAAAAAATAGGTGCCGATGGCTTGCGGGTTAGCGGACGGCTTGAAAATGTCTCTCTATCGAATACGACTGATCGCCAGCATCCAGCACCAACGTCGCTTTCCAGGTTCCGGCCATTAACGGTACTCCCATACCGGTATATTGACCAGGGGCAGTCTCGGTCAACTGAAACGAAACGTCTCCGCAAACCATACTGAGCATATCCAGCTTTATCGCTAGAGTTACGTCTCGTATAGGAGCGCCGCTGTCATCGGTTATGTTAATCGTAAACGTATTATTTGTAAGTACTTTGGCAGGATACGCGTCAATAGACCAGATCAACTGGCCGTGCTCGAAAGTGTGTTCGGTAAGGGGCGGGGCAGCCTCCATGTCGGAATGGAGCCGGGTAAGGATAAAGGTAAGCATAAATCCAGTGACAATGAAAGCGATAGCCAGCTTATAGAGGGGAGAAATCGGCTTGCGTGACGGCAGCATGCGGATGTAACACCTCCTATGATGAACAGAAATTGGCCGAAGTGCAAAGAAGTACTGAAAGCGGCACCTTAAGTTAACTATGCGAAACTTGAAGTGATCAGAACTTTTTTGTTGAATGATTGGGGTTCTGTCATGCCAAGATAAATCTTCGACAATAGTAGACAAACAGATAGATACGGTGTATAGTAACAACTGACAATTTCATAGTGAATATTTAGGTGCCGATACGAGTGGATAGTAGGAAGCGGTCATACGCTTAGGTCCAGTCTCGTTGAAGCTTAAAAGGGAAGACCGGTGAAATTCCGGCGCGGACCCGCCACTGTAAGGAACGGCAACGCAAGTATTGCAAGCGTTCGTCAACGCATCGATATCATGTCACTGAGGCAGTAGCTCGGGAAGACGTCGATAGCGAATTCCAAGTCAGGAGACCTGCCTATTTGTTATAACGCTTTACCCTACGTGGACTTAGGGAGGTGTTGGAGAAGCTTATTAGCAGCGTTGATTAGTGGAAGCGTATAAGAGCATTTCTGGCACATTTGTCAGAAATGCTTTTTTTTATTTTATACGAAATATTTGATAGGGGTGTAGAGAAGAATGAAGGCAATGAACCGCAGTATGATGAAGACGTTATTTGGATTGCTTTTAACGATGATGCTCGTTTTTACGGCAGCATGCGGGGCAAATACGAGCACGGAGAACCAAGCTGGCAGCAACACGACGAATACAGAGCAGAGCGCAACGAACGCACCAGCCCCGACAGAAGCAGCAGCGGCTTATCCGCTTACGCTGGAGGATGAGACGGGCACGTCCATTACTTTTGAGCAAGCGCCTGAGAAGGTTGTTACGCTTGTTCCAAGTGAAACGGAAGCGATCTACGCGATCGGCGCAGGCGAGCAAGTGGTTGGCGTAGATGAATGGAGCAATTATCCAGAGGAAGCTGTATCGAAGCCGAAGATTGGTGATATGACGACGAATATTGAGGCGGTTATAGCGCTAAATCCTGATCTCGTGCTGGCATCTTCATCGATGAATACAGAAGCGATCGCAAAGCTGCGTGAATTGAACATTACGGTATACGCGACAAATCCTACTACTTATGATGCAGTTGTTGCGAAAATCGAAAATCTTGGTAAAATTATGAATAAGCAAGAAGAAGCTGCAGCTGTTGCCGATCATATGCGCTCGGTAAAGCAGCAGGTGACGGATGCGGTGAAGGATGCGGAGAAGAAAAGCGTATACTTGGAGTTCTCCCCGGGCTGGACGGTTGGTTCCGGTACGTTCCTGGATGAGTTGATCACGATAGCAGGCGGTACGAATATCGCCGCAGGAACACCAGATTGGTATGAGGTTAGTGCCGAGGAAGTCGTCACTCAAAACCCGCAGCTCATTATATATCCTATTATGGAGGGAGATCCGCATCCTATCGTGGCAGCTATTGAAAGCCGCCCAGGCTGGGATGTGATTGAAGCGGTGAAGACCAAGCAGATGTTTGCGGTAACGCAGGATCCGCTTGTACGCGTAGGACCGCGTCTTGCTGACGGCCTGCTGGAAGTGGCGAAAGTTATTCACCCGGATCTCGTTAAGTAAATAAATGAAAGTTAAATTATTTTGGTATGGAGGAGCAGCTATGCTCCTTCTTGCTGTTTCTATCGTCGTAAGTTTATCCATCGGCTCGGCGGGAATTTCCGTTCGCGATGTATGGGGGATTCTCATTCATCAGCTGCCGTGGCTTGCAGACAAGCCGGTTCCGTATTCGCAGGGAGAAGTCGCAATCGTGACGCAGGTTCGCCTGTCGCGTGTATTGCTGGCTGTCCTTGTCGGTGCTTGTCTTGCGCTGGCAGGCACGGGCTTTCAAGGCGTGCTGCGCAACCCGCTTGCCGATCCTTATACGTTAGGCGTCGCCTCAGGCTGCTCAGTGGGTGCCGCTTTTATTATTTTGTTCGGACTGCAGACGGCGATGGGCATGTGGACCATTCCGCTTGTCGCCTTCAGTACCGGAACGGCTACGCTTCTGGGTGTATTTTGGCTGTCGCGCAGCAAGGGTGTCATGCAAATTGAAACACTAATATTATCAGGTGTCATCTTACAATCCTTTTTGGGTGCATTTGTATCGTTTATGGTGTCGATGTCGCAAGGTGTCGTCAACCAAATCTTGTTCTGGCTGATGGGCTCGCTTGCAATGCGCAGCTGGGACAATCTATACATGCTCATCCCTTTTCTTGCAATCGGGCTGCCGTTGCTGCTTATGTACGGACAGCCGCTTAACCTGTTTGTGCTTGGTGAGCGGCATGCCGCCCATCTTGGCATTCGCGTCGAGCGGACGAAGCTGGTTGTCTTGATCAGCTCCACACTGCTAACGGCTGCCGCAGTTTCCGTATCCGGGGTAATCGGCTTCGTGGGGCTCGTCGTCCCGCATCTCATACGTCTCATTGTCGGGCCGGATTATCGCTTGATTATTCCGTTATCAGCGATCGGCGGGGGTGTGTTTGTGTTATGGGCAGATACGCTTGCGAGGATCGTGTTAACACCTAAGGAAATTCCGTTAGGCGTCGTGACGGCCTTAATCGGCGCGCCTTTTTTCGCTTATTTATTGCATAGGCGCAAGCTTAAGGAGGGCGGTTCGATATGATCGAGGCGAGCGGAATTGTTCAGGAGGTTCAAGGACGTATCGTGCTGAATGAGCTTTCCTGTTCCTTTATGAAAGGAAGAATGTACGGTATTATTGGACCGAATGGCGTCGGTAAATCGACGCTGCTCCACCTTTTGTCTGGCGTTGATCGGCCGAAGCGGGGAAAAGTGCTGCTGGATGGGAAAAGCATTACATCCTATCCTCGCAAGCAGCTTGCAAGAATGATGGCGGTCCTGCAGCAGAGTGGTCTGCCGCCTGTCGGCTTCTCCGTACGCGAGGTTGTCAGTATGGCACGATTCCCGTTTCAAAACTGGCTGGGAAGCGAATTTAAGGATTCAGAGGCCGTCATAGAGAGTGCATTAGAGGCAATGGGTCTTAAGGAGCTGGAGCACCGCAAAATGAATCAGCTAAGCGGCGGGGAACGGCAGCGCGTAGCGCTGGCTAAGCTGATGGCGCAGGAGCCCTCTGTTATTCTGCTTGATGAACCAACGACCTATTTGGACATTGGGTTTCAGGTGCAGCTGCTGGATACGGTTCGCGCCTGGCAGCAGCAGCGCGAGCTGACTGTTATCGCCGTGCTCCATGATTTGAATTTGGCTTCGCTTTATTGCGATGAGCTTGTCGTGCTGCACCGCGGAACGGTGGCTGCTGCGGGTACGCCACAGGCGGTGTTGACCTCCGAGTTGATTGAGCAGGTATATGAGACGCAAACGTCGGTCATATCACATCCATTGACGGGGACGCCTCAAATTATGCTGCAGCCCAATTCGAACAAATAGAGAAACATAGTAAAAGTGCGAGGAGTATGCAGCATGGAAAATCAGTTACTACATCAGCTTAATGAAAAGCTAAGCATGATCAAGCCTTTTAATGAGGACCTTGCAAAATTAGCGGATCGCCACTCGGACTCCTTGACCAAGCCTCCGGGCAGCTTGGGCAAGCTTGAGGTGATAGCGCGTCAGCTTGTCGGCGTGACAGATCAGATTTGGCCAGATTTGTCACGTAAAGCGGTTATCGTAATGGCTGGCGATCATGGCGTTTGCGAGGAAGGGGTCAGTGCGTTCCCGCAGGCCGTGACACCGCAGATGGTCTTGAATTTTCTGAATGGCGGGGCAGCCGTTAATGTCCTTGCGCGTCAAGCGGACGCTGAGGTCGTATGCGTGGACATCGGCGTGAATGCTGATTTGGAGCACGAACGGTTAGTGAGCAGAAAAATCGTCAGAGGAACTGCAAATATGACGAAGCAGCCTGCCATGACACGCGAGGAAACGCTTCGGGCGATTATGGTGGGGATCGAGGTTGTGGATGCGCAGGTGCAGCGGGGCATTCGTTTATTCGCTACGGGAGAAATGGGAATAGGCAACACGACGGCGAGCGCTGCCATTACGACTGTCCTGACGGGGCTGTCGCCCGAGGAGTCTGTTGGGCGGGGCACGGGCATCAATGATGCAGGCTGGTTGAAGAAGGTCGATGTTGTCAAGCGCGCGATTGCGCAAAATGAGCCGGCTGCTTCAGACCCGTTAGACGTGCTTGCCAAGGTTGGCGGAGCCGAAATTGCAGGATTAGTGGGCGTCATTATCGGAGCGGCGGCAAATGGCTGTCCGGTCGTCGTTGACGGTTATATTTCGTCGGTTGCCGCGCTGGTCGCTTCACGAATAACGGAGCAAGTGAAGCCCTATATCCTTGCCTCGCATCAGTCGCAGGAACAGGGACATTTGAAGCTGCTGGAATCGATTGGCTTATCTCCGATGATTAAGCTGGATATGCGGCTTGGGGAAGGCACGGGAGCGGTATTATGCTTTCATTTTATTGACGCGGCGCTGCTGCTTATGCAGGAAATGGCGACCTTCGAGAGCGCAGGTATATCAAAAGGCTAGGTGATGGAGATTGGCAATTCTAGTAACCGGCGGGGCCCGCAGCGGTAAAAGCGGCTTCGCCGAGCAATATGCGATACGATCAGGCGCACGCGGCTTATATATCGCTACCTGTCAGCCTCATGATGAGGAAATGGCGGAGAGGATTGGGAAGCATCGTCTGGACCGTACCGAATCCGGCTTTTCATGGGATACTGTGGAGGAGCCTTTCGAGGCGGCCGGACTTCTCGATCGATTAGCCACGCAATATGCCGGGGAGGGACAAAGCGGAATCAAACCTCCTGTTGTGCTGCTAGATTGTTTGACGCTATGGCTGACGAACTGGCTGCTGCGCGTTGAACATGAAACATTAGGCGAAGAAAGGTTTGAGGCGGAAGCGAGGAAGCTGCTTGCAGCAATTGGGGCGTATCCTTATCCGCTTCTTGTCGTTACCAATGAGGTCGGAGACGGAATCGTTCCCGCTTATCCGCTCGGGAGGCAGTTTCGGGATGAAGCGGGACGTTTGAATCAACAGGTTGCCGCCATTTGCGAGCGTGTATTTCTGGTGACGGCAGGTATCCCTGTAGAATTGAAATCGCAGGCGTTTAGGTGGGATCAGCTATGATTCTTTATTCCTTTCAGGAGCTGCTTCTGCTTGCAGCTGCGGCAATCATTATCGATTGGATCGTTGGTGATCCGAAGTGGCCGACCCATCCAGTCATTTGGATCGGTCGGCTTATTCGATTAATAGAGAGTCTGCTTGCGCCCGAGCGAAGAAAGAAACAGCAGGCAATTGCAAGGCTGCTGGGAGCCGCTCTTACAGCGGTTACTTTAGCTGCAAGCTATGGCGTGATGTGGCTGGCGGTATGGGCAGCGGATGCTGTGCATGTATGGCTTGGCTATACGGTAAGCGCCTGGTTTATTTCGACGACCATTGCGGTGAAGGGCTTAAAGGAGGCCGCGATGCTCGTATATCACCCGCTCATAAAAGGAAATTTGGAGGATGCGCGAAAGTATGCCGGCTACATCGTTGGACGGGATACCGCAACGCTTGATGCTCGCGAGGCGTCGCGGGCTGCTGTCGAAACGGTTGCGGAAAATACGGTGGATGCGCTAGTCTCGCCGCTTTTATTCGCGCTGGTAGGGGGCGCCCCATTGGCGATGCTTTATCGCGCTGCAAATACGCTCGATTCGATGGTTGGCTACCGCAATGATAAATACATCTATTTCGGCTGGTGCTCCGCCCGTTTGGATGATTTGCTCAATTACATCCCCGCTCGCTTAACGGGACTCATGCTTACGATAATAGCGTTCTTATCACCCGGAATGAAAGCGGATCTAGCCATTCGCGCGATGATCACCTTCGCCCATCGCCATCCAAGCCCGAATAGTGGTATTCCGGAATCAGCAGTTGCAGGCGCGCTTGGCATAGAGCTTGGAGGAATAAACAGCTATTTTGGCGTGCGAAGTGAAAGGGCGAGAATGGGGTGGCCGCTCCGGAATTTGGAGCCGTATGATATCATACTTACCGTTAGGCTGCTTTATGGTGTCAGCATTATTTTATTCGTGGGGGTGTTGGTCACATGGCTCTTGGTACGGTAAAGCTGCATGCGCAGGCAATCATTGCAGCCTTTCAATTTTTGACACGTTTTCCGGTCCCCGTTTCCGTTCCGTTCATTGCGCCCGTATTGACGCGCAGCGTGATTTATTTCCCTCTTACTGGTGCTTTAATAGGAGGGGTGCTTGCAGGAGCGGCCTGGCTTCTAAGCCTTGGTGTCCCCGCATGGCCCAGCGCCGTTCTGCTGCTTGGTCTATGGACAGCGCTTAGCGGAGGTTTACATCTCGACGGCTGGATGGATACGGCTGATGGCGTGCTGAGTCATCGTTCCCGCGAGCGGATGCTTGAGATTATGAAGGACAGCCGGGTAGGCGCAATGGGTGTGCTGGCCGCTGTGTTATTGCTGTTATTTAAAGCGTCCCTGTTGGCGGAGCTCTTGGGGAGCGGGCATGCCCGCGGTTTTTTCATTCTTCTGATGGTTGGGCCGATATGGAGCCGGGCATGGATGGCTGCGGCTATTGCAGGCTGGCCGAGCGCACGCAAGGGTGAAGGAATCGGCATTTTATTTAATGGTGTTAAATTCATACAGGTTTTGGCCGCTTTTGTGCTGGCAGGCACGTTGACATGGTTGGTTTTGCAGCTGGGCAGCTGGGATATCGAAGCTATACTTATTATTTTGTTTTGCGTAATTGGGATTACAATTTTGCTCGGAGGTTTGCTTGCCCTATGGCTAAACCGCAAGCTTGGCGGATTAACGGGAGATACATACGGAGCAATGAATGAAGCGATAGAGGCGGCTTTGTTATTTGCAGCTGTTATTTGGCTTAATGCGCAATAGGTAAGGAGTTGGAGGACAATATGTTAGAAAGATACGGACATGGCGGCGACCTGCGTACAGCGGAGGAAGCATTCGGCATGCCAGCCGAAAAATTTATTGATTTCAGCTCGAACATGAATCCGCTCGGTCCGCCGGCGAGTGTGAAGCGAGTGCTTCATGCTTACGCGGACGTCATAGGACAATATCCGGATCCAGCGGCACGCGGAATTAGACGGCGGCTGGCAAAGCATCATGAGATCGATGAGCAGTCAATCGTCATCGGCAACGGCGCTGCAGAGCTAATCGATTTGGTTGTGCGCGCGCTGAAGCCTGAAATAACCGCGCTTGCGGTTCCTTGCTTTGATGAATATGGGGATGCCGTTCGCAAGCTCGGCGGGGCGATCATTGAAATCAAGTTATCGGCGGAACAGCATTTTATGCTGGATAGTAGTGATAAGAACGTAGATGAGATGGCTGCCGGCACCCTGTTTATACTTGGTTCACCGAATAATCCAACGGGTCAGCTGGTTGAACCGGAACTGATCCTCAAGCTGCTCAGAAAAGGAGCATTCGTTGTGGTGGATGAGGCTTTTATGGACTTCGTTCCGGAAGAAGCGAGATACAGCCTTATTCGGGAGGCTGCGCGTCATGAGCGGTTGTTTGTGATTCGTTCTATGACGAAATTTTATTCGATACCCGGCATCAGGCTCGGATATATCGTTGGAACGCCAAGATCATTAAGCGGCTTACGGCGTTTGCAGGTGCCTTGGAGCGTTAATTCGCTTGCACAGCTAATTGGCGAGGCGGTGCTGGACGAGACAGACTTTGCCTTGCAGACTTTAGAGTGGCTGCAGCAGGAACGCCCTTGGTTAGTCCATGAGCTGGAGACAATAGGCTTTCAGGTTTATCCCAGCCAGACGAATTATTTGCTGGCGCAATTGCCACAAGGTATCGGATTGAGCGCAAGTATGCTTCAGCTCGAGATGGGGAAGCAGGGCGTTCTTATTCGCGATGCATCGCGCTTCGCTGGCCTTGACCATACGTATATTCGAGTTGCAGTAAAACGAAGAGATCAGAACGAAAGGCTGCTGGAGGCCTTGAAATATTGCTTCGTACATTGCGTGAAATGAGGGGAGCCGTGGATATGAGTATTAAGAAGTCACCAGCCTCGAGCCTATCGGGGACAGGCCGTACAATTATGATTCAGGGAACCGCGTCTGATGTAGGCAAAAGCTTGATTACCGCTGCGCTTTGCCGCATATTCACGCAGGACGGCTATGCTGCGGCTCCCTTCAAATCGCAAAACATGTCGCTTAATTCCTATGTTACATGGGATGGGAAGGAAATTGGTCGTGCGCAGGGCATGCAGGCGGATGCATGCGGAATATTGGCATCAACCGATATGAATCCGATTTTGCTCAAGCCATCGGGCGAGATGTCATCGCAGGTCGTCGTGCACGGCAAACCGCTTCGCGATTTTGATGCGCGTGAATACCGCGAGAGTTATTTGCCGATTGCCGGAAGCATTGTTCAGGAAGCATTGAACCGTCTGCGTGAGCAGCATGATATCGTAGTGCTCGAAGGGGCTGGCAGTCCGGCAGAAATCAATTTGAAGGATCGCGATATCGTTAATATGCGTATGGCGGCTTGGGCAGATGCGCCGGTCATACTGGCTGCCGATATTGATCGCGGCGGCGTATTTGCAGCAATTGTTGGCACGTTAGAGCTGCTTGAGCCGGATGAGAGGGACCGCGTATGCGGATTTATTATTAATAAATTTCGCGGTGACGTGTCACTGCTGAAGACTGGACTGGATTGGCTGGAGGCCCGGACAGGCAAGCCGGTGCTCGGCGTGCTGCCTTATTTGCCGGATTTGGAGCTGGAGGACGAGGATTCGCTGTCGCTTAGCAAGCAGCATAGGGCTGGCGTTCTGCAAGGCGGGGATGAATCGGCTGGAGAACTCGATATTGCGGTCATTCGGCTGCCAAGAATTTCGAACTTTACCGATATGGATCCGCTTCGTTTCGAGAAGGATGTAAAGCTTCGTTACATTGAACGGGAAGGTCAATGGGGCAGTCCGGATGCGATTATTATTCCGGGCAGCAAAAATGCGATCGAGGACTTGATCTGGCTGAGAGAGACGGGGTTAGCTGCATTAATTGAATCGCATGTGGCTGAAGGAGGCTGGACTGTGGGCATCTGCGGGGGCTACGAGATGCTTGGAGCAAGGCTGCTCGATCCACTCCATGTGGAATCAACCGTTAGGGAATCGGAAGGGCTTGGCTTGTTTCCGTTCGAAGTGACCTTTGCCGCAGAGAAAAGAACCGTTCGCGTAGAAGGTGTGACCAAAGGTGATGGCATGCCCTCTTTGCCGATTGGCGGTTATGAAATCCATATGGGCGAGATTAAATGGCTGCCAACCCAAAGCCCAGTCGTTCGACCGTTCCACATACGAGAGCAGCATGTTACGGAGAAAGATGTAGCTGCTTCCGAATATGAACCTGAAGGGGCATCCACGCTGGAGGGCAGACTTTGGGGAACCTTTATTCATGGAATTTTACATAATGATGATTATCGCCGATATTGGCTGAATGGCATTCGTGAAGAGAAGGGACTGGAACGTCTGCCTGCGGAGCTAAGATTTCAGGAGCGTCGAGAGCTTGCATTTGACAGGCTTGCTGAGCATGCACGACGCTATTTGGACCTACCGCAGATTTATGAGCTGCTCGGCGTATCGGAGGAGGCTAAGCTATGACCCAGCCTTTTCGCAAGGGCTTCCGCTATGATAGTGCGCTATGGAACGGAGTGAGCTTACGTCTGCTTGCAGATCGGATCGAAGTCAGCTGTACGGAGCCGCTGTATGCTCTTAGCAGCGCTGTGCATCCTGGAGGCTTTTCCTATTCGAATCGCATCATCAATTGGAAGGTTCCGCTCACGTATCAATGTGATGATCCCGTGCAGGATATTGTGAAAAAGTGCAGCGAGTGGGTCTGCGAACCCGAGCGCACCATCGGTCTCATCACGGCTGCCAAGCTTACTCATGCTTCTGTTGTGGAATGCGAGGGAGACAGGTTCAAGCTGCTTTGCTGCACGACGGTTGGCACACGCAATGCGGCAAGGGCGGGTTTGCCTCGCCAAACGTTTCCGGCCTACACGCCAGGAACGATTAATACGATTTTATTGATTGACGGGCAGATGACAGAAGCAGCGATGGTAAATGCGGTCATAACGGCTACAGAAGCGAAGACGGCTGCGCTGCAGCAGCTGGGCATCGTAGAAATGGAAAGCGGGGAATCGGCTACAGGTACAACGACGGATGCGATTGTGATCGGAGTCAGTCAAAACAAGCATTGGCATGTGGTGCATGCTTATGCGGGAGCTGCGACTACGATCGGCTGTGCAATTGGCGAAGCCGTTTATGCTGCGGTGCTTGAAGCGACGCGAACACAGCATGAAGATTAAGGATGGAATTCTTTCACAAAGAGCTCCGGCAGCTGAAAAGGAGCAAAGAATCATTTATCGAACCAAGCCTCTGAGTACCACACCGGACCCTGGGATCGGCGATGTTGTGACAGGAATTCTGTTATAGATTTCGTCCCCTAGACGTTAAGTCTCAGACCATAACGCTAAAGGATGCATGGAATAAAAAAAGGTGAAGCAGTTGTAAAGACCGATATGCATTGTATACAATGTGAGATGGCAAAGATCATCAATTCATGGTAAGGAGTGTGCAGCAGTCTTGTCATCAGAGATTATTACTTCCAGTTCTGTATCCTTTCGTTA
This sequence comes from Paenibacillus praedii, assembly GCF_049725345.1. NCBI lineage: Bacteria > Bacillati > Bacillota > Bacilli > Caryophanales > Paenibacillaceae > Paenibacillus > Paenibacillus praedii. Next base: position 184,770 of record NZ_JBMWAM010000001.1, on the reverse strand, counting down.
TCGGTTAATCACATTGCTGCTTGTTGTCGTGGTTGCGGGCATGAGCCAAGGACTGCTTCTGCCCCTGCTGTCCATAATGCTGGAGCATTCCGGCGTCTCGTCGGATATGAATGGCCTTAATTCAACGGCTTTATATATCGGAATATTCATTACGATGTTTTTTATCGAAAAACCGGTCGTTCGGTATGGATACAAAAAAGTCATCGTGGCAGGCATTGTGCTAGTAACGCTCGCCACGCTCATTTTCCCTCTTAGCCAGTCGCTTACCCTATGGTTTGTATTGCGACTGCTTGTCGGCATAGGGGATAGCTCGCTTCATTACGCTACCCAGCTATGGATTGTCAGCACGAGTCCGGCAGACCGCAGGGGAAAATATATTTCCCTTTATGGTATGGCATACGGGATTGGATTCAGCTTAGGTCCGCTGGGCATTAATTTGCTGCCGTTTGGCACTGCGGTTCCGTTTGTGGTGACAAGCTTGTTTTTTTTCGCTGTTCTGTTGTTGATGCTGCGTATGAGGAATGAGCTGCCGGAGACCGTCAAGAAAAGCAAAACCGCTGAGAATCGCTTTATTACAACTTATCGTATCGCATGGTTTGTATTAATTCCAGGCTTCTTATACGGCTTCATGGAAGCGTCAATGAACAGCAACTTTCCGTTGTATGCCCTGCGGATTGATTTGAGCCAGCATTGGATATCCTTATTGCTGCTTGCATTCGGTATTGGCAGTCTTATTTTGCAGTTGCCGCTCGGCATTTGGAGCGATAAAGTAGGGCGCAAGCCGATATTGATCGCTTGTGGCTTGATTGGCTCGCTTGTCTTTTTTGCGGTACCTGCAGCAGGAGATAACGTAGCTATATTGTTTGTACTTTTTGCAATTGGCGGAGGTGTTGTCGGTTCCTTCTATTCTTTAGGCCTTGCCTATGCGGCGGATATTTTGCCGCGCTCGATTTTGCCGGCAGCCAATGTTATTGCTTCCATCCATTTCAGTATCGGGAGCATCATGGGACCGACTCTAGGTGGATACGGCATCCGCTATGTTTCCATTCACAGTATATTTTTGTTTCTAGGCTTGTCTTTCTTGCTGTTCGTACTGCTTGGCTTTTGGTTTCGGCCAAGCCGCAGGGAGGAAGAAAAACAATTGCAGCCCTATGAAGCAGATGAGAAATAGTTGGCGATGACAAAGTGACTACAGGCCATATGCTAACGTTCAGGAATGTAGTGACAGATCGGCAACCTCTCATTAGTATAATGCGTTTTTTTAAGTGATGAAGCCGTCAATCAAATTGATCAGCTAATCAGTTTGCGGTTGACAAACTGAATAACGCGCAGAACCACCCTGCGAGATGTATCCAATAACCCAATAAAAACAACAAAAAAAGGAACGTTAAACTATTGTCAGTTTACGTTCCTTTTCCTATGTTATTTTTTACGTTTTGCAGCTCGAAATAGAAGCCGTTAGCAATAAGCCCGCGGTTTTACTATTTTTTTGTATGCCAGACATAGATGGGAAGCCGAGCATGACCCGGTCCGTTCAGCATGTCTTATTAATGCTTTTGCGACGTTTGATCGGAGGATTGATTTTGTTCAAAAACCTCTGCCGCTTCCTCTGCGGAAAATTTTGTATTTGCTGCGCCTGGTTCAGGCATTTTATTTAATTCAGTAGACTGTACATCCGCTTTAGATGTTTCGTTTTGTGGATTAGACATTTTTACACCTCCTCTTGGTATGCATATTTTCCCAATTATATTTCCCTTTGCAGCATTTTTTTATGCAATGGAAGGAAACATCTTGATTTTGAAATGAAGAGGAATTAGACCTTGAAGCCAACATTTCAAATACGGCGTGCAGCTATACTGAAATATTGCGGTACCGCAATATTGGTTGGCGAGATGGACAGGGGAAAAGCAGGACGATGATTGTCGGCGATTCGTTGACCTCGGATATTCAAGGCGGCATCAATTATGGGATCGATACGTCCTGGTATAATCCGAAGCGAAAATCGAACGCTAAAACGATTCAGCCTACTTATGAAATCAACGAGCTGTCTGAGCTGCTGAAGCTGCTATAGCATAAAGAAAGGAACGAGGCAGCCGGTAGGGCGAAAGCCTCGTTCCTTTTTTAATCAACTGAGATCCCACTCCTGCAGCATCATGACGGCGGCACCCGCTGTAACGGCGTCCTCCGTGAGCTGTCCTTGTGAAAAAGCTGGCTCGTACTGCGGCGAATAATAGATGTTGCTGCGGGCAACCTCGATGACCTTATCATAAACCGTTCGATGCACATTCACGAGCGGACCGCCTAATATAACCGCCTCTGGATGCAAAATATTTATCAGATTTGCGATCCCGATGCCAAGATAGGAGGCCGTTTGCATAAATTGCTCTGTAACGATAGCATCTTTGCTTAATAAAGCGTCTTGCAGGGCGTCAAACCGTATGTCTTGCAGAGTTGAAACGCTAGTTGCTCTTAATTGATCTGATGCAAGCGCTAGCTGAATTCTTTTCTCTAGCGCAGGGATTGAAACAAAAGCCTCAAGCGCGCCGTAATTGCCCTCGTCACCGAGTCTAGGGCCGTCCGTTTGGATGATCATCTGACCGAAGGAGCCCTCCATATCGACGGCGCCCCTCACGATTTGACCGCCCGACATCATCGCTGTCCTTAAGCCGACACCGGCATGAACATATAGCATATGCTGGACTTTCTCATCGCGCAGCGCCCAGTGCTCGCCGATAATAGCGGTATTGGCCCCATTATCCAGCAGAGCAGGGAGCCCGAGCTGCTGCTCCAAGCGCTTGGCAAGCGGCACATTGCTCCAGCCCTTGGCAGGGAAATGACGCGGCTTTAAAATAATGCCTTCCTCTCGGCTAAGAGGTCCTACCGCGCCGACTCCAATCCCAATGACCTGCTCACGGTTAATGCTGCGTTCTTTCAACATTTGCTCAGCAAGCAGGACAATTTTTTGAATAAGCTTGTCGGGTGTCATACCCTCATCCATTTTCCAGCGCTTGAAGGCTAATGGCTTGAGCTCTAAATCATAGAGACCGATAGAAGAGAAAAACCTGGAAATTTCAACCCCGAAGACGGCACGATGGGCAGGATTCACTTTATATAAAATAGGCTTTCGGCCTCCGGTCGAGCGTCCGAGCTCAGAGGCGATAATTAGACCGTCGTTCAGGAGCTCTTCCAACACGCGAGTGAGGCTGGTGCTCGTAATGGTTAGCATCTTCATAAGCTCCGCTTTGGAAACGAGTCCTAAACGCATAATACGGTCAAAAGCTTGTTTTTTGGTTGTCGGTTGCTTTACATTCATTATTCAATCTCCATTTGACCCATTGATCATATCGGATAAAACTATAACTATTATATGCTTATGCAGGCAGCATGACCATATGATTTGTTTATTGCGATTTTCCTACCGTGCGACAAAATTCCTCGATGTCACAGAAGACAGAATATTCAAAAAATATTGCGAGGTAGCTGATAGAAAAATGTTGATGTTTGTTAGAAGTTTCAGCACCCTTTACACGATAGCCGCGATCTGTTGAGATGTTTTTTTATAATTATTAACATTGAAATGAAATTAATGGTTAACAATTAAAAGTGAAAGGTTGGTGATCGGCGTGACTTCAATTTATGAACGGCTTGCTGCTATAAATAAGGCACATGTATGGCATCCGTTTACTCAGATGAAAGACTACAACCACTCTGCCCCATTTCTTCCGGTCTCTCCCGAGGTTTATTAAAGAACATGTTCTAGAACTATCAGGAAAAATTCAGCATCCCCGGGGGAATAGCTGCAATCTATGATCTTCTTTTGCTTCAGGCTGTGGCCCCGTGATAAGGTGAAATCAGATTGGATTACTACGAATATGCTATACTAAAATGTGCATGTCAAACAACGCTCCTTCATTAAAACGGAGGGGATGTCCGATGGCATAAGTTTGTTTTCAATAAATTAAACTAAGTAGGTATGAATGAGATGACACAAACAGAACAACCCATCTATCGTTTCGGTGATGCACCCATTTGGGAGCTGCAGCGATCCTATTATGAAGAGCAGGGAATTAAGGCGTGGCAAAGTGAAGAGGTCCCGCAGTACATAACGAATAATCCGATTATTGCTGTGGCATATGCGGAGATGATTTTCGGGTTTCTTCAAGATAGAGTGAGATTGGGTTATGCCTCTGAGCAAGTCACGATAGTTGAGCTTGGAGCGGGCTCGGGCCAATTGGCATTTCATGTTCTTAAAGAACTTTGCGAGCTAACAGAATTTGCGGGCATCGCGCTGCCTCCTTTTCGCTATGTCATGAGTGATTTAGCTGACAAAAATATTTCCTACTGGCAACAGCATCGCAGCTTAATTCCCTTCGTTGAACAGGGGATTTTAGATTTTACGAAATTTGATGCGGTTAGGGATACAGAGCTCAGCTTAGTAGAATCAGGTGTCCGCTTACGACCAGGCGACTTGCAGCAGCCGCTGGTTGTTATCGCTAATTACTTTTTTGACAGCATTCCGCAAGAACTGATTTATGTGGAAGACAGTAAAATTTATGAGTGCAAGGTTTCACTACAGTTTCCCGATGGAGCTGCCGATCTAAGCGCATCTGAGATGCTGGAGAAAGTCATTCTCGAGTATCATTATCGCCGGGCAGCTGATTATGAAAGGGAAACGTACCCATACCGCGACGTTATAGAGCTTTATAGACAGAAGCTTGATGATTCACATGTTCTCTTCCCAGCTATTGGAATGGATTGTTTAGAACGACTTGGCCAGCTGTCGCAACAGTCTTTTCTTTTGCTCACGGCGGATAAAGGAGACCATCGATTAGAGAGCTGGGAATTTTCGGAGCCGCCTAAGCTTATTCATCACGGAAGCTTCTCTCTGACGGCAAACTATCATGCTATTCAAACCTTTTTCGAGCAAAAGGGGGCGAAGTCTTTCTTCACCACGCATCATCATAACAACTTAAATATAGGCTGTATTCTAATGCTGCAAAGCCCGATAGAGTATATAAATACTCGTTTGGCTTACCGACGGTTTGTCGAACGCTTTGGTCCCGATGACTTTTTTAGCCTTAAGCAATGGTTTGACGGACAACTGAAACATTTGGAGCTACGTCAAATCCTGGCCTTCTGGCGATTGGGCGGTTACGATGCACAATGGCTCCTGCAAAGCGCTAGACGCATCTCAATCCTTCTGCCAACCGTTAATGAGGCCGAAATGGAAGACCTTCGAAGCGGAATATACTTGATGTGGAAAACCTATTATTCCATGGAGGAGAAGCATAACCTAGCGTTAGAGTGTGGCTTGCTGCTATTTCAAATGGATTTGTTTAAGGATGCGCTGCTATTCTTAGAACGATCATTGCATCCAAGCGACGCGGATTCCGAGGTGCTCTATCATTTGGCGATTTGCTGCTTTGAGGTCGGTAATGCTGCTGCTGCATTGGATTATTCACATAGAACATTAGCTATGGAGCCTGAGCACGAAGGAGCTTTGGCGCTTCAAGCACTTCTCTAATGGGTTATGGAGAAAATCTTACTCTATAGTTGAGGAGCTTGTTTCATCAAAAAGGGCCGAGCGGATAGATAAGTAAACGATGGGGAACTTTACTTCTATAATGAAGGCTTCCGGCAGCAATGAACGCTGATCTGCTCTAAAATCTTGACAAACCTTACTGTAATATATATGATTACAGTATATAAATAGAATAGAGGGCATAAACCATGAAATGTAAAATCAATCGAAATGCTGCAAAGGTGTTACAAAATATGTTGAGTAGTGAAGAAGCTGAAGGGAAGATGATTCGTGTCATTATTACACAGAATCATGGAGATCACGGTCACTATGATGTGATTCTTGATACGCCTACTGAGCATGATGAAATCGTAAAGACAGATAAAGACATTGAGATTTTACTGGATCAACGGGAAAAACTTTTGGATGGCGTTTGGATTCAATATTTTTATGTGCCCCAAGAAGGTTTTTTCATAACGAACCCATCTACAGGATATCTTGAAAAATAAACTCACGAACAATCCAATGTAATTTTATGTGTAAATACATGTTTAAAAAGGGGATGCAAATGAGCATCCCCTTTATGTATTTATATACAGCGAAGACACTAGAAGAGGGACGCCGACATAGGCTCGAAAGGGAAACGTTACTGCAGAGGGAGCGGTTGTTTTTATCTCTGATGATTTGTTTTAAGTCCGTGTCCGCTTTACATGGGATGACGGAAGCTGTATCGCAAGCTGTTATCCCGAGGGGTTTTCATTTTACCGGCAGCAAGCGTGGCATTGATTTCACCCCCTACTATGATAATGTTAGAGCTAATATAAAGCCAGATCAACAAAACAATAATGCTCCCGATGCTTCCATAGGTTTTGGAATAATTGCCAAAGTTGTTGATATAGAATTGGAACATTAGCGAGGTCACGATCCATCCGAAGGTTGTGAACAGCGCGCCCGGGACAACTTCCTTAAAGCGAAGCTTGCGGTTAGGTACGATCCAAAAGAGCAGTGAGAATACGCCGATCATGGCAACGATAGGAATCGCATATTTCAGAAAGCTCCAGATCGATTCAAATCCAGCGGGGTAGTTCATCCATTTAAAAATATATCCCCCGATCACCTTGCCGAAAATGAGCAGCAGCATAACCAGCATAATGACAACCGCGAGCACCAGCGTCGCCGCAAACGAGATGCTCCGAACCTTCCAAAACGGCCGATTTTCCTCCACGTCATAAGCCTTATTAATCCCTTTAATAATGGCATTAATACCATTTGAGGCTGACCATAATGTCGCAACCATCCCGATCGAAAGCAGCGCACCGCTGCTGTTATCGACGACCTCAAGCATTATGCCGTTTATTGTATCACCAGTTTCAGCCGGCAAAAGACGAATAAACTCCGCGATCACGCCGTCACCAGATAGTTGGACATAGCTGAACAAGCTTACCATGAAAATGAGAAAGGGAAAGAACGAAAGAATTAAATAATAGGTAACCTGTGCCCCAAGCGCAGGTACGTCATCATCGCGAAAGCGGCAATAAAGGCACTTGAAAAATTGCATCACATGCTGCGTTCGTTTCATATATCATCACCATCCTTACTTTAAAAATAAACAGGATGAGATGAACGTTAAACACTTAGCATAAATGACGTCATATACGTGGGCATGTAGGAATTATGATGTGAAAATAAGAATCACAAAAAGTCACCCTGATTTTGAATGGAATTTCCAAAATCATCTGAACCGCATCACAAGTAGGGCGAAATATGTAATTGACCACTAAGTCCTTTGTCTTCATGAACTTAATGATCATACACAAAAAAATATGAATTATTACTATTTGTAAGGAAAACTAATTAAACTTATAAAATCATTTTTATTGCTCGGGTTCTCTTACTGTGATAGCCTAAGTAATTAGTTGAAGAATAATAATTGGGGATAAATTTGATGACAGCGAGGTGTGAATTTTTGAGTCTACAAATGACGAATAGTCCTTTTAATCAAGATCAGGCAGAGCTTCTTAATCGCTTACTGCCCACGCTTACCGAGATGCAGAAGGTTTGGCTGAGCGGTTATTTAACAGCTCTACACAGTGCGGAAGCTTCAACTACTTCAACAACTGTTATGGCAATAAATGAACCAGTCATATCCAAAGAGGTAACGGTGCTGTTTGGGTCCCAGACCGGAAACAGCCAAAAATTGGCCAAGACGATGACTAAAAAGCTTCAGGAGAAGGGTTTCCAGGTGACCCTTTCATCAATGAGTGACTTTAAGCCAAATACGTTAAAAAAGGTTCAAAACTTGCTCATCTTAGTGAGCACGCATGGGGAAGGTGAACCGCCGGACACCGCGCTAGCTTTCCATGAATTCCTGAATAGTAAGAGAGCACCTCAATTAGAGGACTTGAGGTTTTCTGTACTAGCTTTAGGTGACACTTCATATGAATATTTCTGCCAAACAGGAAAGGATTTTGACAAGCGTCTTGAGGAGCTTGGGGGTAAGAGGCTTACCTCACGCGTCGACTGCGATGTGGATTTTGATGATTCTGCTATGGAATGGATGAATAATGTCCTAGGCTCTCTAAATGAGGCTTCGGCAGCTCCGGCCTCGGTAAGCGTCGGCGGTGCAGCAGTCCAGAGCGGGACGGAATCGGAATATTCGAGGACGAATCCATTTCAGGCCGTCATTCTTGAAAATGTGAATCTGAATGGACGCGGATCTGACCGGGCAACTCATCACCTTGAACTCTCGCTTGAGGGATCCCAGCTTCATTATGAACCCGGTGACAGCTTGGGTATTTATCCTAATAATCATCCAAGACTTGTCGATGAGCTTATCCAAGCGATGGGTTGGAATCAGGCGGAGCTTGTTACAGTCAATAAAAACGGGGAAGAGCGCCCGTTGGTTGAGGCTTTGAGTAACCATTATGAAATTACGGTCCTGACGAAGCCGCTCATCGAGCAGGCTGCGAAGCTTGTCCCGAGCAGCGGGCTGCCGGAACTGCTCGCGTCAGGACGGGAGCAGGAGCTCAGAGCGTATATCCAAAATCGGGATCTGTTGGATTTGGTGCAGGACTACAACCTTCAAGGCGTGCCGGCCAAAGCATTCGTATCGATTCTACGGAAGCTACCGCCAAGACTTTATTCGATCTCGAGTAGTCCGAAGGCGTACCCGGATGAGGTGCATCTGACGATACGGAAGGTGGAGTACGAAGCTCTTGGACGAAATCGGTACGGCGTATGCTCGACCTATATCGCAGAGCATGCAGAACCTGGCGATACGCTGCCGGTATTTATTCAACAGAACGAGAACTTTAAGCTCCCGCAAAACACGGATACGCCGATTATCATGATCGGACCCGGCACAGGTGTTGCTCCGTTCCGGGCTTTCCTAGGAGAGTGGGAGGAATCTGGAGCTCAAGGAAAGACGTGGTTGTTCTTTGGCGATCGTCATTTCTCCACGGATTTCCTCTATCAAGTCGAATGGCAGCGTTGGCTGAAGGATGGTGTACTGACGCGTATGGATGTTGCATTCTCCCGCGATACGGATGAGAAGGTCTATGTGCAGCACCGGATACTTGAGCACAGCAAGGAATTGTATCAATGGCTTCAAGAAGGTGCCCACATTTACGTGTGCGGAGACGAGAAGCACATGGCTCATGACGTTCATGCGGCTCTCGTAACGATTCTGGAGCAGGAGGGCGGACTTAGCCCCGAGGAAGCTGCGGAGTATTTGGCACGAATGCTGCAGGAAAAACGTTATCAGAGAGATATATACTGAGTCCAGGCTCAAAGTCAGCGGGAGGAGACAGTGAAATGAACGGAAACAACTTGCTATCGCCAAACAGTGCGCCTCACAGCGATGTAGAAGACATTAAGCGGCGAAGCGATTACCTGCGAGGATCTCTTGCAGAGACACTTGATGACAGAATTACGGGATCCATTCCCGAGGATGATAACAGGTTGATGAAACATCACGGAAGCTACATGCAGGATGACCGGGATCTTCGCAACGAGCGGAGCAAACAGAAGCTGGAGCCGGCCTATCAGTTCATGCTTCGCGTTAGGGCTGCCGGCGGGGTTGTTACGCCGGAGCAATGGCTGATGATGGATCGGATCGCACAGCAATATGCGAACGGAACGATTCGTCTGACTACAAGGCAGTCGTTCCAGCTGCATGGCGTGATCAAGTGGAACATGAAGAAAGCCATCAAAGAAGTGAACGAGGCGCTGTTAAGTACGCTTGCGGCATGCGGGGATGTAAACCGCAACGTTATGTGCAACCCGAACCCCTACCAGTCCGACATACACGAGCAGGTTTATGAATTGGCGAAGAACGTTAGCAGTCATCTTGATCCGCGAACCAGAGCCTATCATGAAATTTGGCTCAATGAAGAGAAGGTTGTCGACAGTCGGGATGCAGAAGAGATAGAACCGATTTACGGCGCTGTTTATTTGCCGCGTAAGTTTAAGATCGGCATCGCTGTACCGCCTTCTAACGATGTAGATGTCTTCTCTCAGGATCTCGGCTTGATCGCGATTCATGAGGAAGGTCGGTTGTTGGGCTTCAACGTTGCAGTCGGCGGGGGCATGGGTATGACGCACGGCGATCTGAAGACGTATCCGCAGCTGGCGCGGGTGATCGGTTTTATTAGGCCAGAGCAGCTCATTGACGTAGCGGAGAAAACGGTCATGATCCAAAGGGATTACGGAGACCGTTCGGTGCGAAAGCATGCCCGCTTCAAGTATACGATTGACGATCGTGGATTGGAATGGTTCATTAACGAGCTTCACCAGCGTTTAGGGTGGCAGCTGGAAGAGGCACGCCCGTATCATTTCGACCACAATGGGGACCGTTATGGTTGGGTGAAGGGAAGCAATGGCAAATGGCATTTCACCTTATTTATTCAGAACGGACGGGTGATGGACGACGATAGTTACCTGCTAATGACCGGTTTACGGGAAATCGCCAAGATCCACAAGGGTGACTTCCGCCTGACACCGAATCAGAACCTCATCATAGGCAATGTTACCAGCCAAAAGAAGAATAAAATCGAGGAGATTATAAAGGCATACGGGCTGACCGACGGGATTCAATATTCTGCCCTGCGCCGGAACTCGATGGCCTGCGTTGCTTTGCCGACTTGCGGCATGGCGATGGCCGAAGCGGAGCGCTATATGCCATCGCTGATGGATAAGTTCGAATTGATCTTGGATGAGGTGGGATTGCGCCAAGAAGAGATAGTCATTCGCATGACCGGCTGTCCGAACGGATGCGCCCGGCCTGCGCTGGCGGAGATAGCCTTTATCGGCAAGGCTCCCGGTAAATACAATATGTATTTGGGTGGCGGTTTCTCAGGTAATCGATTGAATAAGATGTATCGTGAAAATATCGGTGAAACGCAAATTCTCGAGGAGCTGCGGCCAATCTTGAACCGGTATGCGAAGGAACGCGAGGAAGGCGAACATTTCGGTGATTTCGTCATTCGCGCCGGGTACGTGCAAGAAGTTCGTTCGGGACTCGATTTTCATGAGTAGCGCGACATTCCTATAATAAAGCAGGAGAGCTGTCTCAAAAGTAGATTTCTACTGGAGAGACAGTTCTTTTTTATATACCGGACTGTTGCTACGCGAATTTCGCCGATAGCCCCGTTAATGCCTTTTCTAATCAAGGTATATCTCTTACGATTTAGGTGGTTCAGTTGAAAAATGCTTTTTAAAAACCACAAGATTGGCGGCTAACAACATACCAGTATAAATTGCGAAGAAACCTTTAGAGTCATGGCACTTCAGACATATCGACTTCCAGTGAATGATCATGGTATTATTTGAGAATAATATATTCATATAAGGAGGTCATGTAGTGGGAACAGGTAATCCGGTAACGATAACAGTAGAAACGATCGTTCACTCTCCCGTCGAAAGCGTGTGGAAATATTGGACGGATCCGAAGCATATCATGCAATGGAGTAAGGCTTCCGAAGACTGGCACACGCCATACGCCGAAAATGATCTGAAGGTCGGGGGTAAATTCATCTCGAGAATGGAAGCCAAAGACGGCAGCTTTGGATTTGATTTCGGCGGCGTATACGACGAGGTGAGCATTAACGAGAGCATCTCCTATACGATCACCGATGGTAGAAAAGTGAAGATCGCTTTTATTCGTCAAGATAACGACACGCAAATTATCGAATCGTTTGAAGCGGAAGAGACCAACGCCATCGAGATGCAGCAGGCCGGATGGCAGGCGATTTTAGATAATTTCAAAAAATATGTGGAAACAGCTAAAGAAGAATAAAAAGCTTTCGCAGCTTTAGAAGCGCATGTCGACATTGGCATGCGCTTTGCTATGTATGCCCAGCAGGGGCGTCATCTCTACGGTGAAAGTCATGAAGAGGTGCGGACAAGCGCTGCCATTAGCCCAGGGAAAAGGTCTCTATTATTTCCCTCATATTATACATAATTAGGAAAATTAGTATAGCAATTCAACATTTTGTAACGGGAACATTTGTTCGATATAATGGTGAGTGTATTCCAATGTAAAAAGGTGGAGACTCATTGAGCAGAGTATTTCGTTTTTTAATCCTTGGAAGAAGCTGGGTTAAGGCCTTGGGTACTGTTTGTTCCTAGGACCTTGTGGATGGACTTCGCACTTTTCACCAGCTATTAAATAGCATATAATTATAAGATAATAGTAGATATTTTAATCTATAATTAATTGTAATCCACTATGATATAATTATAAGTAAAACAGAAAAGATGTGTGACTAGTTCGCGCCTTAGCTTGGTGTGACGACTAAGCAGGAGCGCCTACATCCTTTCTGCAAATTTTAGGATATAAGGATGGTAAAAATGAGTAACAGAGAAACTAAAACTGACGTCATCTTAATTGGTGCCGGAATCATGAGTGCGACTTTAGGGACCCTTCTGAAAGAATTAGTACCGGAATGGGAAATTAAAGTGTTTGAGAAGCTCGAAAATGCAGGAGAGGAAAGCTCTAACGAATGGAATAATGCAGGAACAGGGCATGCGGCACTGTGCGAGCTTAACTACACTGTCGAAAAACCAGACGGATCTATAGATATTAGCAAAGCTATCGGAATTAATGAACAGTTTCAGCTTTCAATGCAGTTTTGGTCTTATCTTGTAAACAGCAAGCTGATAAGTAATCCGCAGGACTTTATCATGCCATTGCCTCATATGAGTATGGTACAAGGGGAACAAAATGTAACGTTTTTAAAGAAACGTTTTGAAGCGATGTCAAATAATCCTCTATTTCAAGGGATGGAATATTCCGATGACCCTGGAAAACTAATGGAATGGATTCCGCTTATTATACAAGATCGTCCATCGAAAGAACCTATAGCGGCAACAAAAATCGACTCTGGAACTGATGTCAACTTTGGTGCTTTGACGCGCATTTTGTTTGACCACTTAAAGAGAAAAAACGTCGATATCAAATACAAACATAGTGTTGATAATATGAAACGTACTAGCGATGGCTCGTGGGAATTGAAAGTGCGAACCGACAGCGGCAACGTCGAACGCCACACTGCAAAATTCGTTTTTATCGGTGGTGGGGGAGGAAGCCTTCATTTACTGCAAAAATCCGGTATTCCTGAAGGAAAACATATTGGAGGATTCCCGGTAAGCGGAATATTTATGGTGTGTAAAAATCCGGATGTTGTAGCGCAGCATCATGCAAAAGTATATGGCAAAGCTAAGGTTGGAGCTCCTCCAATGTCTGTTCCGCATCTTGACACAAGATTTATTGATAATAAAAAATCGTTGCTATTTGGACCGTTTGCCGGCTTTTCACCAAAGTTTTTAAAAACCGGTTCAATGTTTGATTTGGTCACTTCCGTAAAACCGGATAATCTCGTAACGATGTTGTCGGCAGGCGCAAAAAACATGTCATTGACAAAATACCTGATCGAGCAAGTTATGTTATCGAAAGAAAAGCGCATGGAAGAGTTACGAGAGTTTATCCCGAACGCAAAAAGCGAGGATTGGGATCTAGTAGTAGCGGGCCAACGTGTGCAAGTTATCAAAGATACTGAAGCTGGCGGCAAAGGTACACTTCAATTTGGTACGGAAGTTATTAGTGCCGCTGATGGCTCGATTGCTGCATTACTAGGTGCTTCTCCAGGTGCTTCTACTGCTGTTCACGTTATGTTTGAGGTATTTAAAAAATGCTTCCCGCAACATATGAAAGAGTGGGAACCAAAAATTAAAGAAATGATTCCTTCTTATGGCTTGTCACTCATGGAAAATCCAAAGCTTCTGCACGAAATTCATACTTCAACAGCAGAGACGCTTGGTCTAATCGAAAAAGAATTAGTTTATAGTTAATGTTTTAGATGTAGAAACAAAGGTATTTAATGAGAAAGAATAAGAAGCATTTTTCATCAATAGACAGTCGTTTCTATGATGAAGAGATTGAAAAAGCATGGAGTAAAAATAAAACAGAGAATCTTTGATCTATCTATAGATTGAAGGTTCTTTTTTTAAAAAATAGGAGGGAAAGATGGCATGACGAGGTCCCTTTGTTGTTTCGGGTATACTCGGGAGGTGACTCCGTATTTAAATGCAGTAAAAAAGAAATTAATGGGTTATAATGTATAATCACAAAGTTTTTTCTAAATATAGAAGTCAAAGGAGAGATCATGGGAGATAACAAGATCTACTCAATTGAGGATTATATATTACAGTTTCCTAACGAGACTCAGGAGATTCTTACAAAATTAAGACAAGTTATTAAAGAGTCAGCACCGAACGCAGAGGAAAAGATCAGCTATCAAATGCCGACGTATGCGCAGAATGGAAATTTGGTGCATTTTGCGGCTTACAAAAATCATATAGGTTTTTACCCGGCTCCAAGTGCAATCGAAGCATTTAAGCAAGAACTATCGGAATATAAAGGAGCAAAAGGGTCTGTCCAATTCCCAATTGAACAGCCACTGCCTTATGAATTAATAAGTAGGATTGTTACCTTCAGAGTTGCTGAGAATATTAAAAAGACGAATACAAGAAGAAAAAGAAGAGGAGCAACTTATGAACAAGCAAATGAATAAGTAAACAGCATCTTAAGCATTTGCTCCGTATCGACAGTTATTGACTATTAGTTTGCAATAACGGAAAGCTATGATTTGGTTTGTTTTTTTGCATGCCATCCATTAGAGTATAATAGAGCAGTTAAAACTCATTAGAGGAGGCTATTACATGCAAGCAATCGCTCTAGAGCATCCTGGCAAGCCGGACAGCTTAGTGCTCGCCGAGCTGCCTAAGCCAGTGCCGGGACCCGGAGAAATACTTGTTCGTATACGAGCAGTCGGCCTAAATCCAGTTGATTATAAGTTACTGGCTGGCGGTCTTCCAACATGGAAGTACCCGCATGTGCCTGGCGTGGATGCAGCAGGAATCATAGAGGGAATAGGCGAAGGCGTTGAGCAATGGAAGGTTGGTGATTCCGTTGTCTATCACGGTGATTTTACGAAGCCGGGGGCATTCGCCGAGTACGCGGTAACGACAGCACATACGGCAGCAGTGATTCCACATGGTATTTCGTTTGCTGCTGCGGCAGCTTTTCCTTGCGCGGGCTTAACGGCTTATCAAGCGCTCGTAAGAAAGATGAATATACAAGCGGGTCAGACGATATTCATACACGGAGGGGCTGGCGGCGTAGGCGGCTTTGCCATTCAAATCGCGAAAAAATTTGGCGCAGCGAAAATTATAACCAGCGCATCCGCGCACAATGCGGAGTATGTGAAATCGCTTGGCGCGGACGAGGTTATTGATTATAACAGTGAGAATGTTCATGAGGGAATAATGAGGTTAACGGAGGAGAGGGGAGTCGATTTGATCCTCAATACGGTTAACCGGGCTACTGCACAGGCTGATTTATCAGCTTTAGCCTTCGGAGGGCAGCTTGTCTGTATCGCGGGAGCGCCGGAGGTTGTTGCGGATTTCCAGCCTTCAGTAAAAACCTTTACCCTTCACAAGCTCATGCTGGGCGGAGCGCATGGCTCGGGCAATCGTCAAGCAGAGCTGGACCTTGCGAAAATGGCGGAGGAGTTTCAACAGCTAATGCTCAGCGGAGATATTGATCCGATGATCGGTGAAACGATTAGGCTCGATCAAATTCCGGCGGCTTTAACGCGCTTATCGGAACGACATGTTCGCGGCAAAATCGTTGTAGAGCTGTAAAATAAAAGCGATGTTTGCGGCTTGTGGTGATGATTTGTTAAATTTTTTTTTCAGAAAGCTCTTATTCTCTAGGGAATAAGGGCTTTTTGTTGTGCAGATTATGGCCAAATGGACAAAATCTCGTCTTTTCACTGACATACCTACATATAATCTTCACAGACCGTTGGATTGTCCTTAAGGACGCGCAGCTTCGCCAGTTACTTCACTCGGAAAGCGTATCCTTCATTACATTATGGGAAGAGGTATTGTCATGCGAAAAAAGTTGATTCAGCAAGCATTTTTTTATTTGCTCGTAATGTCCGTCATCATCACCTTAGGCATGTATATTCAACCTTTAAATAGCAGCCCTGCATTAGAGCCACCCGGTCTTGCCGAAGAGGTGACAAATCCAGCGCCTCTCACCACTGCAGAAAGGGAACCGCTAAAATTGAATAATTCACATCCGATGCCAATACATATGCCGATAAGACTTGATCACCAAAATAAGCTGGAGGTCCAGATCCAGTCGTTGGAGAACGAGCTTGGAAAGGGACCTGAAGTTGAACAGGGGCTGATGCATGCGCCAGACAATGCGCCGGAGCTCGAAACCATTCAAGAAAAGGCTCAAGAAGCAGAGCTAGAACCAAAGCAAGAGGTTGCGCAGGTTGTCGTGCCAAAGCTTACCTATGAGGTGACCGCATATTACTTAAATGTTCGAACAAAGCCGAATGCACGCTCCCCTATTTTAAAGGTAGTTGAAAAAGGAATGCGGATGGAGGTTGCGTCGATCATGGACAACGTCTGGCTGGAGCTGAAGGAGGGCGGGTTCATTCATGGAGGTTATGCCAAGCTGGTTGTCGAAGAAAACGAAGCATCAATTGCTTTGAATGTTGCTGTCGAGAGGTCTTCAACTGCGCCGAGCGTCTTTTCTCCGCCGGGTGAGGCTGAAACAGAACAGGAACAAGAGGCGAAGCAAAAGAAGGAAGTAGAGACGAATTTAGAGCCAAGCAAGCCAACCTCGGTTGTCGAATCTGACTCAGGATTAACCGAAGACCATATTGCCATAATTTTCGAAGGCACCGCGCTTGCTGATTATGAGCTGGAGGAGGCCATTCTTGAGATCGAGGATGAGTATGGGATTAATGCGTATTTTACAATCGCCGTTATGAAGCTGGAGAGCGGCAATGGCAAGAGCAAAATTGCCAAAAATAAAAATAATTTATTCGGATTAAATGCCATAGATGGCGATCAGTATAATCGAGCTTTTAGTTTTGAGACGAAAGCTGACAGTGTAAGAAGATTCGGACAGCTTCTCTCCAAGCATTACGTAGGCAAAGGCCTCGAAACCATTGAACAGGTAGCGAAAAAATACTGTCCAGCTAATTCAAAGTGGTCAGGACTAGTGAAGAGTATAATGAAAAGCGATTATAGAAAGCTTTGAGATGGCATTATATATAAAGATGTGTTATTTTCTTGCTAAAGGCTTAAAGACAGCATAGGAGAATATAAAAATGAGTGACATGATTCAGAAAGTACCGTTTGGCTATGAGCAGCCGAAGGTTGAGCGAAAGGGCACCATCGTTTATTATGATTCCTTCGAGCATACAACAGATCAAGAGCTGGATTTAGCGGCCTACATTGCGAAGGAGCGCTCATTTGCCAAGCTGGTGCTGTATCCCTTGCATGAGCAAAGTGTAAAGCGTATGTCGAAGGACCCGGTCAGCGCCTTTTATAAACGGGAGGATAAGCTCCATGAATGGAAGCGGGACCGTGGAGCGTCGAATGTGATCGTTGAGCGTTTTGAAGCGAAACGAAAAAAGTACACGCCGATAGATTCAGCGCTGCGTCATTTATCGGATACCTATCCTGCACCGCTCTTTCTTCTTATGACGGGGGAGATGTCAAATAGGTTCGCTTCCTATTCCTCCTTTGAGGAATGGATCGTTAGGGTTCGGCTGCTTCTGCTCACAGAACCCGAACAGCTGCATCCGCGGCTCGTGCAATACCGAAATCGATGGGAGTCAATCCATTAACTGTAAAATGAGAAAGAGCTGTCTGAGAGAAACAGACAGCTCTTTCTCATATCATACCGCGCAATCTAGCCAGTTGAAGGGCTGTTCGGCACATGACCCTTCTGATTGCGATTTCTATCCGTTGACTCAGCTACGTTATTTTCTGCTTGCTTTGAGCTTTCTACGAATGCCCGGTTTTTACTGGGAATCGATTTGTTTTTGTTGCGAGCCATCTGATAAGACCTCCATTCGCTTAATCGCCTTAGCATTTAAGACAGCATTAGGATATCCAATTCAATGTGTAATTAGTGATATAAAAACAGATCTGATCTTCTTAATGAAGATCAGATCTGCACTTTAGTTTACGCTAAGCACATGATCTTCGCATTCCTCAGAGCAAAAACCATTTTTTGTTTCTTCGCATTCTTTGCATACGAGGTGCTGACGATGGCAGAAATCATCGGCGCAGTTAATATACGTATCAGCAGGCTCTCCGCAATGATGGCATTTGCCCACGACTACAGCCTCATCCGTGTGGTTGATTATAACAGAGGTGCGCTCATCGAATACGTAGCATTTGCCGTCGAACAGTCTTCCTTGAACCTCTTCATCCTTGCCGTAGGTCACAATTCCGCCATCAAGCTGATAGACATCATTAAAGCCTTCGCTCATCATAACACCTGTAAGCTTCTCGCAACGAATGCCGCCCGTGCAATAAGTGATAATTGGCTTATCCTTGAACTCGCTCATATTCTCGCGAAGCCATTGCGGGAATTCCTTAAAGGTCTCCAGATCCGGCCTGATTGCATTGCGGAAATGACCGAGATCATATTCGTAATCGCTTCTTCCATCGAGCACGATGACATCTTCTCTTTGCAAATACTCGTGAAACTCTTTAGGAGAAAGGCGAGTACCGCTAAACGTATTCGGATCAAGCGGTTTGTCGTAACGGAGCGTGACAAGCTCCTTCTTGTAGCGCACGAATATTTTCTTGAAGGCATGCTGATCAGCTTCGTCGATTTTGAACACGAGATCCGAGAAGAGAGGATTCGCATGCATATCTCTCATGTATTTCTCAGTTTGCTCGACTGTCCCCGAGAGCGTGCCGTTAATGCCCTCATCCGCAATGAGAATGCGGCCCTTTACATTTAGTGCCTTGCAATATTCGAGATGCGCGGCAGCGAACTGTTCGGCATCGGGAACCGCTACAAATTTATAATACAATAAAATACGAAAATCGTTCGTTTTAGTCATCGTAGTATCCCTTTCCCATAAACTATTAAAAGCATACTATATTATAGATGACAGGATGTATATTTTCAACCAAACAACTTGAACTTTGTAAAAGTACTATCTATTTTTAGTACTACTCGAACACGGCTTGCTTGTCTTATGATGGATGAAACTGGAAGGAAGGGGTTGCGAGGATTGAAGAGCGTAACGAAGAAGCAAATCCAAGAAATCTATTCCGGCAAAATAACGAATTGGAAAGAACTTGGAGGTAAGGATTCAGCATTAGAGCTTTTCAACGTCCTGAGAACAGCTGCAGTCAGACAATGCTTCAGAAACCTTTTCTAGAGTGGATACCATCTGAGCAGGGGCAGTATCTTGTGGAACAAACCGGCTATACGCCATGACATGCAGGAAATTAATAATGCTGATTGAAAACGCGCATGATAAGGAAGGAGTGTCTTTTTGGCTCAAACTCGCGGACATTCCTTTTTCTTTTTGCTTTCAAATGTTACCTTTCTATGTATAAAATAGACGTATAACAGCGACAGCATCTTAAAATAGGAGTGATCATGTTGACCTTTCATCATTTGGACTCACCTTACAGCTTTAAAAGCCTCGTTTTAAAAAACAGAATCGTTATGGCGCCTATGTGCCAATACTCCGTTGAAGCGAAAGATGGCGCACCGAATAATTGGCATTTTGTTCACTATGTATCAAGAGCTGTCGGCGGGACAGGTCTTATTATGATGGAAATGACGGATGTCGATCCTGATGGAAGAATTACTGATAATGATCTTGGCTTATGGTCGGATGAGCAAATTCCAGCCTTCAAGCGGATTATTTCCGAGGTGCACCAATACGGATCGAAAATCGGCATTCAAATTGCCCATGCAGGCCGCAAAGCAGAGGATGCCGAGCAGCCCGTCGGCCCATCCGATATCCCTGCCGGCCCAAGCTATAAAACCCCAAAACCGCTTTCTGTGCAAGAGATCAATGTTTTAGTGGAGCAATTTAAAGCGGCAGCAGCACGTGCTCTGGAGGCAGGCGTCGATACCATTGAAATTCATGGCGCGCATGGCTATTTAATTCATCAATTTCACTCGCCGGCTATTAATAATCGGACGGATGAATATGGTCAAAATTATGCGAAGTTCGGTGTGGAGGTAATCCGGGCTGTGAAGAGTGTTATGCCTGCGGAAATGCCTTTAATCATGAGAATATCTGCAATTGAATATATGGAGAATGGCTATGATTTGGAGCATAGCATCGAAATAAGCAAGCAGTACCGGGCTGCCGGGGTTGATATATTCCATATTACAAGCGGCGGAGAGGGACCCGCTCCTCAGCGGAAGCCAGGAAATTATCCTGGTTATCAGGTGCCAATGGCGAGAGCGTTTAAAGAAGCGCTGCAGGTTCCCGTTATTGCGGTTGGTTTATTGGATGACCCAAAATTAGCAGAAGCCACGTTGGCTAATGAGGATGCTGATCTTGTTGCAGTAGCACGTGGAATGCTTCGCGATCCTTACTGGGCGCTCCATGCCATCCAAGCAGTAAAAGGTAAGGCAACCCCGCCGAAGCAGTATGAAAGAGGTTATTGATGAAGCCGGTCGTTTTTATTGACCGTTCAATACCGGCGGAGGTTGAAGCTTATATCACCGAGCATTGCCTTGTCGATAAATGGGACAGTACGCAATCGATCCCTCGAGAGCTGCTGCTGGAGAAGCTTGCAGCGGCAGATGGGCTATTGACGAGCGGAAGAAAAGTAAACGCCGATCTGCTTACTAGAGCCCCCAAGCTTAGAGCCGTCAGTACGATAAGCGTCGGGTACGATCATTTTGATCTAGAGGCCATGAAGGACCGAGGGGTAATCGGCACTCATACGCCGGATGTGTTGGATGATACGGTTGCCGATCTGACATTGGCTTTCATGTTGGGAACAGCTAGAAGAGTAGCAGAGCTCGATCGCTATGTGAAGGACGGCCACTGGAAGAAAAGCGATGGCGTGAAGCTGTTTGGCATAGATGTGCATCATGGTAAGCTCGGCATTATTGGCATGGGGCGGATCGGAGAAGCCGTGGCCAAGCGCGCTAGGTTTGGTTTTGATATGGATGTCGTTTATTACAATCGCAGCCGCAAGCCGGCAGCGGAGCAGCAGCTTGGCGTTCGTTATGAGGAACTGAAGGAACTGCTGTCGACTTCTGATTTTGTCGTGCTGCTAGCACCGCTTACGGTTGAGACAAAGGGAATGCTCGGACGCCATGAATTCCGACTTATGAAGCCCTCATCGATTTTCATAAACATTTCCCGTGGACAGACTATAGATGAACAGGCTTTAATCGAAGCCCTGCAAGAGGGAACGATCGCAGCAGCCGGATTGGATGTTTATGAACAGGAGCCTATCGATCCCCAACACCCATTTCTGCAAATGCCGAACGTGCTGACTCTCCCGCATATCGGCTCAGCTACGTCCCAGACGAGATTTAATATGGCTATGCTCGCCGCTCAGAATCTGGTTGCTGCGCTTAGCGGCATAACACCTCCAAATAGGGTAGTTTAATCACATAGCAAAGAAAGCCCTGAATCCATATCGTTAGGATTCAGGGCTGTTTAACGTATTATAACTTTACAACCTCAACCCGATTGGAGAAAAAGGTTGCGCCGCCGCCCATGTCAGCGAGCCGCTGAGGTGTCAGCGCATTGACCGCTTGATGGCCCCTGTTCTTGTCATCCCACCATAGTCCTTGGGTGACGAGCACGCCAGGAAGGACATCCGTACCGGTCCGCAGCGTTATTTCCACCGACCCTCTGTCATTGCGAACGAGGACACGTTCGCCATCCGTGAGACCAAGCGCAACGGCGTCGTCATTGTGCATCTGAAGATGCGGCTCCTTCTCAAGCTTCTGCAATCGCTCCTGATTGGCGAAGGTGGAATTGATAAAGCTATGATTCGGACCCGTTGTCAGCCAGAACGGATAGGTTGATGGCTCGCGAAGCGGCGAATGAACGGGAACTGGTGATAAACCGGCCTGCAGCATGGCTTCCGAGTACAGCTCGATCTTCCCAGATGGCGTAGGAATTCTTTCTTGAAGGGGAGGAAGGGTTCCGCCGCCGGACTTCATCCAGGTTTTTTGTTTGAGCGCCTCGAACGTGATTCCTTCTAATAAGGGATTATAGCTGCTGTCAAGCGCTTCGCTAATCATTTGCTCCTCGGTAATATCAAACACTTCGCTTTCAAATCCAAGACGTAAGCCCAATTCCTTGAAAAGTGTAAAATTAGACTTGCATTCTCCCATCGGCTCCATAATCGGCTCATGCAGCTGCAAGTAAAGATGCCAATAGGAGGCGTACAGATCGCGATTTTCAAAATGCGAGGTTGCTGGCAGTACAATATCCGCGTATTTGCATGTATCCGTTAGAAATAAGTCATGAGTAACGGTATACAGGTCGTTTCGCAGCAGTCCTTCGCGAACACGGTTTTGATCAGGCGCAACGACTGCCGGATTGCTGTTATAGACAAATAACAATTTTACAGGCGGAGTTAATTCGGTCAAGGCATCGCCCAGCTGATTCATACTAATCGTGCGCGTATCCGGATCAGGCATTAAATCCGGCCGCTCCACCTTTGCACTGTTCAAACGCGAATACCAGCTGTTGCCCTTCATAGCCCCTCCGCCGCGAATATCCCATTGACCGGTCAGCGCCGGGAGGCAAGAAATCGTGCGAACGACCATTCCTCCATTGTCATGATGCTGAAGACCGTTTCCGATTCGTATAAAAGAAGGATTTGTCGTGGCATAGAGACGAGCAAGCTCCTCAATCTCTGCAGCCGGTACACCTGTCAGCTCTTCAACCTGTTCTGGATTATATTCAGCGGCTTGTGCGGCAAGCTCCTTGAAGCCGATCGTATTTTTCTCCAGAAAAGCTTTGTCCGTCAGGCCATCTCGTATAATAACATGCATCATGCCGAGCGCCAGCGCGGCATCGGTTCCAGGGCGGATGTGGATGAAGCGGTCTGCCCAGGCCGAGGTGCGATTGCGATGCACATCGATATGAATGATAGTGGCACCGTTCTTGCGGGCTTCGGAAGCGAGCATCGCCTGATGCATATTCGTCGATACGAGATTGCAGCCCCAGATGAGAAATAGCTTCGTATGTACTGTATCCTCCGGATCGATGCCGATCGAACCGCCCATCGTATACTTATAGCCTTCCGCACCGGCCGCGTTGCAAATCGTACGGTCAAGCTGACTCGCGCCAAGACGGTGAAAGAAGCGGCGATCCATTCCTTCCGCGTTAAGTATGCCCATATTACCGTAGAAGCTGTATGGTAAAATAGCGTCTGCACCGTGCTCGTGAATCACTTGCTGCATTAGCTTTGTTATTTCATCGTAGGCCTCATTCCAGCTGATGCGCTCGAAGGAGAGGGTGCCCTTGGGACCCGTCCGCTTCATCGGATAGAGAATACGCTCAGGGTGATAGACGCGGTCTGGTAGCTGCCGTACCTTGTTGCAAATCGCTCCGCGCGTGACAGGGTGCTGGATGTCGCCGGTAATTGTAGTCATTCTTCCATCTTCCAAAGTAACGCTAAGGCCGCATGTGTCGGGACAATCAAACGGACATACGGACCGAACAGTTTCAATTTTTGTCATCGTGCTCATACTCTGCTTCACTCCAATCGGTAGCCTTAACCTTCTCTATTATCATAGCATAAAATAGGCTATTTCGAGCTTCATAGCATGAAACCAGTAATTGACAGGCGGACCGCTACTCTTTAAAATGATACTGAAATTGTGAAAAATTCCCCATTCATTTATTTTGACGTGGAAACGCTTTATTCGATTGAGAGGAGCATTGGAATGACGATGATTGAAGATCAAGCAGTCGTTCTTTTTCAGGGCGACAGCATAACGGATTGCGGAAGAAATTATGGTGATTTCAACAGCCTTGGACATGGCTACGCTTTGATGGTTGCAGCCGAATTCGGACGAAAGTATCCGGAGAAGCAGGTACAGTTTCTTAACCGTGGAATTAGCGGCAATCGTGTCGTTGATTTGGAGCGAAGATGGCAGGAGGATTGCCTCGATCTAAAGCCGACATGGGTGTCGATCTATATTGGCGTGAATGATACGTGGCGTCGATATGACAGCAATGATCCAACCTCTGCCGAGCAATATTATGAGGGCTACCGGCGGTTGATTTTGAACACGAAGGAATCCTTGGACGCATTGATCCTATTGATCGAACCGTTTGTCGTTCCTATACCTGAGGATCGCAAAACGTGGAGGGAGGATCTCGATCCCAAAATTCAAGCCGTTCGCGAGCTAGCGCTGGAGTTCAAAACGCCATACGTTCCGCTTGATGGACTATTTGCCGCCCATAGCACACGGACAGGTCCCGCTTATTGGGCAGAGGACGGCGTTCATCCGTCGCCAGCGGGTCATTCACTCATCGCCAAGGCTTGGTTGGATGCGGTTGAAGCTTAATAACAACAGATAACTATTGACAGCAGATTACGCGTCATGTAAGATTTACCCTGGTAAACATACCAACATAACATTACATTTTAATCATTTCGTATAACCTCACAGCGTGAATACAAGATATAGGGTGAGGGTTTCTACGGGAAGCCTTAACTTCCTAACTACGAGTATAAGATCATATCATATGATCCTGTATTCGAGGTTAGGATTTTTTTTATGTGTATATTCGAAGGTTTGTGCAAGTTTGAAAGGGGCATGTGTACAGATGAAATATTTACTATCGGTGTTTTTGGGAGCTGCAAGCTATGGCATTTTATCCACCATTGTCGTTCTGGCCTATGGACACGGTTATAAGCTTGGTGAGGTGGTTGGCAGTCAGCTGCTAACGGGCTTCCTGCTGGCATGGGCGCTTGCGTTCTTCATAAAGAGACGCGAGCAAAGAATCATTAAACAAGCGGCAGACAAAGCCGCTGCTGCGAAACCCATCACCAATCTGACGTGGAAGCACCGATTGCTGCTTATGGCTGCGGGTGCGCCTACCGCAATTACCGGATTGCTGTATTATGAATCGCTGCGATACATTCCAGCTTCTCTGGCAATTATTTTATTATTTCAATTTACTTGGATCGGCGTACTTATCCAGGCGATAAGCGAGCGGAAGCGTCCTGACAAATTGATGATAATTACAATAGCAGTGCTGCTAGGAGGCACTTTGCTAGCCGCAGGCATTATTGAGCATGGGGCAGGGAGGTTCAACCTGATGGGCGTTATGCTTGGGCTGCTGTCAGCGGTCAGTTATTCTTTATTCATTCTATTCAGCGGTAAAGCTGTGCCAGCTGCGCAGCCCGCTTATCGCAGCGCGTGGATGATTACAGGCGGTATGCTGCTCGTATTTTTACTATTTCCACCGACGTTTTTGTTTAATGGCTTACTATTTGGAGAGCTGATGCTCTACGGTTTTTTACTTGGCCTGTTTGGAGCGTTTATTCCTCCTTTGCTGTTTGCTGTTGGCGTGCCGCATATCGGAGAAGGAATGGCCGGCATTCTTGGCGCGTCCGAGCTGCCAGTAGCGGTGCTGTTGTCATCCTTCGTGCTTCATGAGCATGTAAGCCTGCTGCAATGGATTGGAGTGACCGTTGTGCTATTAGGCGTTACGCTCCCGGAGCTATTGAAGAGAATGAAGAAAAAAAGGCTGCAGCTGCTTTCATAGGGATGGATATTGAACGGTAAAGCATCGTATGAACATGAATAATGCAAGTGATTTTCAATATAAACTTGATAAAGCCTAATGCATTTCGTTGAAATGAATTGGGCTTTTTTTTATTTTAATCCG
Source organism: Paenibacillus praedii (assembly GCF_049725345.1). Classification (NCBI taxonomy): domain Bacteria; kingdom Bacillati; phylum Bacillota; class Bacilli; order Caryophanales; family Paenibacillaceae; genus Paenibacillus; species Paenibacillus praedii. The sequence goes on along the minus strand of NZ_JBMWAM010000001.1, from coordinate 159,009 downwards.
TGTTTTGAATAGGAGTCGTTCATTTCAAAGATATTAATCTTGTGTGTTGACAGGGAGTGCAGTCAGGTTTGGCAGGAGGAGGCAATATGAAGTTCGAATGCGTGATTGTAGGGGGCGGCATTGCAGGGCTGCAGGCCGCTATTCAGCTCGGAAGATACCGGCATCAAGTTGTCGTAATCGATTCCGCTGAGGGAAGATCAAGCCTGTGCCGCTGCTATCATAATTTGATTGGATGGCCGGAGGGGGTCAGCGGCCCTGCTCTGCTCGCCGCTGGTAGACAGCAAGCTGAGCGTCTCGGTGTCGAGCTTATTCACGCAAAGGTGATTAAAGCTGAGCAGCAAGACGACGGCTTCATCGTAACAACGGCCGGAAATGAACAAATTCATGGTAAAAGACTGCTGCTTGCAACGGGCGTAAAGGATCGAATTCCTGATTTTCCTGCGCTCATACCTTGCATGGGAACGAGCGTTTTTGTTTGTCCAGATTGCGATGGGTACGAGGTTTTAGATAAAAAAACGATCGTTCTGGGCTCAGGCAAAGCTGGTGCTGAGATGGCGCTGACGCTGACGCATTGGACGAAGAAGCTTATTTATATCAATCACGAACAAGCCGCGATCGACGACCAGCTGCTCAGTCAGTTAAAGGAAGCAAACATCAGCTACATCCCAATGCCGATTGGGCACATTCTGGTTTCGAATTTCCAATTCAAGGGCGTTAAGCTAAGTGACGGTACGATTATGAAGAGCGATCGTTGTTTTATTTCTTTCGGAGGCAATATCGTCCGAACAGAAATCGCTGAGCAATTAGGTGTTGAGCTGATGGATAATAAACATATTATCGTGGACTCCCGCACAAAAATGACAAGTATCCGCCATGTTTGGGCAGCAGGAGATGCCGCTGCCCATTCTGAGATGGTGACGCTTGCTATGGCTGATGGAAGCCAGGCCGCTATTTGGATACATAAGAGTCTGTTATCATCTTATCGATAATGCCATAATGCAGCGCCTCTGCAGCCTAGCCTGGCAAAAATATATTGAAAATTCGCGGGATTTCAGACATAATTACATTGATGCAACAGGAAGGGGAATCTTTGATGATATCAATGAAGCCTACATTGAATGAAAGAGTATTGGAAGCCATTATTGCGAGACATGAAACGATTACGAATAATATAGCCAATGCGGACACGCCTCACTATAAGAAGAAATCGGTTGTATTTGAGGAAGAACTGAATCGCAGATTAGAACAAAATACGAATAATGGCTTGGCTCTTCGACGAACTTATGCCAAGCATATGCCATTCAATAATTTGGGTGAAAATTCGCTGCCTTATAAAATTGTTGAAACGAATACAACAACGATGAACAATAACGGAAATAATGTGGATATTGATTCGGAGATGGCACAGCTTGCAGAAAACCAGCTGATGCAAAACTATTTGATTGATCGAGTCAACGGTCAATATAGCAAGGTCAAAACCATGCTGCGGGATTTGAGGTAAAGTGACAAGAAAGCTCATTTTATTCGATATAGATGGAACGCTGCTGGATCATAACAAGAACATTCCAGACACTACAAAGCAAGCGGTATTTGATTTACAGAAGGATGGGCATGAGGTCGTCATCGCAACAGGAAGAGGGCCCTTCATGCTGAAGGATGTCAGCACTGCTTTGAACATTGATTCGTATATCAGCTTTAATGGCTCGTACGTCGTGTACCAAGGTGAAGTGCTGTACAATCAAGCAATTGACGCCGCACGGCTAGAAGAGCTGGCGCGAATGACAGCGGATAACAGTCACCCGTTAGTTTTCATGACGCCCGAAGAAATGCGTACGAATACGGACCGGAACGCTTATTCAGAGGCTGAAAGCAATGCATTGAAGAGCAAGCTGCCGCCATCGGATCCAGAGTTTTATAAAGGCAAAGAAATTTATCAATGTCTTCTCTTCTGTAAGGAAGAAGATGAGGGCTGCTACAAAGATCATTTCTCTGAGCTTGGTTTCAATCGGTGGCATTTATATGGCAGCGATGTACTTCCGCAAGGAGGATCCAAGGCACGAGGCATTCAAGCATTAGTTGAACGTGCTGGATTTAAGTCTGAAGATGTTTACGCATTTGGCGATGGGCTGAATGATATCGAAATGCTCCAATATGTGTATCACAGCGTTGCGATGGGCAACGCTCCTGAGATCGTTAAGCAGGCTGCTCGTTATGTTACGAAGGATGTTACCGAGGATGGCATTATGCATGGATTAAAAATGTTGGGTTTAAGGGAATAAAAAAACGCTTCAGTGACCTTGGTAGTCACAGAAGCGTTTTTTTTTGTTACGGTAAAGTTTGATTATAGCAATTCTTACCCATTTCCCGCCTATATTATGGAAGGACTGATGATGTCGGGTCGAAGGCTTTCTTTATAATGCGTCAGACATCCCAATATTGGGCCGAGTTAAAAACAGGCAGTCTGCTCATTTTATTGCTTTACAGCGCATGAAATACCTCTATATAATATGGTTTAGATCATAAACATAGAGGTGGACGAGAGGATGAGTCGAGTAATAAAGAACGGTATGTCTTTGCTGCTGGCTGTATCGTTCTCTTTCCTGCTTACCGCATGCGAATTGAATCAGACAGAAACGGTGGAGCTTACGATTTCAGCTGCTGCCAGCTTAACGGATGCACTCCAGGAGGTGGAGAGGCTCTATGCAGCAGAGCATCCTTCTATCAAGCTTCACTTCAATTTTGGCGCTTCAGGAGCGCTGCAGCAGCAAATTGAACAAGGAGCGCCTGTTGATCTCTTTCTGGCGGCCGCGTCCAAAAATATGCAAGCGCTCATAGATAGAGGATTAGTAGATACTAGAATGCAGCAATCGCTTCTTCAAAACGAGCTAGTTGCTATCGTACCTGCAGCTGTTCAATTAATGATTGTTAAACCTGAGGATCTGACAAATGAAGCGGTAAAGCACGTCGCAGTAGGCATACCCGAGAGCGTACCGGCAGGAAGCTATACGAAAGAGTCGCTAACTGCGATAAACCTATGGAACAGCCTAGGCGACAAAATCGTACAAGCAAAGGATGTTCGACAAGTGCTTCAGTATGTAGAGACAGGTAACGCTGATGTGGGCTTCGTATACAAAACGGACGCTCTGTCATCTAAGCAAGTCAAGATTGCTTTTCAAGTAGACCCCAGTACGTACCCTGTTATTCAATATCCAGTAGGCATTATAAAAGCTACTAAACATGCTAATGAGGCGGAAGAGCTCTATCAATTTCTTCAAACAGATGAAGTGATGGATGTATTCGTGAAATATGGCTTTTCCAAACCGCGCTGATGCTGGCGTCTATGGATTGGCAGCAGCTGTGGCTGCCCATAAAGATATCGCTACAGGTTGCGCTGCTCGCAAGCGTCGTGACTGCCGTGATTGGTCTGGCAGCCGCGTGGTGGATGACAATAAAGTCTTTTCGTGGAAAGCTGCTAGTAGAAACCGTATTTCTGCTGCCGATCGTTTTGCCTCCTACGGTCGTAGGTTTTCTCCTGCTCGTTCTGTTAGGGGGAAATAGCTGGATCGGACGAGCTATAGAATGGTTATTTTCCGCACCACTTGTATTTTCCTGGGGGGCGGCAGTCATCGCCGCCGTGGTGGTCGCTTTTCCGCTCGTCTACCAATCCATGAAGGTTGGATTTGCATCAATCGATAAGGATTTGGAGGAAGCAGCCCGCTCCATGGGGGCCAATGAATGGCACGTATTTCGTTATATCACGCTGCCTTTAGCCAGTCGGTTTCTGCTTAGCGCCTATATATTAGGCTTTGCTAGAGCACTTGGCGAGTTCGGCGCCACGCTGATGATTGCCGGCAATATTCCTGGAAAGACGCAGACGATTCCGACAGCCATTTATGTGGCCGTAGACTCAGGAAACCTAACGATGGCATGGGCATGGACATTTATTATCATCCTTATTTCATTCCTCATGCTGCTGATAACGGGAAGACAACAAAAAAGATAATACACTCAAAAAACGCCCTCGATGGAGGGCGTTTTTTTCAATAGTTCATCACTATATGATCGGCATACTAATGAACGTTAGCGACAGGTAAGCTCATCGTCGTTTGAGGATACTTATAGTCATCACGATAGCAATTGGTTCCATTGTCATAAGTGGATTGCGATAGCTTGTGCGAAATTTCAAAGATGGAGAGGGCCGGATTCACATGCAAGGACGAATGGAAGAAGGAGCATCTCTCGAAATTAAAATTCAAGGTCGTAATGAGAATAACGCAGTCTGTAAACGTACATCCGATAAAGCTAAAACCGTCAAAAGTAATTGTTTCGTTTTGAAAATGTTCGTTGGAAATTGTAATCAATTTCAACACTCCTCGTCTATGATGGACACTATGGTATTCATATTAGCAGATGAAAGCTGTAAAGATTGTCAAAACCTGTACACTAAACCAATATATTTAACGACATGAACAGTGTTAATGTTGGATAAATCGCAAATGACTGTTGTAATTAGGCATTCACCTATTGTCGTCTTCCTGAGTATCCTAGTTCATAAGAAGCGTTACTTCATGGAGGTGTCATTGTGGGATATTATGTTGAGGTGGAAACGGATGTAAAAATTTATGTGGAGGACATTAATCCTGAGAGTGAGAAGACGATCCTATTTATACATGGCTGGCCGGCCAATCATAAGCTGTTTGAATATCAGTTCAATGTGCTGCCTGCGATGGGTTACCGCTGTATCGGAATCGATCTTCGAGGCTTCGGAAATTCGGATAAGCCGTTTGACGGCTACGCATATGACCGGCTGGCAGATGATGTAAACGGAGTCGTGGATGCGTTGAAGCTAAATGATTTTACTCTCGTTGGCCATTCGGTTGGAGGCGCAATAGCGATCCGGTATATGGGACGACATAATGGGTACGGAGTATCTAAGCTAGTGCTTCTGGCAGCAGCAGCACCAAGCTTTACGCAGCTGCCGGGCTTTCCTTACGGGCTGCCGAAGGAGGAGGTAACGAAGCTTATCCAAGCATCCTTGAATAATCGCCCCAAAATGCTTCAGGATCTAAATGGAATGTTTTTCTTTCAAAATATTACAGGACCATTTGCCGACTGGTTCTTCCAGCTGGGCACAGAAGCAGCAGGTTATTCCACTGCAGCCCTTCTGACCTCGCTCAGGGATGAAACCTTATTTGCAGACGTTGGCAAGATCAAGGCGCCTACTTTAATATTTCAAGGCATTCATGATGAAATCGTCCTTCCGCAGCTTGCAGTCGAATTGAACAAATACATTCTGAACTCCAAGCTCGTATGGTTGGAGGACAGCGGGCATGGCTTATTTTGGGAGCAGCGAGATCATGTTAATGAGGAAATTTCACAGTTCATAGGTTAGCACCTTAATCATCTATTTTCTCCTGCCAGCATCGTAAGGGAAGCGGAACTCAAAGATCGTACCATGCTCAGGCGAGCTTTCCACTCGGAAAAGAACGCGTTCCCCATAAACGAGGATTAGCCTGCGGTAAGTATTAAATACGCCTGTATGCTTGCGGAAATAAGGATCATCCGTTTTACCTTTGCTTACGATCAGCATCTGCAGCTTCGCAAGCACATCTGGCGATATGCCGGTCCCCGTATTCCGAATGGTGATGCTCATCATATCCTCGATGAGCTCTACCTTTAAATCTAGTTCAAATTCCTCCGCGCTAAGATTAGGACTCCAGCCGTATTTGATTGCATTTTCGATATAAGGCTGGATGCTGAGCTTCATGATCGGAATCTCCTTGGCTGCAGGGTCTATATCCAGATTAGCTTTTACATCCTTGCGATTCCGATAGTAATGGATGGTCAGGAAGTTGTGGATATAAGCCATTTCATCCTTAAGAGAAGCCCATCCATCGTCATTGCGAACCGTATATCTCATCATTCGCGAGACAGACTGAACCATGTCGCCAACGGCTTCTCCATTGTTCCTCACCGCATAAGATTCAATCGTTTCGAGTGTATTGAATAGAAAGTGCGGGTTGATTTGCGCCTGCAGCTGGAGCAGCTCCCGTTCTTTTTCCCGCATATTGGCTTGATAAACCTCGCGCTCCATATACTGCAGCTTATCCAGCATCTGATTGTAGCTTCGAATGAGAAAACCAATTTCGTCATAAGAGTTATTTGCTTTAATAGGTACATAAGCGCCACGCCCGAGGCTTTGCATCCCTCTCTTCAGACTATACAGCGGCTTAAGAATGCCATTCATAACAGGGAAGGCAAAAATAATCGCGATTGCCAGACTAATTATCCCTATTAATAATGTCAATCTATATGTTTGCCTTACGCCTTCGTTGATGCTGCTGAGAGGGGCAGTCCATACGAGCTTCCAATCACTGCCTGGCAGATCGGAATAAATTGCTTGATACTCCAAATTTTCCGAAGTAAATAGAAATTGCTTGCTGTTTGCAGGCGATGTTGTTCGAGCCTGCTCAAAATCATGTATTATTTTTGCGTTAATGGGCAGATCAGAGAAGGCTGCACCGTTTTCTTCCCGATACAAAAAAACCTGTCCTTGCTGATTCCGCTCGTCTCCCCGCAGCATGCTTTTAATTTTCTCTTCATTGATTTCAATAATAAATAAAGCATGTGTTTTACCTGTATTCGAGTTCAGAATTGGCCGAATATAGGAGAATACATTTGCTTTGCTGTACATCACATAAGATTGCTGATGAGGACCTGTAAGCTCCGGATTAAGATTCGCGAAAGCAGCCTCGTAGAAAGAGCTCTTGGAAAAGGAGAATGTAGGGTCGAGCTGTTTTTGATAAGAGTCAAAATATCTTTTGCCCAGCCGGTCAATGTAGAGAACGCCAACGACTTCAGGGTGAAATTGAAGGGAAGTGCGAATAATTGGCCGAAATCTCATCATGTCATTGGACTGTTCGGCAAGCTGTTCTTCTTCGGTATACAGAAAATTTTGAAAGCTGGAATGAATAAAGAGACTGTCGAAGGATTGGTTAAGGCTTTGCAGGTAATCGGACAATTCTCTTGCTACTGATTCTACGTATTGCGATGAGATGGATGCGGAATACTCGGTTCCAGAGCGAAACATGAAATATTCAGAGCTATAGCTCACTAATGAAATGGGGATAATAGACAGCAATATGAGCAAAACAAATAGCTTGAACTTGAGCGTCAGTCGGTTTAGTATACGTCTTACAGAACTAAAGCGTAACAATGGCTATTACCTCCTTGTTGCATACAATACTGTACAGGCTTAGGATCTCGTGAAGGAGCTGGTCTTATTATGAAAATATGTGTTGTAGACGACGAAAGCGAAGTGCGGACGAGCATTATTCAGAAGGTAACAGCTTTGTTCCCCCATGAACAGGTATTCAACGCAGAGTTCGGACATAAGGCGCTTGAGCAAATCTCGCTCGTATTGCCTGAACTCGTATTTCTGGATATTCGCATGCCGGAATTAAGTGGTTTAGAGATTTTGGAAATACTTAAGGAAAAGCACCCAGCTATGCATGTGGTCATTATATCAGGGTACGATGATTTTGAATATGCACGAAAGGCTCTTCAGCATGGCGCGGCAGATTATTTGCTAAAGCCGGCCGATCGCGGTCAGCTGAAGGAAATTGTTGAAAAGGTGAGGACCAGCCTTGAGAAACGTATGAAAAATGAGCTCGAGCAGCTTATCATAAAAATGCCATTCCCGTATTTTTCAACTCAGCAGATGGAACTGTATAATGTGAGCCTATGGTTTGACGAACGTGAGCTAAAGTCTATCCTCATCGGTGATCGGGCCGTATTGTTAGCTCCGTATCGCGATACATTGGAGCAGGTGATGCTGTCTTTCATACATGAATCGGGGGCTGAGGGTATCGTCGTAAAGGCTACTCCAGAACAAGCTCAAAGCACATTTAGGGAAAAAGTCGGCTTTCTACCGCTATTAGCTGCTGAATTTCTCAAGAGAAGCTCAAAACAATTTTTTCAGCATGCTGATGCAGAGCGCAGAAAAAATCGAATCGATCGGAAAGAATGGACGAAGCAAACGCATGGATATAGGCAGCAAATTATTCATCAAGCACGGACGGGTGATAACCTGGAGCTTGAGAGAACGCTGGATGCTTGGTTAAATATGTTGAGCCATATGAGCTATGAGGAGCTGAAGAAGGAAGCTTCATATTTGATGGCTTTGCTTGATGAGGGGCTTGTGAAAAACGATGTAATTATGCTGGATGAAGAAACTTTATATTACTGGAATGATTGGGTATCGAAGTATAAAACCTGGGATGAGCTCAGGACTAGACTTCGAAAAATGATTTTGGGCGGTGTCATGGCCCTTAAGGAGACGCAACTCCAGACGCGAGACCCGCTTGAGCCTAACATGAACAACTGGTTCAAGCAGGCCTTGCAGCTAATTGAAGCTTCATATGATATCAATTTAAGTCTTGATTCGGTGTCTGAGGCGGTAAACGTTCATTCCGTCACCTTAAGCCGTACCTTTAAGCAGCAGATGGGCGTTAATTTTGTGAGGTATATGACGAGCAAGCGAATGAAAATGGCCAAGAGCCTATTGCTGAATACGAACAAAAAGGTGAATGAAATCGCAGAAGAAACGGGATACGCGGATCATGCGTACTTCAGAAGCCTATTTAAAAAGGAATTCGGCTATTCACCCTCCGAGCTTCGCAAGCAAAATGGTATAGCGACCGCAACCGAGGATGCCGAGTAACAAGTGGAGAGGGGACTCCAGAATGAACAGATATAAAGTGTTAACGTCTCTTATACTTATACTCACATGGATCCTAACAGGCTGCATGAATGATGCTAATCAGAAATTAAACGAGACCGAGAATCGCAAATCATTAAAGGTGCTTTATGCGACTGTTGAAGCAGGTTCGGAAGCCGTCATAAACGCCGCTGAAAGATATGAGCTGAGAACGGGCATTCACGTGGAGGTAAGCGCCTTTCCGTACAACAGCTTACAGGAGAAGGTATTCTCGGAGCTGCTTCGGAAGAGTGATGAATATGATCTGATTGCTATAGATACACCTTGGATGCCGAAAATCATTCAGCATATCGAGCCGTTAACGGCTTACATGGAGCAGTCGAAGCAGACTAATGAAGTCGATGATTTTATCGCGAAATTATTTTTGGATACTTCCGTCTTTGATAAAGACGCCCCGCACAAGGAGCCGCCGGCGATGGATATAATCAACCTGGATCGTATAACAGAATCGGGTTTTGATATATGGAGTTTACCGATACAATCGAATGCGCTCACCGTCAGCTATCGAAAGGACCTTTTCGAAGACCCGATATATCAAAAACAGTTTGAGGAGCAGTATCATCGCAAGCTGACGATCCCTCAAACCTTGGATGAATATTTGGAGATCGCTGCTTTTTTCACGAGGGATTCCAATCAGGACGGCACGATTGATCGGTATGGAACAACCTTAATGGCCAGCAAGCATGAATCCAATTTTGTTGATTTCAAATCGTTTTTGAGTATATTTGGCGGTCATTTGTTTGATGATAAGCTCAAGCCTGTTTTTAACAGCGATAAAGGGGTTAAAGCATTAGAGACATACGGGAGCTGGATTTTAGAGGAAAAGGTTACGCCGCCGGATGTGCTCTCTTATACATGGGATGAGGTGGAGATCGCTTTCAGCTATGGACAGGTTGCAATGGGTATGAATTATCATGACATGCGGCTGAATCCGAAAGTGAAGGGAGGAGAGGTTGGCTACTTCATGCTTCCGGGCGTGGAGCATAACGGCGTGATCAAGAGAGGTCCTCATTTTGGCTCCTATGGATTGGCTATAAACAAATACTCGAATAATAAGCAAGCTGCTTTTGAGCTTGCTGACTATTTAACTAGTTCCCGCACGCAGAAGGAATACTTGCAATTCAGGCAGCATGTGACCCGTAAATCGGCCTATGAGGCTTCGCGTACATTGTCTGATCCTTCCTTGCGCGAATATTATCAGGTGCTTGGCGAATCGTTAAGCGTTGGAGTGGGAAGGCCGCGCATTACGAATTATGAGCAGCTTTCTGAAGCAGTGCAAACGGCCGTCCAGCAGTATTTAACCGGGGAGAGAAGCGCGAAGGAAGCTCTTGATGAGGCAGCCGTTAAGGTGGAGCAATCTATGAAGGACAATGGTTATTAAGCAATGGCTAGCTTGCGAAAGAACATCGCAAAGCTAGCCATTATAAATTGCATACGCTAAAAAGTTCCCCCTGCATGTTAAATTCATCGTCTACTTCCTACATCATGCGAGCTTTATACTCAAATTAATAAAACGTTCACTATTTGAAGCATTGATTTCACACATGAAGAGAAAAGGGGTATCTTAATGAAGAAGAAATTTACAACAGCGGTTGCATTGCTGCTTGTTTGCGGAATTGCACTTGCGGGTTGCGGTAACAATAACCAGTCTGGCGGAACTGCGACGAATACACCGAAAGAGCATGAAGGCTACACAGAAACAAGCGGGCCGCTTACAATCAACCCAAATATTCCTGATCTAGAAGTAAAGGACGTTGGACCGAACGGCGAGAAAGCGGTATCGGCGAAGGACCTTAACTTATCGGAAGAAGAGCTTGCCAAAATTAAAGAAGGCAATTATAAAGCTGCTATCGTTATGCACTACTCCGGCACGGACTACATGAATGCCGCTGTAGGCGCAATGCAGGATACATTCAAGAAGATGGGTATCGAGGTTGTAGCGGTAACTGACGCCCAGTTCAAAGCCGAGAAGCAAGTAAATGATATTGAAACCGTTCTTGCAAAAAAGCCTGACATTATGATCTCTGTACCAGTTGACGCTGTATCCACAGCGAGTGCTTACAAGAAGGCCATTGCGCAAGGCGTGAAGCTGGTATTCATGGACGGCGCTGCTGAGGGACTTGTTGCCGGCAAAGATTACATTAGTATTGTATCCGGCGATAACTATGGTAACGGCGCAGTAGCTGCTGATATCATGGCAGAAAAGCTTGGCGGAAAAGGTAAAGTTGGAATCGTGTACCACGACGTTAACTTCTTCGTTACGAAAAACCGTTCCGATGCTTTTGAAGCGACAATTAAGGAAAAATACCCTGATATTGAAATTGTAGCGCAAGGCGGTATTACAGATCCGAACAAAGGTGAAGAGGTTGCTTCCGCAATGCTGACGAGAAACCCTGACATCGACGGCATCTTCGCTCCTTGGGATGTACCGGCTGAAGGCGTAATGGCTGCGGCTCGTACAGCGGGCAGAAACGACTTGATCGTTACTACGGTTGACCTTGGCACAAACGTTGCATTGTCCATTGCTTCTGACGGCATCGTTCAAGGCCTTGGCGCTCAGCTTCCATATGACCAAGGTGTAGCGCAAGCCATCCTTGCAGGTTATGGCCTGCTTGGTAAAGAAGCACCAGCTTATGTTGCTTCCCCAGCTATTAAAGTAACAAAAGAAAATGTATTGGAAAACTGGAAGCTGATCTACGGTGTAGATGCTCCTACTAGCGTTCAAGATGCAATGAAAAAATAACGATTCTTAGAATGAAGGCTGCCATTTGGCAGTCTTCATTCTAAGAAAAAGAGAAGGTGAGCGTACATGGATCAACCGATTCTTGAAATGAAAAATATATCTAAAGCGTTTAACGGCATTACCGTGTTAAACGATGTAAGCTTCTCCGTTCGCAAAGGCGAGGTACATGCGCTAATGGGCGGTAACGGTGCGGGTAAATCGACGCTTATGAAAATACTTACTGGTGTTTACACGGCAGATAAAGGTGAAATTACAATCGAAGGAAAACCTGTGAATATTAAGAGCTATGAGGATGCTCAAGCTAACTATATTTCTATGATTTTTCAGGAGTTCAGCTTAATTCCAACCTTGACCGTAGCACAAAATATTTATTTGACACGCGAATCCAAAACCTCTTTAGGCCTGCTTGATGATAAAGAAAATGCAATTAAAGCAGAAAAGCTCCTAAAGGAACTAGGTGTTGACATAAAACCATCCGATGTTGTACAGGAGCTTGGAGTCGGTTATTGGCAAATGACGGAAATCGCTAAAGCATTATCGCAAGAGGCAAAGATACTGATTATGGATGAGCCGACCTCGTCGCTTACAAAGACGGAGACTGAAATCTTGTTCTCGTTTATTAACAAGCTGAAGGCAAAGGGCTACGCCATCATTTATATTTCTCACCGTATGGATGAGATCTTCCAAATTTGCGATCGTATTACGATTCTTCGCGATGGTCGCAAAATTACAACAGAGGTTATTAAAGAGACTAGTCTCGATAGGGTCATTCAGCATATCGTTGGCATGGAGTTCAACAAAGCTTTCGAATGGGTGGAAAGAGAATACGACACAGCAGTTCCTCCGATCTTCGAGCTTCGAAACATTAATGCAGGTTCCAGGGTCCAAAATGTCAGCTTGAAAATCCAGCCTGGCGAAATTATCGGTATCGCCGGTCTGATGGGAAGTGGAAGGACTGAGCTTCTACGCGCGATCTTTGGGATCGATCACGTAGACAGCGGTGAAATATTCGTGAATGGGAAAAAACAAAAGGTGAACAGCCCACGTGATGCGATCGATGCGGGCCTTGCGCTTATTCCAGAGGATCGCCGGATGCAGGGGCTTATTTTGCAGCACAGCGTAAGAGACAATATGATACTGCCGATTCTTTCAAAGGTGAAAAAAGGGTTTCTCATCGACGATAAGAAAACGAACGATATCAGCAAGCGTCTTGTAGAGAAACTTAATATTAAGACGGATAATATTTTTAAAACGAGTAATCTGTTGTCCGGCGGTAATCAGCAAAAAATCGTTCTGGCCAAATGGCTTGCGAATGATCCACAGGTGCTGCTGCTGGATGAGCCGACAATCGGGGTCGATATCGGCGCTAAAACTGAAATTATCGATATTATTCGAGAACTGGCAGAAAGCGGAAAAGCGATTTTGGTCGTATCTTCCGAGCTTCCGGAGCTGCTCGCGCTAAGCGATCGCGTTCTCGTCATGCATGATGGACAAATTAAGAAAGAAATGAAGCGCACGGAGATACATTCAGAGGAGGAGTTGCAATATGCAATCCAAGGATATTAATACAGGAACAGCAAAACCAAGCGCACTTGCAGCTGTAAAAGGCTTTCAGTGGCGCAATTACATCGTATACATCGCTTTTATCGGTGTTTTTATTTACTTCGCCATCACCTTGTTTGACCAAGGCTTCCTAACATCGGGAAATCTGCTTAACATCGTAAGACAAACGGCAACGATCTCACTTATGGGACTGGCCATGACATTTGTTATTAGTACCGGAGAAATCGATCTTTCAGTAGGCTCAACGGCAGCACTCGCTTCTTTGACTGGAGCATTAGCGGTGCAATCAGGCTTCGGTATACTCGGCGGTCTTATTGCCGGTGTAGGTACAGGGCTTCTAATTGGTCTGGTCAATGGCTTGCTTGTGACAAAGGCTGCGATTCCGTCATTCCTTGTTACTCTTGGTACGATGGGCGCTGTCAAAGGTCTTGCGATGTGGGTGACAGATACCGCACCTATTCCAATCGTGAATGACAGCTTTAACTTTATTTTTGGATCAGGTGATATTGGTCCGATTCCCGTTCTTCTCATTTGGACGCTTGTATTCACCATTATCGCTCACGTGCTGCTTCGTAAAACATCTTTCGGCAGACAAACATTGGCAACCGGCGGCAATGAGAATGCAGCAAGATTTTCTGGTGTAAAAACACAACGCATCAAATTACTTGTATTTCTAGGAACAGGCTTAATGGCTGGTCTAGCCGGTCTGCTCTATGCGGGCCGTATGAATGCAGGCCGCTTCTCCTTCGGTGAAGGCGATGAGCTTTCGGTTATCGCAGCAGTTATCCTTGGTGGAACGAGCTTGTTCGGCGGAGTAGGAACAATTATCGGAACGGTAGTAGGCGCTTTGATGATTGGGGTTATCAATAATGGCTTGATCATTATGGGCCTAGATGTCAGTCAACAAATGATGATTAAAGGTTTGATCATTATCTTGGCTGTTATGTTCGGGAAGAAGGCGATCAAAAAGTGATCAATAAAATAAAAGTAGGCATTATCGGCACCGGTTTTATCGGTGCCGCTCATATTGAAGCGGTTCGCCGCTTGGAGTTTGTCGAAGTAATTGCGCTTGCTCAGAATGGCGAGGAAAATGCACGCCGCAAGGCTGAGCAGCTCGGCATTCCAATCGCTTATGGCGATTACAAGGAAATGCTGAAAAATCCAGACATCGTCGCTATCCATAACTGTACGCCGAATCATCTGCATTTTCAGATCAACAAAGAAATTATTGAAGCCGGCAAGCATGTCCTGTCCGAAAAACCCCTTGCCATGACGAGTGAGGAATCGGCTGAGCTGCTGGCTCTTGCGATCAAGCATAAGGTTGTTCATGGTGTGAACTTCAATTACAGACAGTATCCTATGATGAAGCAGCTGTCGGAAATGGTTAAGCAAGGCGCATTCGGGAAAATTAATGTCGTGCACGGCAGTTATTTGCAAGACTGGCTTCTGTTTGAAACAGATTACAATTGGAGATTAGATAGTAAAGTGGGAGGCAAATCGCGAGCAATCGCAGATATTGGCTCACATTGGTGTGACACGGTGCAATATGTGACTGGAAAGAGAATTTCAGAGGTTTTCGCTGATCTATGGACCGTTTTGCCTACGCGCAAGAAGCCTTTGACCTCACAGGAGACATTCGGTGGACTTGCAGCAGAGCAAGATGCAGCATACGAGGATGTAACTGTCGATACGGAGGATTACGCTTCGGTTCTCATACGGTTCGAGGATGGAAGCAAAGGGGTATTCACGGTTTCGCAAGTAAGCGCTGGTCGCAAAAATGCGCTTAGTTTTGAGCTTAACGGCAGCTTGAAATCCGCATACTGGAAGCAAGAGGATGCAGCTAGCTTGTGGATTGGTCACCGCGATCGCTCCAACGAGGAGCTCATGGCAGATCCGGCACTGTTCCTGAAGGAAGCCAGACCTTCCATCCACCACCCTGGCGGTCACAATGAGGGTTGGCCGGATTCCTTGAAGAACATGATGCTGCATTACTATTCGTTCATTCGTGATGGCAAAGACCCGCTTAAGGATTCAACAAATTTTGCCACGTTTGCAGACGGACATATTTCTATGTGTATAACAGATGCTATTATGGAGAGCAATAAACAACAACGCTGGATTAAAGTGCATAAATAAATTTAATATTAAGCTATTAAAATTTTTTAATTGGAGGGACCTATCATGACAATGAAAGCGGTCGTTTTCCCAGGAGATAAAGTAGTTGAAATTAAAGAGGTGCCGATTCCCGTTCCTGGCAGCGGAGAAGTATTGATCAAAATGAAAGCATCGGCTATTTGCCGTAGCGATATGAGCTTATATTACGGTACAGATACCGTAGTCGGCGGTGAAGCTGTAAAAACCGGAAACATACACCCTGGTCACGAGCCTGCTGGTCAGATTACACAGGTGGGCGATAACGTTAGTCTATTTAAAGTAGGCGATCGTGTAGCGGTATACTTAGCCATTGGCTGCGGCGTTTGCGCACATTGCAGAAGCGGCTATAAAATGTTCTGTCCGGATTGGAAATGTATCGGTTTTGACACACACGGCGGCGATGCAGATTATGTCGTAGTGCCAGAAGAAAACTGCATGCGTATTCCGGACGAAATGAGCTATGTTGTTGCTGCAGTTTCGACAGATGCAGTTGGTACACTATATCACGCACAGAAGCGCTTGAACATAAACGGAAGAGATACACTTGTTATATTTGGTCTTGGGCCAATGGGCGGCGCGGGTGTGATGGTAGCCAAAGGTCTTGGCGCTACAGTCATTGCCGTAGACATGCTTGACGAGCGTCTTGAGGTTGCTAAGGAGCTTGGCGCTGACTATGTGATCAATGGCAAAGAAAACGTACTTGAGCGTATTATGGAAATTACAAAAGGACGCGGTGCGGATGCGGCAATTGATTGCTCCGGCAGCCCATTTGCTCAGAGTCAAGCATTAGACAGTCTGCGTGCGCATGGCCGTGCAGCATTTATCGGTGAAGGCAAGGAATTGACGATTCGCCCAAGCCAGCAGCTTATTCGCAAGCAAATTACAGTTATGGGCTCGTGGTACTTCCCGATTTTCGAATATGATGAAATTACGAAATTCATACTGGATAGAAACCTCCCAGTAGAAAAGCTTGTATCACACACGTTCAAGCTTGAGGACGCAGAAACGGCATTCCGGATGTTTGACCAACGTGAAACCGAAAAAGCCGTATTTATTTGGGACTGATACGTTACAATAATCGAAGGGACGTGTAAATGTGAAAGGAATTTCCTTTAACACTTGGACATACAGCAGTTTTCCGGTGTGGGTACCGTCTTACCCGCTCGAAGAGGTTATCCGCAGACTGGCATCCTTCGGCTATGATGGCATTGAAATCGGCTGCGCAAGCCCGCATGCCTGGCCTGAGACTGTTTCACCTGAGCGCCGCAAACAAATTTTAAGCCTCTTGAAGCAAGAGAAGCTGGCTGTATCCTCGCTGCTTCCGGCTCCGGGCGGCGGTCCTGGGAACAACCCAAGCTCTCCGATTGCGGAAGAAAGAGCCTATACAATCAACCACTACAGACAGGTGCTGGAGCTTGCTCATGATTGGGAATGCCCAACCGTTATCTACCTGGCAGGCTGGGCCGTATTCGGAACTTCTAAGTCTGAAGCTTGGAACTACAGCCTGGAGGCACTTGTTAAAACGGCTGATTATGCCAAAGAGCTTGGGATTACGATGGTTGTTGAGCCAACGCCAACCGACAGCAACCTAATCGAGTCTGCTGATGATGCGCTGCTTCTGAGCGAGCAATCAGGACGCGATAATGTTAAGGTAATGTTCGATACCTTCCACGCCTTGTATCGCAATGAGGTAGCAAGCGACTATGTGTATCGCATGAAGGATAAGCTGCACCATATTCACCTTGCGGACAGCGATCGCTTGCCGCCAGGCCTTGGACGTTGTGATTTTGACGCTGTACTGAAGGCCTTGAAGGAAATCGACTACCAAGGTTATTTGACAGCCGAGGTAGGTTTCCACACAAGACAGGCTGAGCCTGACTGGTATGCAAAAAATACAATCGATTTCTTGAAAGCGAAAATAAATGAGATTGGTTGGAAATAAATGGTGTTGATAAGTGAAGCCGCCCTGGTCTGAGGACCAAAGGGCGGTCTTCTTTTTTTTTTTTTGCAAAACATGTGTCATAATAAAAAATAAAAAAGGAGTGGAAGGCTAATGAATGATATCATCAAAACAATTATCAATCACCGCTCGATCCGATCTTATACGAATGAGCCGCTAACGAATGAACAAATTGCGGCTATCGTACAGAGCGCTCAAGCGGCCTCAACCTCAAGCTTTGTACAGAGCTACACTATCATTGGTATTAATGATGCTGAGAAGAAAGAGAAGCTGGCTGCTTTGGCCGGTGATCAAGCCTATGTCGCGAAGAACGGCCATTTCTTCGTGTTTTGCCTCGATTTGCACAGGTTGGAGCTGGCAGCTCAGCTTGAGGAAGCAGAGACTAAGGACATCGAAGCAGCATTGCGCTCGACTGAAATGTTTATGGTCGGCGTTATCGATACCGCCCTGGCCGCACAAAACGCTGCGATTGCCGCTGAATCCATGGGGCTTGGAATCTGTTACATAGGAGGTATCCGCAATCAGCTTGACAAAGTAACAGAGCTGCTCAAAACGCCGAAAAGAGTACTTCCTTTATTCGGGATGAGCGTGGGTCACCCTGAGAAGGGTTCCGATTCGAAGCCACGTTTGCCGTATATGAATGTATATCATGAAGAAGAGTATAGGCAGGATGAGGAATTAATCGATCAGCTTAAGCTGTATAATGAAGAAATCTCTATGTATTATGCAAATCGTACGAATGGGGAGCGCAAGGATCGATGGTCTGAAACGATGACGAAACTGCTTAAAAATCCAAAGAGACAATACATGAAATCATTTCTAGCAAATAAAAAAATTCCCCTCGACTAGGAACGATCTCCTAGTGGAGGGGAAGGGAGATTATAATTGGATTCGTGAACTATCCGTTGCGACTTCGAGACGGGCTTTGCCGCCTTTTTCCATCCATTTGTTCCGCCAGCGTAGCTGGATCATCGTTAACAGAACTAGCGATGCTAAGGTAATCGAGCTTAGAACCAGGAAGCCTGGCGCATAGGATCCGGTAGTTTGATACAATTGTCCAAGAACAAGTGGAAGAGCATAGCCTCCTAAACCTCCGGCAGCACCGATAATGCCAGTCATCAATCCCAGCTCATTGCCGAAACGCAGAGGCACAAGCTGGAATACAGAGCCATTGCCTGCTCCTAGACACATCATGCCCACGAACAGCATGCCAAGCACAACTGGAAGACTTGGCAGCGTAGCAACCGCGGCAAGCATAAGCCCTGCTCCGCCATACAAGATCGTCAGCATTCTCGCTCCTCCGAAACGATCGGACAAATAGCCGCCGACGGGTCTGAAGAAGCTTCCCGCGATAACGCAAAATGTCGTAAAATCTGCGGCTCTTACAGGAGATAGACCATACTGTGTATTAAAGAATATAGTTAAGTAGTTGGAAAGGCCAACGAAGCCACCGAAGGTTACGCAATAGAAGGCGCAGAACACCCATGCATCACCTTGCTTTAACACCTGTGCATAATGCGAAAGTTTTTTTGGAGCAGGACGGTTTGGACTGTTTTTAGCAAAAATAGTAAACAGAATAAGGACGATCACGATGGGGATAATGGCAAGTCCAAATACGACCTCCCAGCTGCCATAATGCTGAGCTAGACGGTTCGCGAACAGTGTCGATATGACAGTGCCGCTGTTCCCCGCGCCAGCGATTCCCATTGCAAGTCCTTGATGCTCCTTCGAATACCACTGGCTGGCAAGCGGCAGCGCGGCAGCGAACGAGGCGCCTGCAACACCGAGCAATAACGCAACGACATAAAGCTGTTCTAGCGATTGTACGAACTGCCAGCCCATAATGAGTGGAATCAAGGTCAAAAGCATCCCGATTTGAGCTGTACGTTTAGGGCCGATATAATCCGTCATGAAACCGAGCACTAATCGAAGAATAGACCCGCCAAGAATAGGAAGTGCGACAAGATTAGCTTTTTCTATGGGGGTCATTGGATAATCCGCCGCAATAATAACGGCTAATGGACCAATTAAAACCCAAATCATAAAACTAACATCAAAATACAAAAATGAACTGAATAAAGTTGGTTTATGACCGCTTTGCCAAAATCCTTTTCTCTCCATCCTAATCTCTCCTTTATTGTGTAAGTATAGCACCTAAAAGGCCGCAATCCATCCTTAATAAAGGATAAGTTGCGGCCTCATTGCCATCGGCGGCACAGCATTGTGCAGCCGTTCGTATTCGGGTGGATCACTTAGTTGTAACCCCAACTCGAATTATAAATCGGAGAAATTAACATGTCAATATATCTAACATAAATTTCTATGTTAATTTAATTCAATAATCATGTGTTAGATATATTGACATATAAAGCAACATGCACTAATCTTACACTATACAAGAGTAAAGCACAGTGGCGTGCCAACTCATCTGGCAATGATGCCTTTTCCCTGATGAAACGGGAAAGGGCTTTTGCTGCTTATTTGCACCGTAATTTGCTGATGAAGAGGCTCGATGATCGTTATTTCATCATGATAATGGAAAACCAGGAATGGATGTGATCATACATGAGAAAAAAAAAACTGGTGGTCATTGGAAATGGCATGGCAGGCATCAAATGTGTAGAGGAAATTTATAAGCTTGATCCGCAGCAGTTTCAAATCACGGTGTTTGGGAATGAGCCTCACCCGAATTATAATCGCATTATGTTATCGAAGGTGCTGCAGGGGAATTCCTCAATTGATGATATTATCTTAAATGATTGGTCCTGGTATAAGGAAAGAGACATTCGATTGTATACTAATGAGATGGTCACGCGCATCCATACGGACTCTCGAATAGTCGAAACCTCATCGGGCTTGCAGGCAGATTATGACTCCCTTGTTATTGCAACGGGCTCATCGGCATTCATACCGCCGATCCTAGGTGTGAACAAAGCAGGCGTCATTTCCTTCCGAAATATAGAAGATTGCAGGACGATGATGGAATATGCCCGAAATTATCGAAAGGCGGCTGTCATCGGGGGAGGCCTGTTAGGGCTTGAAGCGGCGAGAGGACTGCTCAATCTTGGCATGGAAACGGACGTGATTCACAATGCGCCATATCTTATGAATCGTCAGCTTGACCGCATGTCTGCCGAGATGCTGCGCAAAGAGCTGGAGCAGCAGGGCATGCGCTTCTGGCTCAATAAAGATACGGAAAGCATTACGGGCAGAAATAGAGCTAAGGGTATCCGCTTTACAAATGGAATTACAATAGAAGCAGATTTAATTGTCATTTCAGTAGGCATTCGCCCGAATATCGGCCTAGCGCGAGCCAGCGGGATCGAAACGAACAGAGCTATCGTTGTGGATGATTTCATGCGCACGAGTGTTCCGAATGTGTATGCAGTCGGAGAATGCGCTGAGCATCGAGGAATTGCGTATGGACTGGTCGCTCCTTTGTATGAGCAAGGAAAAGTGCTCGCTAAGGTCATATGCGGCCAGGAAACAGGACCCTATGCAGGATCTGTCCCCTATGCGGAGCTTAAAATATCCGGTATCGAGGTTTTTTCAGTTGGTGAAATTTTAGAAACTGAAGCGGAAACCGCCTTGCAGATGTATGACGGAATCCGAGGAACCTACAAAAAGGTCATGATGAGAGAGGACGTGATACGTGGAGCTATTCTGTTCGGGGATACGGCGGAAAGCACTCAACTACTGAATTTAGTGAAGCGTGAAGCTCCAGTGTCCTCGCTTAGTCCTGCAGCGACCGCTAGTGGCGGCAGCGATAACGATGGAATCGTTGCTGCCATGTCAGATCGAGAGACCGTTTGCGCCTGCAATGCTGTCAATAAATCAGCTATTATGTGCGCTGTATTGGAGGATGGTTTGGAAACAACGGATCAGGTTCGGGATCGCACCAAAGCGTCGAGCTCCTGCGGCGGCTGCCGTTCAATGGTTTCAGCCGTCGTGAAGTATGCTCTCCTTAACGGAAAAACCAGCATAGCTGCAGGCGCTCCGCCTATATGCGCTTGTACACAGATGAGCCACGAGCTGCTGAAGGCTTCGATTGCAAGCAGTGCTTTTATTAGCACCAAAGAAGTCATGACATCGTTAGGCTGGAGCAAAGCTGATGGCTGTGCTGCTTGTTCCTCGGCTATCCAATACTATTTATCGCTCCTGCATCCTGACATTCCTGCTTGTGAAGCGGCGTTTCCCTTAAATGAAGCATTTATTGGCCTTACAGCAGGCTTCACGGCTAATATGCTTCAAGAGACCGTGCCTAAATCCGCATCATTTTTACTTGGGACAACGCTGCACAATCATTTCGGGCGTATGTTATTCCCTTACCACGTAAAAACGGCTGTTTCGTCCGGCCTTCATGAGCACGCGGGTGTACTCGTTCATGAAATCGGGATTACGGGCGCTCCTGCTGGATGGGAAGTCTATGCTGCTGGTCATGCGGAGCATCCGGTGAAACAGGGGCAGCTAATCGGCATTGCAGATACCGATACGCTTGCTCTAGAGCTTGCTGCTGCCTGTTTGCAGCTTTATCGGGAGCGAGCGCAATTCGGCGAGCCGATGTGGAAGTGGATGGAGAGGGAAAGCATTGTTGAGATTAGAGAAGCTTTATTAGATTTCGATATTCGGCAAGAGCTGCTGGATAGAGTTTTTGCCTCGGAGAAGTTTAATTTTAATGAAGAAAGGCCAGGTGACCGTGTATGCAGCAGATGATAAGAGAAACCTCACTTCATAAGCAAGCAAGCTTTCCAATTGATACACAATGTCCTTTCTGCAGTGTACAGTGCAAAATACGTATTACAGAAGCTGCGCCGATCCCGGACACCGGACGCCATACGTATAGAATAGAAGGAATTCCGAATGCAGCATCAGAAGGACGCTTATGCGTGAAGGGAATGAATGCGCATCAGCATGTGATAAGCGCTGAGCGTTTGCTTCAGCCCTTAATAAGGAAGGATGGCAGGCTAACGCCGGCTACATGGGAGGAAGCCTTAACTCGCATATATAATAATTTTGTTGCTGTAAGCCGGCGTTATGGTCCTGATGCGATCGGTTTATACGGAGGCGGTTCATTAACAAATGAGTCCTCTTATTTACTGGGCAAGTTCGCCAGAGTAGCGCTAAGCACGAAATATATCGATTATAACGGGCGTTTTTGCATGTCTGCTGCAGCATCTGCTGGAAATAAAACGTTTGGGATCGACCGCGGTCTAACTTGCCGGCTATCGGATATCCCGCTAGCCCGCTGCATTATTTTAGCCGGCACGAACATCGCGGAGTGCCAGCCGACATTAATGCCTTATTTTACAAAAGCGAAGGAAAACGGAGCCATTATTATTGTCATCGACCCGAGAGTGACCGCTACCGCCGCAATTGCCGACATTCATCTTCAAATCAAGCCCGGCACGGACGCTGCGCTTGCAAACGGTATGCTTAAAGTTTTAATGGACGAGAAACTTGAAAATAAGTCTTTTATAAACGACCGGACAAACGGCTACACTGAGCTTGTGCAGCATATATCAGGAGTCCAATTGGAAGAGATCGCAGATCTAACGGGCGTAGATAAAGAGATGATTCATAAGGCAGCGGTGACGTATGGTCAAGCGAGTACCGGTATTATATTTACGGCTAGAGGCGTTGAGCAGCAGACAGATGGGCATGCTGCCGTTCGGAATTTTTTGAATATGGTGCTCGTTACCGGAAAAATCGGCAAGCCAGGCTGCGGCTACGGTGCAGTTACTGGGCAGGGGAATGGACAAGGCGGCAGAGAGCATGGCCAGAAGAGTGATCAACTGCCAGGCTACCGTTCCATAGAGGATGAGCAGGATCGTGCTTATGTGGCTGGCGTATGGGGAGTTGATCCCGAGGAGCTACCCCGAAAAGGCGTATCCGCCTATGAGATGATGGAGCTGGTTCACGAGGGAACGATACGTTCATTGTTTGTAATGGGGTCCAACCCCGTCGTTTCAAATCCGAATGCAGATCGGGTAGAGGAAGGGTTGTCTAAGATCGATTTCCTTGTGGTAGCAGATATGTTTTTGTCAGAGACGGCCAAGCTGGCCGATGTCGTATTGCCTGTGACGGCCTACTTGGAAAATGATGGAACACTTACGAATTTGGAAGGCCGCGTGCTGCTTCGAGAATCCAAGCTTAACGCTCCAGGCGAAGCAAGGCATGACTGGGCCATCCTATGTGAGCTTGCTGCAATGCTGGGCAAGCAGCGATATTTCCCATTCGAATCGGCAGAGCAGATTTTCGAAGAACTGAGACAGGCCACCCGCGGTGGCCTAGCCGATTACTATGGCATTACGTATGAACGTCTCCGTCAAGAGGGCGGCGTGTATTGGCCTTGTCCTTCAACGGAGGGGCAAGCAATAAACGGCATGATGTTCGAGCAGACTTTCGCTCATGCGGACGGCAAAGCGATTTTCTTCCCCGTAGAAAGTCGGCTGCCTCAGGAGCAGCCTGACGAAACATATCCGCTCACGATGACGAACGGACGAGAGCTATCCCATTATTTAACAGGGGTACAGACACGAAGAAGCGCTTCACTCGCAGCACGGAGCGTGGAGAATTATATCGAGCTTCATTCCAAGACAGCAAAAAAATATAAAATTGAAGATGGGGAGTGGGTCGAAGTTCGTTCTCGCAGAGGAAGCTTCAGTGTCCGCAGCCGAATCACGGATAAAATAAGAGAAGATACGCTATTTGTGCCGATGCATTGGGGGGGGGTACAGAACGTGAATAAGGCGACTAGTCCCGAGCTTGATCCCCATTGTAAAATGCCAGGCTTTAAAACATCGACCGTAGCAATTAGATCGCTTCGTTCACAGACATACAGCAGAAGTTAGTTTTGTCCATTCTTTTTTAAAACCAAGGATATATATAATGCTGCAAGTCTTAGTTAAATGATTTTAATAAATATTAGAATCCCATGTATAAATACCTATTAGATGATTTATTTAGTCCATTTGACACATGTGATATCTGCGTGTATTATAAGAAATAATGCAATGGTGGAGTAATTTGGTATGAAGTTGCTTTCACTACGAATAGATACGATGACTGGAATGGTAAAAGGCATAATCTGATGTTGGCTATACATCCATCATAAAACAGCTTTGTACCGATTGAAGGTATATAGTTGTTTTTCGATGGTTTTTTTTTGCTCATCCACTATAATTTGAGGAAATACCACACAATCTTAGATTGCTAGCAAAGAAAATGGAAAATCCTTGAAGGGGCGAGGGGTCATGCAAAAAAAAGTACATCTATTCAATGAAATGGTTCGGAAGGTGCGGAAGGATCTATTCGGCAAAGGTCCGGATGAGGTGCGTACTGTTTTTGTAGATAATCAAGCAATCACGACGATGAGCGGAAATCTTACACCTGTCGAAAAGTTCATGACGCAGACCGAGCAAGGCGGAAATTTGGTTCACCAGGCCCGAACGAAGCTCATTCAGGAATACTATAATCGCAAAGTACCTGAGGGGATGGAAGAGTTGATTGGATCGAAATTGGTTCGTTTGTTTTCGGACATACATATAAAAGATGACCAAGCCGTTTCGGTTTTTGTTTTTGAACATCCTATTAAGAAGTGACAAGATTATTCCTATTGATAAAGGCAAACTTATTGAAAGATAAGGACGCAAAGCAACGGGTCTAAGGCGAACGCTATGACAGCCGGGCTACCAAAAGTGGTGTAAGGACCCTTTTGGGTCTTTTTTTATACGATCTTTTGGGATAATTTAATTTATTTCCAATAAGCTGCGGATAGCAGATGACATAAATGATTTTGTATAGAACGACAGAAGATATTATAAACAGGATGGAGTGTTCTATTTTGAAATGGTTTTATAATTTGAAAACGTCTGTGAAGTTAATTTCCGCATTTGTTTTGATGGCTATCCTACTTGCATTCGTTGGAATATTTGGTTTGTCTAATATGGGGAAAATCAATGATGAAGTAGGAATCACATACAATGAACGGTTAGTACCCATTGCTGATATTGCTGCCTCTCAAGTGTTATACCAGCAAATTAGAGTTAATATCCGGGATATGAACTTTATTGCTATTATAAGTGCAGACAAAAATATTTATGAAAATAATATAAACGAATTAAAAAATCAAATTTTAACGAACATGGATACATACCGTAATTCTGATTTGAGTGAGCAGGAAAGGGAAGTCATAAATAAATTTGATCCTGCATGGGAGTCATACAATGAAATGCTGGAACTTGCTATGCAATCCGCACATGCAGGTGATATAGACGAATATAAAAGAATCGCTCCTGATTTTAAAGCGGCCGGTGACCAGGTAGAAGGTGTTTTAATGGAGCTGATTTCCTTGAATATTACGACAGCACAACATGGGTTTGAGCAATCCAATGCGATGTACGAAGGCTCCCGAACCATGACCATAACGATTATCATTGTGTCATTGCTTTTCAGTATTGCATTCGGTTATTTCATGTCACAAATTATCGCACGGCCTCTGAATCGACTGGTGGGATTACTTGGTAAAGTGGCGGCTGGCGATTTGAGAGAAACATCGGATATCAATACAAGAGATGAGATCGGACAATTGGCGACATCCATAAACAACATGGTAATCAGTTTAAGGTCAACCGTCGGAGCCATTTTTGTATCCGCTGAAAGCGTTGCTGCTGCCTCCCAGCAGATCTCGTCAAGTACCGAGGAGATAGCCAGAGGGAGTAACAGCCAAGCGAGTGATGCTCAAACGATGAATGAACTGTTCTCGGAATTGTCAATAGCTATTAGTTCGGTGGCTCAGAGTGCAGAGCAAGCAGCTGATCTGTCTAATACAACAATGGATATTGCAATGGAAGGCGGCAAAGTGGTTCGTTCGTCCATCGAAGGCATGGTTGTGGTTAATGAACAGATGTCCCGATTAGAAGAGGATTCAAATAAGATTGGTGAAATTATTGAAGTAATTGATGATATTGCAGAACAGACGAATCTTTTGGCATTGAATGCTGCAATTGAAGCGGCGCGTGCAGGAGAGCAGGGCAGAGGGTTTGCGGTTGTAGCCGATGAGGTTCGTAAATTGGCTGAACGTAGCAGTGAAGCTACGAAGCAAATAACGTCAATTATTAAAGGTATGCAGCAGAATACGCAACACAGTGTGAGGGCAGTTGGTGAAGGCGTTGCATTTTCCAAAAAAACCGGTGAAGCGTTTGACAGCATCATTACGATGGTCAATCAATCTGCTCTTAAGGTTACGGAAATTGCCGCAGCGAGTGAGGAACAGGCCGCTCAATCCGCAGAAGTGCTTATTTCAATTGAAAGCATTTCCGCAGCTACGCAACAATCAGCGGCAAGCAGCGAAGAAACCGCAGCAACGGCTCTATCCCTGGCTGAGCTTGCACAGGATTTAAATAGTTCCGTATCCATTTTCAACATTAAATAGTTAAATGAAGAGAAGAGGTAGTGCGATGCAGGCTTCTAAGCAGGAGCAATATATTGAATTTGGCATCGAAAGTGAACAGTACGCCATTCGAATTCAGGATATACATGAAATTATTAAAATGCAGGATATTACTCAAATACCGAATGTCATGCCTTATGTAAAAGGAGTCATTAACTTGAGGGGCAGGATTGTACCGGTTATCAGTCTCAGGAACTTGTTTCGACTCCATGAAAAAGAGCATACAAAGGCAAGTCGAATAGTAGTTGTTCACCATCAAGATGACACTGTTGGAATCATTGTAGATCGCGTGAACAAAGTTACCACTTTCACAGACATTCAGCCTCCTTCAGAACGCGTTGGCGGACCTGACGGCAACTATTTCACAGGAATCGGATTAACGGATAGCAGCCTGGTCGGAATTTTGAAGCTGGATACCGTATTGCTTCATGAATAGGAGAGAAGACCCGATGTTGTCCGAATACAGGGAGCTGTTTCTGGAGGAACTGGAGGAGCAGCTGCAGCTCATGGATGAGGAAATTTTAAAGCTTGAGCAAGCTGGGAATTCGGAGCAGGTCATCCAAAGCTTGTTCCGAGCAGCACACACTTTAAAGGGCTCATCCGCAGTCATGGGCTTTGAAGATATGAAGAACTTGACACATGAAATGGAGCATCTCCTGGATCAAGTAAGAAGTAAAAAATTAGAGGTCACGAGCCCGCTAATCGATCTTCTCTTTCAGTCAATGGACTGCCTGAAACAACTAAAGCATGATGTTGTGGATAATGAAAGCTCGGCGACAGATATATCTGTATGCTTGCGGGAGCTTCAATCTTTTTCGGGAAAGCCTGCGGAAATTGCTTCTGGAACTGTACAAGTGAAAGGCACACTTGGGATAAGCTTAGATACCCGCTTGAAGGCACAAGAAGCTCAGGATCAGGGTCTTCAAGTTTTTTGGATCGGTATGAAAATTGTATCCGAATGTGTAATCAAAGGGGCACGAGCTTGCGTCATTCACTCCAAATTATGCGAATGGGGAGAAGTTTTACGTTCCGAACCGAAATTAGAAGAGATCGATGAGCAGATGGATACACCTGTCGAGATCACCTTCCTATTTGCAGGTGACAAAAGCTCAACGGTGATAAAGGATCTCACCTCCAATTTGATTGAAGTGGTCGATGTGTGGGTGGAACCGTTAGACAGCATCGAAGCGGCAAGGATCAGTCCAACGGTGTCGGCTCAAGAAACCGTTGCTGTTAATGATCAGCACGCTGCAAAAAGCCATACCAAATCCCAAACGATTCGGGTCAGCGTGGAACGACTGGAGCATCTCATGAATTTGGTAGGCGAGCTCGTTATAGATCGTACCCGCATTCATCAGGTGGAACGAACATTGAGTCGGAGATTTACCGACGATTCAGTGAATGAATTGGGCCAGATTTCTGACCATCTCGATCGTGTAATTGGAGATATGCAGGAAAGTGTAATGAAAGCAAGAATGCTCCCGATCGAACAGCTGTTCAACCGGTTTCCGCGAATGGTCCGTGATTTGTCCCGAGATTTAGGCAAAGAGATCGATCTTATTGTTGAAGGCAAAGATACAGAATTGGATCGTACTCTAATCGAAGAAATCGCTGATCCCCTCATTCATTTAATAAGGAATGCAGTGGACCATGGTATCGAGACGCCTGAAATAAGGGAAACAATGGGCAAGCCCCGTAAAGGAGCTTTAAAAATCAAAGCGGCACATGAGGATAATCAGGTCGTTATCTATGTAGAAGAGGACGGCGCAGGCATAGATCCAGCAAAAATGAAAAGATTGGCCGTGCAAAAAGGCGTTATCGATCAGGAAGAAGCGGATCAATTGACTGAAAAGGAAGGCATCGACCTTATATTCCGCCCCGGATTTTCGACTGCTGCTGTATTAAGTGATGTATCCGGCCGTGGAGTTGGCATGGATATTGTCAAAAGCCATATTGAAAAGCTGAATGGCATGATTGATATCGAAACGGAGCTGGGACTGGGGACACGATTCAGAATCAAGCTCCCGTTGACATTAGCGATCATCGATGGATTGCTCGTGAAACTCTATAACCAAATCTTTATTATTCCTATGAGTAATATTGCTGAAATTGTTAGAGTAAATGATATTCAGCAGGTTCACGGGAAATCCGTTATTTTGCTGAGAAATCAGGTCATCCCGGTAGCTTGGGTTCATGAGCATTTCCGTATGCCTAAACCGCAGAAGGAGAAGCGCCATATCCCGCTCGTGATCGTAGGTTCTGCAGAAAAGAGATTAGCTTTAGCTGTAGATGAGCTGATCGGTAACGATGAAATCGTAATCAAGTCACTGGGCTCCTATATTGGAAAAGTTGATGGTATTGCAGGGGCAACGATATTAGGCGACGGAAAAGTAGCACTAATCTTAGAAGTGTCAAAAATCATAAACAAATTTAGCGGAAAGTGAGGCGAATCTTAATGTCAATAGTCAATGTAGGTGTGAACGATCTCGTAGAAAGTATAATTGCTTCAGCTAGAGCGGTGCTTCACGTGCCACTGAACATAGAAGAGCCGCGATTGTACAATGAAACCGTATTATTAAGCGAGATGTGTGTGTTGGTGGGCTTTACCGGTGATTTAGAAGGACGTTTGGTTATCGATGGAGGTATCCCTACATTCGGGAAATTAGGGGAAAGCATGTTCGGTATGGCGCTTGAAGGTGAAATGCTTCATAGCTTTGTTGGAGAGATAGCCAACATGGTAGCAGGAAACGTTTGTACGCATATATCCCAGAAGGGATTGAAGTTTGATATTACACCCCCGACTATTCTGGAGGGAGAAATAAAAATGTACGGCTATAATAAGGCGATCGCCGTTCCACTAGTCATACATAATATTGGTGAGATGAATTTTATTTTATTATTACAAAAGGAAAAGGGAGAATAGTTGATGGCGAATATATTGGTTGTAGATGATGCGGCATTTATGAGAATGATGTTAAAGGATATCCTCACAAAAGGAGGTCACCAGGTAGTCGGTGAAGCGGGAAATGGAATTGAAGCGATTGCAGTATATGAAAAAGTAAAGCCGGATTTGGTTACGATGGATATTACAATGCCGGAAATGGAAGGGGTAGAAGCTTTAAGGCGAATCAAACAAAACGATCCGAAAGCGAAGGTCATTATGTGTTCCGCAATGGGACAACAGGCGATGGTGGTCCAAGCGATCCAAGCGGGCGCTAAAGATTTTGTAGTGAAGCCTTTTCAAGGCGACAGGGTGCTTGAAGCTATCAGAAAGGCATTAGCTTAATGATAGAAATAGGGATAAATCAATTATGGTTTGTCACTTTCGTTTAGATCATTTTGTGGGTGGACATCATGGCATTTCATACTCCTCGGCATATTGCTGAGCTAACGATGAAGGCCGGAGAACGCAAAGCGTCTCTGACCTTACCCTCTTTACTGGTTTTAGGTTTTTTAGCTGGAGCTTTCATAGCCTTCGGCTTTCTCGTTCATATTCGAGTAAGTGCGAATTTGCCGGATGACTGGGGGAGCTTTGCTTCGTTTTTAGGAGCTGCAGTATTTCCGGTAGGACTTATTTTAGTGATCATAGCTGGGGGAGAATTAGTAACAGGCAACATGATGTCGCTCTCCATTGCCCTAATGTCGGGGAAAATAACCGTCAGGCAGCTTCTCACGAATTGGTTCTGGGTGACACTGAGCAATTTTGTCGGGGCGGTTTTCGTTGCTTATTGCTTTGGTCATGTTGTCGGTTTAACAGAGACGGGCCCCTACTTAGAGAAGACAGTAGCGATCGCTCAAGCAAGGCTTGACGACACCTTCCTTCAGGCATTTATCTCAGCGATAGGATGTAATTGGCTGGTGGCGCTTGCTGTTTGGTTATCTAGTGCCTCGGACGATGTTGGGGGAAAAATATTGGGCATATGGTTCCCGATTATGACGTTTGTAGCGATCGGGTTCCAGCATGTCGTGGCCAATATGTTTGTCATTCCTGCAGCCATTTTTGCCGGTTCGTTCACCTGGATTGATTATTTCAGCAATTTTGTGCCTGTTTTTCTCGGAAACTTAGTGGGGGGAGCTGTATTTGTAGCAGCAGCTTATTGGTTTATTTATATAAAGGACGCAAAACCGGAATAAACTCCAGCTCATCAAAAGCGCAAGCCCTTCCTGCATAGGAAAGGCTTATTTTTTTGGAATTTCCGTGCTGCTGTGTATTGGAAAAATAGGGGTGAGCGCATGAACAAGAAAGTTATTTTTGCGCATGGCGCATTCATATACTAAAACAAACACGGATACCGTCGAACTTTGTCCTTGATCCTTTGCTTCAAGGAGAGGCTTACCTGTGCTTTTGATCATGTTCATATGGCCGTTCACGGAAGCCGCGTTGCGGTGCAAGAATCGTTCTAACCTTGGTGCATGAGTTGGTCAGGCGCGGCGGCGGGCAAGGCATTGCTGCCATTTGCAGCGGGGGAGCGCAATGAGATGCTATTTTAATCCAGGTGGATGATTGAATCTGGGGTGGTGAAGATGGAAATCCGCAATATCACCGTCATCGGTGCGGGACAAATGGGCCGTGGAATTGCTCAGACATTCGCGCAAAACGGATTTGACGTAGCTTTGTATGATATCGATGGGGCTGCTGCGAGCGGGATTAATGCAATTCAAGCCTCACTTTCACGTCTGGCTGATAAGGGGGAAATTACGGAGGAACAGAGCACAATCACAATGGAGGCCATAACCCCTTCTACGGATTTAGACTGCGCCAAAAACTCGGAGCTTGTCATAGAAGCGGTGCCTGAAAATATGGAGCTCAAAAAATCGTTGTTCAAGGATCTGGATCTGCGCTGTAATTCGAATGCTATCCTAGCATCGAATACGTCTTCGCTATCGATTACTGAAATTGAAGAATGTTGCGCATGCGCTTGGGAAAACGGCAGTGGAATCGAAGGATTTTCCAGGCTTCGTGGCCAATCGCATACTCATGCCGATGATAAATGAGGCCATTTATACGGTCTATGAGGGAGTAGCGTCGGCGGTATCCGTGGATCAGGTCATGAGGCTTGGGATGAATCACCCGATGGGGCCGCTTGCGCTCGCTGATTTCATTGGACTCGATACATGTTTAGCCATTATGGAGACGCTTCACTTGGGCTTTGGCGATTCGAAATATAGACCTTGTCCACTGCTGCGCAATTATGTGAAGGCTGGCTGGCTGGGACGGAAGACGGGAAGAGGCTTTTATCTTTACGATCCGAAGGGGTAGGTTCATGAAAGGAGTGCCTAACCATGGAGCTTCGATATACGAGGGAGCAGGATAAGCTGCGTCTGGAAGTAAAACATTTTGCGGAAACAGAGCTGGCGCCTGCCGTTTCATTCATGGAATTGCATGATGAATTCCCTACTGGTCAATTGAAGCGTATGGCGGAGCTTGGCTTCATGGGCATACCGATCGCGAAGCAATGGGGCGGCGGGGGAAGCCTTAGGCGCATTCGCTTTGACGGTTTGTCGTTTGACCGCAGCGTTTTGGATGAAGAGGTCTCCAGCCAATTCATTAATCGGGTGAAAGATTACCTTGAAGAACATGATTTGGATGCCTTTATTCTTTAAAGAGCAGCGGAAAAATATTTGTAGCTGCTTTGTAACTTATTTGGCACGGCAGACGTTATATTCTATAGGTAGGCAGAATAAGAATATACACCACTATGAAGGAGCGTCTGCGCGATGAAAAAATATACGATGGTTGCTCTCGTTGCTATTACATGTCTTACGGCCTTTAATTTTGCGCTGGCGGGAGGCCGTGATTATAAACCGATAGTGGTAACGCCAAATTTGGAAACAGGCTTTATTGATCAGATTGAGAAACAGGACGATCGTTATGTATTGTCCTTTGATCGAATGGAATGGTACGAGGGGGAGCAAGCGGTCCAAAAGTTTCTGGAGCGCGAAGGTGACGGCGAGATGGAAGGACCTCCGGACGGCTATTACATTATAAATGATAACAGTACCTTAATATCATTAACTATTGCTGAAGATGCTGATGTGCGCATGCAAATTTATAACCGGACTGGAAATATCGCAGAAGCGGATATTTTATGGGATGAGCAAATTTCAATAGAGAAATTCGTTGAACTTATGAACACGGAGGATGAGCTTGATCTGAAAGGCTTTCCTTATCATTTAACGGTGAAGGACGGAGAGGTCGTTCGCATTGTACAGCAGTATATTCCGTAACTTATGTAAGAAGGCCGCCAGATCGGAGGCCACTGAAAAAGTCACCATGATGTAAAAAAGGTACAGTTCCTCAAAAATAGGAGGAGGCTGTACCTTATTTCTTGTATAATTAAGTCATCATAGGGATGCTGCCAAAGCGATTGCAGAGAAAATCGCGAATTATAATAAAACAGTCAATCCATAATTGTTTTTGATGGAATATCATGAAAAATAAAAATGACGGTGCAGAACTATCCTCTGCACCGTTATTTTTATTGATGCTGAACAGGGATCAGTGGAATTCAATTCGAATTTTGTAACATAAAAAGAATCTTGTAGGAAATGTTCAAGAGATGTCGAATTTTATTTAGGAAAGCCAAAAATAAAAATAAGGTTGAGGAGTGAATGATATTGTTCTTGCATTTTTTACAAACTAAGGAGCATAAAGAAGCATTTTTAGAATTAGCACATCTCGTTGCGAATGCGGATGGATTCGTGAATCGAAAGGAAAGGGGATATTTGCGGTCGATCATGGATGAAATGGAGCTTCAGCAGTCCGGATATGCCTTCTCGTCCGAAAGGGAGCTGAAGGACATTGTTGGAGGCATACAGGATGATGCCATAAAAAACATCTTTTTCATTGAAATATTATTGCTTATTTTCGCTGACGGCGATTATAACGATGATGAAAAGCAAATTGTCATGGACATTAAACGACTGTTCGGATATACGGATGACATCTATGAAGCATTCAAAGGCTGGGTTATTCGTATGGATAAGCTGAAAATCGAAGGCACGAATCTGATTTTGGATCCTTCCAGCCAGCTGCAGCACTAAATTCACAAATTGAAAATAATGTATCAGGAGCTGTCCCACAAGGTTGGAAACGACCTCAGGTGCAGCTCCTTCGTTTAATACCGATGTGGAAGGTAATTCGATGTAGAACTGTAAGCACCTATGTGCTCTTACAGTGTGAGAGTAATGTATGTTTGTGATCTGTTAGAGCCAATGTGTGCTTACAGCTCGGATTTGTAAGCGTCAAGCACTCCCCGCCTACGAATCATAAATACGTCATGAGATAATCCTCCTCAGAAGCCAACCAGAGGAGGATTTTCTATACCAAGAGAAGAGATTCTAATGAAATGGGAAGCGCGTATCGCAGCGTTCCGCGCGAGTGGAGAAAAAGCGAGCCATTGGTGCAACGCCAATCAGGTGAATCGTCGTCAGCTCTGTGAAGTCGTTGCCGGACTCCAGCCTTCCTTGCTACGCGAGGTCGTACGAGCACTGGAGGTCGATCTGGTATAACGGCAAGTCTATGCTTGTCGTCACTGCAAACACCTATCGTTACTGCACCGAGGCCGAAGCCGCTCTATCGGCAAGAACAACAATTTGCCCGTCTAGGTTATGCGCTTTCCCGGCAAACGATGGCGAACTGAATGATCTACGGATCCGAAACCTGGCTGACGCCGCTGTACGAGGCGCTCAAGGCGTATGTGTTGCGACAGGATGTGCTGCATGCGGACGAGACGACGCTGCAGGTGCTGAAGGAGCCGGGCAGTCTGCGGAATCGACGTTGTATCTCTGGCTCTACCGTACGGGGCGCGGCGTATCACCGGCGGTACTGGATGAGTACCAGCGTCGGCAGTGTCACCGGACAGGGATTTGCGTTTTTGCAATCAGCTGTACGCCATCGAGCGTGAGGTGGCAGAGGTTTCACCGGAGGAACGCCTAGCCGAGAAGCAGAAGCGAAGTGTTCCGATGCTGGAGGCTTATGCGGCATGGCTCAAGCAGCAGCGATCCTGGACGCTTCCGAAAAGTTTGCTTGGGCAGGCGATCGCATACAGCTTGAACCAGTGGGAGAAGCTGACCACGTTTCTGGAGGATGGGCGTTTGGAGCTGGACAACAACCGTAGCGAGCGGTCCATCAAGCCATTTGTGATCGGACGGAAAAACTGGCTGATTGCGAACACGCGCGCGGGGCCAAAGCAAGTGCGACGATCTACAGCGTGATCGAAAGTGCGAAAGAGAACAGACTGAAACCCTACAACTACTTGTTGTATCTCTTCGAGCAACTGCCGCATCTAGCTGCTAAACAAGATTAAGCTCTACTTTAATATTACCGCGAGTCGCTCTTGAGTATGGACACACTTGATGTGCCTCATCGACCAACTCCTTAGCCACACTCCCCTCGACGCCGCCTAACGTAATATCCAGCGCAACTTCAAGCGCAAAATTACCTTCATCATCTTTACCGAGCGTAACGTGGGCCGTTACTTCCGTTTTTTCAACTTTAATTTTTTTCGTTCTGCATACCACATTCAACGCGCTCTCAAAGCATGAAGCATAACCTCCAGCAAAAAGCTGCTCCGGATTTGTCGCACCGCCTGGACCGCCAAGCTCCTTCGGCGTTCTCACATCGACATTCAAGTAATTGTCGCTCGAGATGAGCTTGCCATCTCTACCTCCGGTTGCTGTAACCGTGGCTGTATATAGTTTTTGCATGTTAAAAACCTCCATTATGGGTAATTGGCTTTATTAATATGTCCCGTTTGCTCATCCAGCAACCAGATACATGATAAGGATAATTTACAGCACATCAGACTTTTTCATACTGGGCGTAAGAGTGAAATCTGCGATAATCCGCTTTCTCCATCAAGAATGTAGGGATCGGTGCGGTTCTAAAAGGGAAACTTATTCACACAAGATGACAATTTACACGGAGCAGCTCCTGCTTCATTTAGGATTCGTAGGTGGCTCGCACAAGCTCTGATTTTACAATATGAATCCATTCTCGTGCCGCAAAGGATAAGTATTTATCTTTACGCCAAATCATTGATAATTGCCAACGAATGGTAGGCTGAAGGACAGGAATAGTCGTGAATCTTCTGGGGTCAAGCTGCTGGCAAATACCTTCCGGCAGGAGGGTAATGCCGTATTTGGCAGCAACCATTTCGGTCATAAAATCCCACTGTGAGCTTTCGAATACGATCCGGGGCTCAAAGCCGGCTGCTTCGCATTGTTCCTTAATTAGATGATGAATCGTGAAGTCTTTACGAAACATGATAAATGGCTCGTGTTCCAGCTGGTTCAGCCGGATCGTCTTATGTGAAGCCAGATTATGATCGACATGGACGACTAGACGCAAATCTTGGTTAATGCAGGGAAGGATTTCATATTTGTCTTCATCCTTGACCGGAAGAATAACCATGCTAAAATCCAATTCACCCTGCAGAATATCCTGCTCTAAGCTTTTCCCGCCTTGTTCAATGACGGTTAATCGGATTTGAGGATATTGCGTCAAAAATTTCTCGATGATGGATGGCAGGAAATATCCGCCGATCATAGGAGGGATGCCGAGCCGTAGATTTCCTTTTTTTAAGCTGACAACCTCTTCAAGCTCGCTGGACATGTGTTCAACTGACTGAATGATAAACTTGGCCGAACGAAGAATGGAGGTGCCGGCATCGGTTAATTGGATCTGCTTGGACGAACGGTCGATAAGCTGAACACCAAGCTCTTCTTCAAGCAATCGTACCATTTTGGATAAAGACGGCTGGGTAATATGAAGATTGCGCGCCGCTAGTGTAAAGCTGCCGGCTTCGGCTACAGCCACAAAGTAATGTAAATGTTTAAGGTCCATTGCGATGTACTCCTTCAGCGGATCATAAGGGAAATATAGTGAAAAGGAATGTAATCTATTCGATATATGTATTTTACCTATAGGTTTATCGGGTGTAAACTAGTTGGTATCGAAAGCTTATATAGAAGAAAGGTGTTACCATGAATATCATGGAGAAACGTGCAGTACCCGTAATAACCCGACCATCATCAGCATCTCTAACCATAAAGGATGCCATTGTTTTGCCGCCGGATACCAATCATCACGGTACGATTTTTGGAGGAAAGCTCATGGCTTATATAGACGATGTAGCGACGATCGCTGCAACCAAGCATGCAAGACGCCCTGTCGTAACGGCCTCGACAGACTCGGTAGACTTTTTGCATCCGGTAAAAAAAGGCGATGCGGTAAGCTTGTCAGCCTTTGTTACTTGGTCACATAAAACGTCAATGGAGGTTTTTGTCCGGGTAGTAACGGAGGATTTGCTTACAGGCATACGCAGAGTTTGTGCAACTTCCTTCTTGACCTTCGTCGCATTGGGGGAGGATGACAAACCAACAGAGGTGCCGGGGGTCGTTCCAGAAACGGATGAAGAACGACTGCTGTATGAGACAGCGCCTGAACGTAAAGAGGCCCGGAAAATTCGAAGGCAGGAAAGCAAGCATTTCGCGAAATATTTGGGAACGGATTATCCTTTTAAGAAAACAAAGGAGCAGTCCTTGCTAAAGCGTTCCTTAAGTAATGGCTATGAAAGCGCATGGGAAGCAGAGTGGTAAGAAAAACGTAACAAGAAGCAGCAAGAATACAGTTTCTTCTGAACTGAAGCCAGGTATTCAAATGAGTACCTGGCTTTTGCTATTGGTGCAATTATTTGATGACCCCGCAAGCGATACGGTTTCCGGAATTGCCGGATGGATCCGTCAAATAGTCGTCTGCTTTTTCATGAATGATCAACGACGTACCCTCTGTCCTTAATAAAGAGTTAGGCTTCCCTTTTTCAAGCGTGACCGTTTGGCTCACAAGATCGGTGATTACTTTTCCGTCCGCTCCGACCTCAATGTTCAACAAATCACCGGCGTGATAGCCTTTCGGATTTTTGAATCCGTGTTGTTTGCTTTGCGGATTAAAATGAGGACCCGCTGAAGCGAAATCAGGTCCTGTACATTGTCCTGCATTGTGGAAGTGTATACCGTGCGTTCCGGGAGGTAGCCCTTCCGCCTCGACGTGCAGGTAAACCTTACCTGCATGCTCGGTAACCCGGGCTGTTCCTACTGTTTTGCCGTCGCTATTGATCATATTGACCGATATTCCGCCAGTATCTGAACTGGACAGTGCATGTACGCTGCTTAATGGAAGAACGCATAACAGCATACTGAAGTACATAATTATTTTTTTCATATGGTTACCCCCTATTAATCCTCAGGTATTCGA
Source organism: Paenibacillus praedii (assembly GCF_049725345.1). Lineage (NCBI taxonomy): Bacteria > Bacillati > Bacillota > Bacilli > Caryophanales > Paenibacillaceae > Paenibacillus > Paenibacillus praedii. The sequence continues at coordinate 121,102 of NZ_JBMWAM010000001.1, read as the reverse complement.
TCAACAAATAAACTTGTGACATGGGTAGAATCACCTTTTTTTATTTCTTTCTCAGACGCTTCCTCATCCAATTCTTGCAGCGTATCCATTCCGGGCGCAATCGTAGGCTCATGCTCGTTTAACTCTTTCTCTTCCTGCAAGCAAAACGCTCCTTTCATTTTTTTAACTCATATCCCAATCTATCTTGTTCATAAATTTCGTTTTTATGCAGCATAAGCAGGGTTTGAATGGGTGAATTACAATAACAGTATAGGCGTTAAGGGATAGACATTGAGTTATTTGCCTTTTTACGCTTATAATATAACGAGCATTTATTTTAAAAGAAAAGGTGTCATTCATGAGCATATTAAACGTTGAACGATTAAGCCACGGCTTCGGAGATCGCGCGATCTTCAATGACGTATCCTTCCGCCTGCTGAAAGGCGAGCATATCGGACTAATTGGAGCCAATGGCGAAGGAAAATCTACCTTTATGAACATCATTACGGGCAAGCTTCAGCCGGATGACGGAAAAGTCGAATGGTCTAAGCGCATGCGCGTAGGATACCTTGATCAGCATGCGGTTCTTAGCAAGGGCATGACGATCCGTGACGTCCTAAAGGGAGCCTTTCAATATTTACTTGATATGGAACAAGAAATGAACGATATGTACGCCAGGATGGGCGACGTAACTCCAGAAGAGCTTGAACAGATGCTCGAGGATGTCGGGACCATTCAGGATACATTGACGAATCAGGATTTTTACATGATTGATGCCAAAGTCGATGAAACCGCACGCGGATTGGGGCTTACTGATATTGGACTGGATAAGGACGTCAACGACTTGAGCGGCGGTCAGCGGACGAAGGTATTGCTAGCAAAACTGCTCCTAGAGAAGCCGGACATATTGCTCCTCGATGAGCCGACGAACTATCTCGATGAACAGCATATCGAATGGTTGAAGCGTTACCTGCAAGAGTATGAGAATGCATTCATTCTAATCTCACATGATATCCCGTTCCTGAATAACGTCATTAACCTGATTTACCATATGGAGAATCAAGAGTTAAATCGATACGTTGGAGATTATGACCATTTCCAGCAGGTCTATGAAATGAAAAAGCAACAGCTAGAATCTGCTTTCAAGCGCCAGCAACAGGAAATTGCAGATTTGAAGGACTTCGTAGCCCGCAATAAAGCGAGCGTAGCGACGCGTAATATGGCAATGTCCAGACAGAAGAAGCTCGACAAAATGGATGTTATCGAGCTAGCGAAAGAAAAACCGAAGCCGCAGTTCAGCTTCAAGGACGCCAGAGCCTCCGGCAAGCTGATATTTGAGGCTGCCGATCTCGTCATCGGTTATGACAGCCCCTTATCTAGACCGCTTAACCTTCGTATGGAGCGCGGACAGAAAATTGCGCTGGTCGGTGCGAATGGCATCGGTAAAACAACGCTGCTTCGGAGTATTCTAGGTGAGATTCAAGCGCTGTCAGGCTCTGTTCAGCTTGGAGATATTCTAAGCATCGGTTATTTCGAACAGGAAACGAAGGATACCAATTACAATACATGCATTGAGGAGCTGTGGAAGGAATTCCCTTCCTTATCTCAGTTCGAGGTGCGTGCGGCACTGGCCAAGTGCGGATTGACAACTAAGCATATCGAGAGCAAGATTGCCGTGCTAAGCGGTGGAGAAAAGGCGAAGGTTCGTTTATGCAAGCTGATCAATCGCGAAACGAATCTACTCGTACTCGACGAGCCGACCAATCACTTGGATGTGGACGCAAAGGATGAGCTTAAGCGTGCTCTGAAGGCATACAAGGGAAGCATTTTGCTTATTTCTCATGAACCTGAATTTTATCGAGATGTCGTAACAGATACTTGGAACTGTGAATCGTGGACAACAAAGGTATTCTAAACAGTGATCTATATAGCTCAAGCCTGCTTAACCATCATTGGTTAGGCAGGCTTTTTTTATTTGGTCATGATCAAAGCTCGGGTTTGAATTCAATTCCCAATTTACCGATGAAAATGCAACGTGTATGATTGTCAGCGACAATAAAGCGCTGTTGTCATTCGCTGCTGTCACAAAGCTTAGGATAGACGACCCTGTCTCTGCATTCCATTTTCTATTTCTTTAAATGATACGGAACGGTGGTTACAATTACATTTTTACGGTACAGCAGGTGGGCACGAATCATTAAACTTGTTTGGTTGTGCAAAATGTTGTGCCAGCCTTTCTTGGGAATGAATTGTGGGATAATCACCGTGACCTGATAGTTTGATTCACTCGCTTTTCTCTGCACAGTATCAATAAACTTGCTTAATGGCTGAATGATACTTCTGTATGGTGTATGCAGCGATACCAGTCTTACATCTGGCCTCCAATTTCTCCACTTTTCTTCAAGCCTTGCTTCATCATCTCTTTCAAAAGGGATATGGACGGCAATAATCTGTGCTGCCGCCAAGGACTGGGCATAGTTTATGGAGTTCTCCACCACATACGTGATACCTGCTACCGGCACAATAATTACATTTCCCTCGATCTGAATAGCAGGCTCACACGTTGTCAGTCTTAGCTGCTCGCTCACTGCTTCATAATGCTTTTTAATCCGATGAAAGGCAAAAATAATAAGCGGTAGAAATATGAAGACCGGCCAAACCTGGGCGAATTTTGTTAAAAAGAACATGATCGTAACAATAAAGCTAATAAGAGCGCCTGTTGTGTTAATTATTAGCTTTGAAATCCATCCCGGCGGCTTTTGCCGGATCCATTTCAGCATCATTCCTGTTTGGGACAGGGTGAAGGGAATAAATACTCCGACAGCATATAACGGGATTAAATGCTCGGTTTGTGCTTTAAAAACAATAATTAAGATGATGGATAAAATGCCAAGTATGATAATGCCATTGGAATAGCCGAGTCTGTCTCCTCTAACCGTAAACATTCTTGGTATGAACTTATCTTTGGCGAGATTTACGGCTAGCAAAGGGAAAGCTGAATAGCCAGTATTAGCGGCAAGTATAAGAATTAATGCGGTCGTTCCTTGCACGAAGAAGTACATAAAATTACGGCCAAAGGTTTGTTCGGCGATTTGTGAGACCACGGTTACATCGGCTTTAGGCGTTATTCCGTAATAATAGGCTAAAAATACAATTCCCGAAAATAACAGCGCAAGCAGGGCACCCATTGCAATTAACGTTTTAGAGGCATTATTCGGTGCCGGATTTCTAAAGTTTGGAATTGCATTTGAAATAGCCTCAACTCCTGTTAATGCGGAGCTTCCCGAAGCAAAAGCTCTTAGGAGCAGAAATAAGCTAATACCCGCCACTGGCGTACCGATAGTCGTGTGTAAATCGTGTGAAACATGACCCGTTATCAAATTATAAATGCTTGTTCCGATTAATAGGAATAACGCTAAAACAAATAAATATACCGGATAGGCTAATATCGAAGCGGATTCCGTTATACCGCGCAGGTTCAAGATAGTAATGAATACGACAAACACAATGGCAATGATTACCGTATGCGCATGCAAACTTGGAAAAGCCGAGGTTATGGCGTCTGTTCCGGCGGAAACACTTACTGCTACGGTTAAAATATAGTCAACCAACAAGGAGCCCCCGGCTATTAACCCAGGGTATTTGCCTAGATTTTCTTTTGATACCACATAAGCGCCTCCGCCATGCGGATAGGCAAAGATAATTTGCCGGTATGATAAAATAAGGGCTAATAATAAAACCAATACGCCTGCCGCAATTGGTATGGAGTACCAAAATGCTGCAGCGCCTACTGTGATTAACACTAACAGAATCTGTTCCGGACCGTATGCAACGGAAGACAAAGCATCCGATGAAAGGATGGCGAGCGCCTTTGTTTTATTTAGTTTTTGCTCCCCGAGTTCTGTGGACTTTAAAGGTCGACCGATTAATAATCGTTTTAATAAAGTTAACATTTTGATCACCGCCATGAATTGATTCTTAATTTAAGTATGCTCTGCTGCTTATGAATCCATTTTTCTGTTTTTTTCCACGAAAAAAAACGCAGAGGAATCCCCCCGCGGCCATAATCGAACCGAAGTTGTTTCACCTCTCTAACAACGCTTACGAGGTTAGCTGACGGATTCGGGCGTTTAGAGTCGCCCTACAGCGTCGCTATCTTTCAGCGTCACTGATTCACCCCATGCGGCGAATTATGCTTCGTCGCGCTTGGTTCCCCCGATTTCCACTTGGAAATTCAGCGAGTGTTGTTATTTAACTTAATGGATTTATCATATTCCTCAAATTATATTGTGTAAAAGATCATATTCATTCAAAAACAGTCGAATAGGCAAGGTTTCACTCATGAATGCGGATACAATTTATTGGCTCGTTAGCGCATCATCATTTTAAGCCTAATATTCTATTTTAACTCGTCCAAAACGAAAGAAAATCGGTTATAATAAAAAAATGTAAAGTAAAAACAAGAAAGTGGGATCAGCATGGGTCGTAAATGGAACAATATTAAGGAAAAAAAAGCATCAAAAGACAAAAATACGAGTCGTATTTATGCAAAATTCGGCCTCGAGATTTATGTCGCAGCAAAGAAGGGTGAGCCTGATCCAGAATCTAATCGCGCCCTTAAAGTTGTACTGGAGCGGGCAAAAACGTACAATGTGCCTAAAGCAATCATTGACCGTGCTATCGAAAAGGCAAAAGGCAGCTCGGATGAACAATATGTGGAGTTACGATATGAAGGCTTTGGACCGAACGGCTCCATGGTCATTGTAGATACATTGACAAATAACGTGAACCGTACAGCTTCAACTGTCCGTTCTGCATTTAATAAAAACGGCGGAAGTATGGGAGTTAGCGGATCGGTAGCTTATATGTTTGATTCCACGGCAGTCTTTGCATTAGAGGGTAAAACACTAGATGAAGTTATTGAGATCATGTTGGAAGCGGATGTAGACGTGCGTGATGTTTTAGAGGAAGAGGAATCCATATTGGTATATGCTGAGCCTGATCAATTCCATGCTGTGCAGGAAGCATTTAAAAATAACGGGATTACTGAATTTACAGTTGCAGAATTAACGATGCTTGCACAAAATGACGTGAACCTTCCGGAAGACGCACAAGCACAATTTGATAAATTGATCGATGCGCTAGAAGACCTAGAGGATGTTCAGCAGGTATATCATAATGTCGGATTTGAAGATTAAACTGAATTCTTGTATATATAAATAGATGAGCAGCAGTGGATTCCGAACAGTGGATCCTCTATATTTTATTTATCGACAGTAACATAGTGATTTGGAGCGGATATACTGATTTTGAATATGCAAGACAGGCTCTCAGCCTTAATGTGACCGATTATTTGGTAAAGCCAGTAAGATAGTGATTAGATAGATTAATTATTAATAAGGTTAATTATTGGAATCGTAAATAAAGAAGCTATCCTTAAAAACCGGAACCTGTGATCGTATGCAGGTGTTCCGGTTTTTTTCAACTGAACAGTCAGTTGACGAACCTCCCGCGGAACGGAGTCTTTTATGAGGAGGGAGAATTACACGCGCAGATGGTCTGCTCTCCAACGCGTCACCTCTCCCTTATGTTTAGATGCAACTGTATTAAAAGCTGTTACATTTCAGGGGTTGAATATACCATTTTTTTCAAGGGGAAGTCAATAAAATTCAGAATGCTGATTTAAGGTAAACACAAAAAAGACCCTCTTGGGCCTTTTTGTGTTTCTAGGGACGTTACATCTTGAAAAGCTAATTTTTCCGTGGATTTATTCTATGGAGGTTTCTTTTCCCTGTTAATTTTCGTTTTGCATTCCTATTTTTATTGGTTATGTTCATTACGGTTGCTTTGGGACCTATGAAAGTACTGATCATTTTGAACGCAGGACGCACCTGTTGATAAATACCAAACATTTTTTGGATCTTTCCAATCATGGACATTATTCCGTCGATTCCACCAAATCGGTCAAAAACTGAGAACATAGTTGTGGAGACTGGTCGAGACTCGGATTCAACTGACTGATCAATATCATTTGAGTGTTCTCCTTCAGCAAATGAAAACGCATGGAGATTCACTCTTTTTCTTCTTCCCACTTATACTCACTTCCTTTGCCCAGGATTTGCTTGATGATTGTACTAATAAGATATGCTAATGATTTCTTCTCGGTATAGTTCATTAACTACATACACCAATATGTACTCTTTACCTTATATGACGGATATGGCGAATTTGGTTGAGTCCTTTTTGTAACGAGTGGTTTGTTCTCAGAATATGATGGTTAGAATAATGACCGTAAACCGCACTGTGATATTGTGTTTGATCCTTCCTTGCACCAAATCGCGATCCAGGAGGGTGAAATATGGGGAGGGGGGACTGCATGTCTTCCATTAAAAACAAAGGAAAACCAACAATCGGAACCACTAAAAAAAAAGTTCAAACGATACATCTTTACTAGATTATTTTAAAGGAAATAATCTGGAAGTTGTTGTAGCTGCCCTTCTCTTAACTGGTAAATTAAGAGTAGATGCCGTCCAATTATTTAGAGAAGCAACAATGATTGTTAGTTTAACTGGAAAATATAAAACAATAGGGAAAATGGATAGTTCAAATATAGAGAGGATGGTACAGTTCCTTAATGACAATGGAAATATGACTCTTGATGAAATAATTCAAGCGTTCAAAAAGAAAACGGATAAATGATTCTTTGAGGTGATCGTAATGAGCGATTTTGATGGAGTGGGGTTTGCCGGGTTTATTATATTTTTTATTCTAATCGCCCTATTTTTCTTTGGTTCTACAGATATTCAAGGTCTTTCCGCAACTCCCACACAGCCATGATTCGTGCGGGAGTGGCAATATAATAAGGAGGTCTGCTTTAGAATAGCAGACCTCCTTATAAATACATTTATCCTCTTGACTGAGCCAGCTTTACAAGCAGGTGAGACAAGTGGTGCTGTTCTTCCTCGCTGCCGGCTTTCCAAAGCTCCTGCAGGAGCTTTTCTTCACGATTTCGAGGCTCCTCGTGCTTCGCTAGGTATCCGGCAACTTTCTGCGCCACTAAGGCTAACTGCTCTTCGTTTAATCCTAAATTTTCAGCCAATTCAATTCGTTTGGCGAGATAGCCTTTGAAGTCTTCGAAATTTTGTAAAATATCGTTCTTCTGAGACGCATCTAAACGATCCAACGCTTGATCGATTTTCCCGGGCTCCAGATCTCCGTCTTTATCCACAATATGATCATGCTCTGCCATATGAATTCCTCCTTGGATGAATATTTAAGCTTCGATATTGTATTACCCTTCTCTGATACAAGCCAAACAATTGCGCTTTTTTATTAGAGAGCTTAGTAGGGGCATTTATTTGAAGTTTATTGATTTATTTTCCCTTATTTCATTACAGTGATGACATCGAATCGCGGCAGGATGATTATTATCCAGCGAAATATCGGATCTTTTTTCCATGATTTTTTTAATTAACAGCTCCTCTTCCCAATGCTGAGCGTTGATTTCAATATATATTTCATTTAACGGTGGTGGAGCTTCTTTAATAACCGGTGTTTCAAATGAATTTTTTCGTTCCCGCTTCCTATTTTTTTCAATAAGGATGTTGTTTGAATAAAGCTTCACTATCATTTGCAAAAGCAGAGCTGAACCTAGCATCCATGCTCCTGACTTCCATGATGATAATCCTAGGACAAGGAAGGAGAAAACAATAGCCGGATAAATAAAAAGATAAGAAAAAAGGAGTATTAAAAGTCTTGATATAAAGGTATTCATCAAATTCATTTGCCACTCCCTTTACTGTTTGGTTACATAATTAATATGCTGAAAGGGGTTATCCTTATTTTGATTAAAACAGCATGCTAACCAATGTTGATTGTTTTGCAAAAGTGAAGATGTCAAAAATTTTAATGTTTTGAATTCGCTTTCAATATATAATTGTTAGTAAAAGACATTTAGGGAGAGAATCGCTATGGACTTGGGGACCGTATTCGATTACGCCGTTGAGAGATATCCCAATAGAACCGCTGTAGTCCAAGACAGCCGTTTGGTTACGTTCCGTGAATTGAATGAGGAAGCCAACCGTCTGGCGTCCTCTCTCCGGAAGCTCGGTGTTGTGAAGAGAGATCGGATCATGGTCGTGCTTAAGAATCGATTCGAGACGGTATGCCTGTTCTGGGCGATTCAAAAGCTTGGCGCGATCTACACGCCGGTGAATCTCCGCCTCTCGCCCGAAGATTTACAGTACTGCATTAATGATGCGGAGCCCAAAATTATCATTTATGAGAAAGTCAGTAAACGTTCGGTGACAAATGCCAAGTATAATGAGCGGCCTTTGCTCGTCAGCCTCGAGAAAGAGGAGGGAGACCTCTCTTACGGGGAGCTGGTTTCTAGAGGGACAGCAGATTTCAACGGACCGGCCAGTGACGACGAGGATATTGCTGTCATGCTTTATACATCGGGTACAACAGGCACACCTAAGGGGGTACCGAAATACCACAAGAACGAATATGCTTCCACGATGGCCCATATCATACAGAACCATTACGAGCTGTTCGACAGTACGCTGGGAGCAATGCCTCTCTATCATACAATGGGCATCCGTTCGCTGCTCTCCATGTGTGTACTGAACGGCAAATACGTGCTGTTTCCAGATTTCGACGGCCGTAAAGCGTTATCGCTTCTTAGCAGAGAGCAGATTAGCTGCCTTTACATGTTTCCTTCCATGTATCGCGATTTGCTGAACGACCCTCGATTCGGCGAATATGATCTGTCCATGCTTAAAAAAATTGGCTATGCCGGGGCTCCTATGTCGGAGTCCCTGACGCAGAAATGCTTTGCATTGCTGAAGCCGGAGCACTTCATCAATCATTATGGCAGCACCGAAATTTACACGTTTACGACATGTTCGATTCTAGACAGCAAGCCTGGCTGTGCAGGGAGGCCGGGCATCCATCAGAAGATACGTCTAATGCCTTCCGATACCGACGACCTGCTTGACCGGGAGAATCGTATCCGGCCGGGGGAGATCGGGGAGATTGTCGTAAAAGCCGATTCCATCGAAGGCTTTAAGGGCTATTGGAACCGACCGGAAGCGACTAGACGGGCTATACGCAACCACTGGTACTATACAGGCGATCTTGGCTATTTCGATGAGGACGGAGATTTATATGTTGTCGGAAGAGCAGATGAAATGGTCATTTCCGGCGGGGAAAACATTTCTCCGAACGAGATCGAGGAGGCGCTGCTGCAGCATCCCAAGGTGTTGGAGGCAGTTGTGCTCGGTGAAGAGGACGAGCAGTGGGGGCAAATTGTAGCCGCGTATATCGTGCCAAGCGACCCGGCATTAACAAGTTTGGAATTGGACCAATTTTGCAAGCAGCATCCGAAGCTCTCCAATTTCAAGCGGCCGCGCAAATATGTGTTCATTAACGAAATTCCAAAAAATCCTTCAGGAAAAATTTTGCGCCGTGAGCTGCAGCGCGACGACCAGTCAAACCATTAACCGTGAAATGGAGGGATCGTCATGGCCGGGATGCTGATCGTTGATGATGAGGCGGAAAGCCGTCAGGACATTCGTTTAATCGTTGAAGAAAGTCCATACAGCTATCTTTCCGTCTACGAAGCCGGCACCGCCGAGCGGGGATTGCTGCTGCTCAGGCAGAATCAGCCCGACATCGTCTTTCTTGACTTGTCACTGCCGGATATGGACGGGATCGAGCTTGGGAAAAAAATGCTGGAAACGAGCCCTCGAGTCTCCATTGTGGTCGTAACGCATTTAAAAATGTTCGAGACGGTCCAGAAGTCTATGAACGCCGGTTTTTCCAGTTATTTTCTAAAGCCGTTTACGAACTCGGATTTGCTTCAGTCATTGGATAGATTGATGCTGCCGAGTTTGAGAAACGAAACGCTTCATGTGCATAAGGCAGTGTTGTCCGCCAATCCGGTCGAAATGGATCCAGGGAAGCCTATTCAGAGCGTGACGGACTATATCCACAGTCATTTCTACGAGCCGATTACGCTGAACGAAGTAGCGGACTGGGTGTATCTGAGCGCCTCCCATTTCAGCCGACTGTTCAAAACGGAGATGGGTGTAACGTTTGTCGAATATTTAACGAAATACCGGGTGGAGCAGTCCAAACGGTTGATCAAGATGACGTCGATGCCCATCGAAGTTATCGCCAATCATACCGGATTCGCAAATGCCGGTTATTTCGCCACGACATTTAAACGGCTGGAAGGCATTACGCCGACGGAATACAGGAATCTGTTCTCCAATTTCATAAACAAGTGATAAGATTTTAAAATCAAAGATGCAATAATAATTGAACCGTGCAAACGGTTCTTTTTTTACGATAGACGTATAATCGGATTTGACAACAAGCGAGGTGGTGGGCAAATGCTGGAAATATGGCAGGGATTAAATGCTTGCCTGAACAATATGGAACGCGCTGCGCTCGCAACCATCATTGATGTGGAAGGGTCGGCCTACCGGCGTGAAAGCACACGCTGCCTTATTGTTGAAAGCGGTACCATAATTGGTGCGATAAGTGGAGGCTGCGTGGAAGGGGATCTTCAGGAGCATGCGCGAACCATGTGGGAAACCGGGGCTCCGATGATGCTTCATTACGATTTTAGGACGGAGGAAGACCTGGTTTGGGGACTTGGCGTCGGCTGTAACGGTGCAATGACCATTTGGCTGCAGCCCTTTGATCCTGAAGGGCGTCCCGATGAGGCGCAGGCCATGATCGGCGAGTTTCACCGAAGGTTAACCTGTACGGAGAGCTATACGACCGGGGTTGTTCTAGAAACGGACGACCCGGCGGCTTTGCCGATAGGTTCATCTGTATCTTTATCAACCATTTCCGGCGCGGCCGGTTTGATCGACAGGATCGTAAACGGTATTTCCGTAAAGTTGTTTGTGGAGACTTCCAGACCGCGGCCAAGGCTGCTTGTTATAGGGGCAGGGGCGGATGCTGTTCCGCTTGTGAGCGGCGCAAAAGCATTGCATTGGCATGTCACCCTAGCGGATCACCGAGAAGACTACCTGAATCGGGAGTGTTTCCAGGCTGCGGATCAACGTGTGCTTGCTTCGCGTGGAACATATTCAGAATGCTGCGTAAAGGAAGGGGATTACGTGGTCGTCATGACGCATCACTACGAGACAGACCGTCAGCTGGTGCAAAGGCTGCTTGGCCTACCCATTCGGTATTTAGGCGTTCTTGGTTCCCGTAAACGGATGGAGCGGATGTTGGCTGAATTCCGCCTGAACGCGGGGTGGAACGAGGAGGCGCTTGAAAAGCTGCATGCGCCCGTCGGCCTTGACATCGGTGCGGAGTCGCCGGAGGAAATCGCCCTTAGCATTCTTTGCGAGCTGTTAAGCCGCCGGAACGGACGCAGCGGCCAACCGCTCCGCTCTCGCGAAGCGCCGCTGCATAGTCGGCAGTCAACCGGCAGCCTTCGGCTGGCAACCCAATGAAGCCGGATATTTGGATCGTGATTCTTGCAGCGGGCTATGCCCGGCGAATGGGCTCTCCTAAGCTGCTTCTGCCGATTGACAAGGAATCGATGCTCCGGCACGTGACACGGAAGGCGCTGCGGACGCGGGCGATCGGTGTAGCCATTGTCGTGAATGGCGAGCTTCCTGAGCTGATGGAGACAATCGACGATCTTGACGTCGTCATCCTGCCGAATCACGAAGCGAGCCTTGGCATGAGCGCATCGGTCCGAATAGCTGTCTCGCATCTGGAGCATGTATCCTCAGATGCCGGCGTCATAATGCTTGCGGATCAGCCGGGGATGGATCCCAGCGTCATCGAGCAGGTGATGGAGCGTTATGCAGAGACCAAAGCTCCAGTTGTGCAACCAGCCTATCAGGGAAAGCCGGGACATCCCGTGTTGTTCGGTAAGGCAGTCTATTCCGAGCTGCGGAACGTCAACGGGGACCAAGGCGGTCGGCATGTCGTTGCGAAATACGCGTCTGAGCGTGAATTGGTTAATATAGACTCGGCGGAGCCGGAAGATATTGATGTGCTTGACGACTACTTCAGACTGATAGCGAAAGGAGGCAGCAGCTATTGAACGCATATATGAATACAAATGGTAAACCGAACGGCATCGGTTCTCCGATGCCTCGAACGGAGGATGCGCGGCTTACATCCGGGCAAGGTACCTTTATTGAAGATATGAATCCGCTACCGAACATCCACCATGCCGCCATTCTGCGCAGTCCTTACCCTCACGCCGCAATCAGAGCAATCCGCACGGACAAAGCGGCGTTAATGCCAGGCATTAAAGGGATCGTGACCGGGCGTGATATCGCGGAATTGACGAAGCCTTTTCCGGTTGGCGTTACGGCTCCTGTGGAATATTATTCGCTCGCCGTCGACAAGGTGCGTTTCGTGGGAGAACCGGTCGCTGTTGTTGTCGCGAAAAACCGCTACCTTGCGGAAGACGCGCTTGATGCCATCGAGGTCGATTACGAGCCGCTTCCCGCGGTTGTCGATATCGAGAAAGCTTTGGAACCGGAAGCTCCGATTCTTCACGATAAGGTCGGCTCCAACATCGCGAATCACCGAACGTTTCATTACGGCGATGTGGAGAAGGCTTTTGCGGAAGCAGATGTGGTGCTGAAACATAAGTTTCTTTTTCCGAAATACAGCGCCACGCCGGTAGAAACGTACGGCGTGATCGCCAATTATGAGCGGAGCACAGATCATATGACGATTTGGTCCAATTTTCATGGACCGTTCACGCTGCAGTCGGTCATGGCACATGCGCTTCAGATGCCGAGCAACCGGCTGAGGATCATCATTCCGAAGGATGTAGGCGGCAGCTACGGCATCAAGTCGGGCGTTTATCCCTACATGGTGCTAATGGGCGTCGTATCGAAGAAAGTGGGGCTCCCTGTGAAATGGGTGGAGGACCGGCAGGAGCACCTGATGGCAAGCTCAAGCGGGACCGACCGTGTCACATGGATCGAGGCGGCGGTGACGCGCGACGGTATAGTGACAGGGATGAAAATGAAAATGGCTGACAATGTCGGCGGTTATATTCGGGCGCCGGAGCCCGCTTGTCTCTATCGAACCCATTCTAACAGCACCGGCGCATACGGAATCAAAAACCTGTTCATGGAAACGATCGCCGTCATGACGAATAAAAGTCCGACCGGCTTGATCCGCGGCTACGGTGGACAACAGCTGTATTTTCCGCTGGAGCGGATGATGCACATCATCGCGCTGCAGCTTGGCATAGACCCGGCGGACATTATCAGGAGGAATCTGATTCCGAGCGAAGCGTTTCCGTATCGTACGCCTACCGGCGGCTTATATGACAGCGGGGACTATATGGCTGCTTTCCAAAAAGCGCTGGAGATGACCGGCTACGACGCGTTCCGGGAGAAACAGAGAGATCTGCGGCGGCAAGGAAAATATTTGGGCATCGGGCTCGCCTGCATCGTGGAGCCTTCCGGCTCCAACATGGGCTATATTACGGTAGCGCTTACACCGGAAGAGCGCGCCAAATCGCTTCCTAAATCGGGGTCGGCGGAGGGCGCGACCGTGTCGATCGATCCGATGGGCGGCATATCGGTAAGGATCAGTACGGCACCTACCGGGCAAGGGCATGAGACAGTCGCCGCCCAAATCGTCGGCGAAGTGCTCGGTGTGGACCCAGTTACAGTTAGGGTGATCGCTGAGATGGACACCTTGACTAGTCCTTGGTCGGTGGCGTCCGGCAGCTACTCCAGCCGGTTTGCTCCCATTGGCTCCAGTGCTGTGTACCAGGCCGCCAGTAAGGTGCGCGACAAGCTGCTGCTTATCGCCTCCGCCCAACTAAAGCTGCCGCCTGAAGCACTTGACGTAGAAGGCGGCAAAATTGTTGTCCGAGAAAGTCCGGAGAAGCAGCTTTCGTTGAAACGGCTAATCGGCTCTGCCCACTGGAACCCGGAGTCGCTTCCGGATGGCATGGAGCCGGGCATTCATGAAACGGCATTTTACACGATACCCGGCGCAGCGCCGCCGGATGAGAACGACCTCGTCAACGGCTCTGCGACCTACGGATTCGTAGCGGATGCGGTAACGGTAGAGGTTGACGCCGAGACAGGCGAGGTAAAAATTCTCGATTATATCACAGTCCATGACGCAGGCAAGCTGCTTAATCCTCTAATCGTAGAGGGACAGGTGATGGGCGGTCTGGTCCACGGATTAGGCGGCGCACTTTTCGAGGAGCTGGCCTACGACAGCAGCGGACATTTTCTTACGGGAAGCTTCATGGATTATTTATGCCCGACCGCCACGGAAATTCCGAGGATATCGGTCAAACATCTGGAGACACCTTCACCAATCACGCCTCTTGGCGCAAAGGGACTTGGCGAAGGCAACACGATGAGCGCACCGGCGGCAATTGCCAATGCGGTGGCGGATGCACTGTCGCCTCTGAACATTACGATAGACAGCCTGCCTCTCTCGCCTTCTAGAATATGGTCGTATATGCAGGAAGCGCAGCGAAAGAAAAAACAACCGAAGGAGGTAACGCTATGAACGGTGGCGGAAATCTTACATTGAATGCCCCAATTGATCAAGTATGGAGCAAACTCATGGATCCAGGCGTACTCTCCGAATGCATCATGGGATGCAAGAAGCTGGAGCTTGTCGGCGAGAACAAATACAAGGCTGAACTGTCCGTAGGCATTGCGGCCGTAAAGGGCAAATATGATGCGACCATTTCCCTGACGGATTTGCAGGCCCCAAGCAGCTACAAGCTGGTGATGCACGGAGAAGGAGGGCCAGGCTTCTTAGATGCGGAAGGCATCCTCGAGCTTGCGTCCGCGGGAGATGGCGAAACAACGCTAACGTATACGTATACCGCCGAAGTAGGCGGAAAAGTGGCGGCGGTTGGTCAACGGATGCTAGGCGGAGTGGCGAAGCTCATCATTAACGACTTTTTCAAAAAACTGAAAAAGGAAATCGACAGCTATGAAGCCGGCGTTGTTTGATTATTTCCGTCCATCGACGATCGAGGAAGCAATCCAACTGCTGCAGCAGTCCGGCGAAGATGGAAAGCTGCTCGCAGGGGGACAAAGCCTTATACCGATTATGAACATGCGGTTAGCCGCGCCGGAGTGCTTGATCGACATTAACGGTCTAAGTGATTTAAGCTACATTCGCGATGAGGACGGATGGATCCGAATCGGCTCCCTTACCCGGCAGCGGGACATCGAGCGATCAGATCTGATCCGGGCGCGGCTTCCGCTGCTCACGGAGGCGGTGCCGTTCATCGGACATATGCAAACCCGAAACCGCGGCACGATCGGAGGAAGCCTTGTACACGCTGACCCAACAGCTGAATTGCCATTGTCCCTTCTTGCGTTGGGCGCGTCCGCTGTCATCCGCAGCGAGGGAGAGGAGAGGGAAGTGGCGTTAAGCGATTTTTTCATCACTTACCTTACGACCGATATTATGCCTGGCGAGATTTTGACCGAAATCCGTATTCCGTCGGTCAACGTCCCGAAAGGCTATTCCTTCCAGGAATTTAGCCGCAGGCACGGTGATTTCGCCCTTGTAGACGCAGCCTGCTTAGTGGATACAGACAATGAGGGCCGCATTACGGAGGCACGCTTGACGCTCGGAGGCGTGGATGCCGTTCCTGTGCTGGCAATAGACGCGGCGGATGTCCTGATCGGCGAACGGTTGACCGATTCGTTGCTGAAGAAGGCGGCGAACCTTGCTTCCGCCAGTTTGGACCCGGAGGATGACCTTCACGCGACGAGAGATTATCGCCTTCACCTGGCAGAGGTCTTTACGAGAAAAGTGATTCAGGCAGCTTATGGCAAAGCCGTCGGAAAGGAGTGAGCCGATAATGAAGGTGTCCGCCAGAGAAAGGACCGATATACAGGTGAGGATCAACGGCAAGGACTATAAGGAGCAGGCCGAGCCGAGAAAGCTGCTCAGCGATTTTCTGAGGGAGGACTGCGGATTAACCGGAACGCATGTCGGCTGCGAGCATGGGGTGTGCGGAGCGTGCACCGTACTGGTAGACGGAGCTGCCGTCAGAAGCTGCCTGATGTTCGCCGTCCAGGCGGAGGGCGCGGAAATAATGACAGTGGAGGGATTAGCCGAAGTCGGAGCTGCCCATCCGCTGCAAACCGCCTTCTCCGAATGTCATGGTTTGCAATGCGGCTTCTGTACGCCTGGCATCCTCATGTCCGCTGTCGATTTTCTACGGACGAATCCCGATCCGATAGAGGAAGAGATTAAAGAAATGCTTTCTGGTCATTTATGCAGATGTACCGGCTACAAAGGGATTGTTGAAGCGATCGAGAACGCGTCAGCCAGACGAAAGGACGGTGAGTTCGTCCATGCACGTGGGGACATTGTTTGAATTTGCGGTCGAGCGGTACCCGCATTTTGAAGCGTTAGTGCAGGGTGATGTCCGGCTTACTTACCGGGAGCTGGACGGAGAGATAGGCAAGATTGCTTCCGCCTTGCAGGACATCGGTGTCGGGCAGGGAGAACGGGTCGTGCTTGTGCTTAAGAACCGGTATGAGATGGTCGTGCTGTACTGGGCGATCCAGAAAATTGGTGCGGTGTTTACTCCGATCAATTATCGGCTATCCCAGGAGGAGATCAAGTACTGCATCCAGGATGCGGAGGCGAAAGCCGTCATTTACGAACCGGTCAGCGAACGTACGGTGCTTGAAGCGGTAAAGGAACTGGACACCATCAAGATCGGCGTGCAGGAGGCCTCGGGCGCAGATGTCCGTTATGAGGAGATGCTGATCCGGGGCGCAGAAAAACCGGCGTCCCTGCCGCACATCCGTGATGATGATGTTTGCCTGATGCTTTATACATCGGGAACGACAGGTCGCCCGAAGGGTGTACCCCGGACGCACGGCAACGAATATGGAGCCGCGGTCGCCCACATTATTCAGAACCAGTACCAAGTGGAGGAAAGCACGATCGGCGTCATGCCTTTGTATCATACGATGGGAATGCGTTCCTTGCTCGCGATGGCTTTTCTGAATGGCAAGCTGGTTATGACGCCGGAATATAAACCGGCTTTCATCCTGGAGGTGCTGGAAAAGGAGAAAATCAGCTGCGTTTATCTCGTGCCGACCATCTTTCACGACCTTGTTTTCCATGAGAATTTCGACAATTATAATCTGTCGGCTCTGCGTAAGCTAGGCTACGCCGGCGCGGCAATGACCGAAGTGCTGACAGAGGCCATCTTCAATAAACTGAAGCCCGAGGTATTCATTAATCATTACGGATCCTCCGAGGTATACACCTTTTCCTATTGCAATTATTTGAATAAGAAGGCAGGCTGCGCGGGGAAACCCGGATTTCACCAGCATCTTCGCGTCGTCTCACCCGATCCCGAAGGAAAATCCAAGCCCGCCGATATCGTACCAGCCGGGGTGCCGGGGGAAATTATCGTCGATCTGAGAACGAGCGAAGCTTTCCATGGCTACTGGAACCGGCCGGATGCAACGGAGAAAGCGATCCGCGAAGGCTGGTACTTCACCGGGGATATGGGAATGCTCGATGAGGAAGGCGATTTGTTCGTGCTCGGACGGTTGGACGATACAATCATATCAGGCGGAGAAAACATTCATCCGCTGGAAGTAGAAGACGTGATCGCCAAACATCCCAAGGTGGCGGAGGTCGCTGTAGCAGGCTTGCCAGACCAGCGCTACGGTGAAATTGTAACCGCTTTCGTTGTGCCTAAGGATCTTTCGTTGACGGTAGAGGAGTTGGACTGTTTTTGCAAGGACAGCGTTGAATTGTCTAATTTCAAAAGGCCTCGGAAATATGTGCTTCTCACCGAGATACCCAAAAGCCCAGTGGGCAAAATATTGCGCCGCAAGCTGCGAGGCGGAGAATATGAGCCTTTACACATACCTAAGGAGAGTGTGTCTTGAATGGAAAATCAGCGAGTGGAACAAATCGAGTGGGATCACCTGCGGGTGGAGAAGAACGCGGAACGACGTACGGCAACGATAGTGCTGGACCGCCCGGAGAAAATGAATACGCTGAGCTTTACGGCGCGTGCCCATTTAAGCGAGATTTTCGAGAAACTGAACCAGGACGACGAGGTTCAAGTCATCGTCATCAAAGGTGAGGGCACGAAAGCTTTCACATCCGGCGGGACGATCACGGAATTTATGGAGCGATCCCAAGAGGAGCTATCGGTGCTGCATAAGAACGTGGCGGCGCCTGAACGGTCACCAAAGCCGGTCATTGCGCAGCTTCAGGGCTACACGTTTGGCGTAGGGATGGAGATCGCCATGGCCTGCGACTTCCGCATCGCTTCGGATACAACGCTCCTCGCCCTGCCGGAGCTCCGGTTGGGCATGATTCCGGGCAGCGGCGGCACGCAGCGTGTTGCCCGGATAGCGGGCCTTGGCCGGGCTAAGGACATGATTATGCGGGCGCGCCGCATTCCTGCAGACGAAGCGTACAGCTGGGGGCTGCTCACCGCCGTTGTTCCGCAGGAGCAGCTTGAGTCCGCGGTATCAAACTTGACGGATGAGCTTCTCTCTTTCTCGCCGCTCGCGCTTCGCACGCTGAAACAGGTGCTTAATGCCTCCCAGGAGGGACCGCTCAGCGCGGGACTTGAGATTGAAGGCTTCGCATACGGAATGCTGCGGGGATCCGACGATTTCCGTGAAGGGGTCAATGCGTTTGCGGAGAAGCGGCCGCCCAAATTTACAGGACGCTGATTCGTCGCTGCCGATTTTCTTAAGTGCGGTTTCGTGCGGTGTCCCTTCGTATCTGCTCGGCAGGTTCATTGTTCCTGAACTATATTGTTTGTTCAAGTAAATCGCTTGCGTAAGGGAGTGGCAAAATGTCTTCGATAACCGGACAGAATCCGGCTGTTTATTACAATTATATCGGGGGAGAATGGACGGAGTCCTCATCCGGCGAATTACTGGAGTCCCGTAATCCGGCAACGGGTGAATGGATAGCGTACTCCCAAAAATCGGCCGTGCAGGATATCGAACAATCCATCGATGCGGTTTATGAGACATACCATGCAGGCGATTGGGGCTACAATCCTCAGCGCAGATATGACGCGCTGCTCGGGCTGGCGCAGCTCATTGAACGGGACTTAGAGAAGCTCGCCCGACTCTTGACCATGGAACAGGGAAAAACCATCCGTGAATCCCGCCAGGAGCTGGGCGGATGTGTGGATACGCTAAAGTATTTCGCAGGAGCGGCACGCACCGTATTCGGGCGTTCCGTCACGCTGACACCCGCCAACTTCGGCGTCATCGCCAAGGAGCCGATCGGCGTCGTCGGCATTATCTCGCCGTGGAACTGGCCGGCGCTGTTGATGATCCGCGAGCTGGCACCGGCGCTTGCGGCCGGCAACGGCGTTATCGTCAAACCGGCCAGTCTAACGCCGGCCATTTCCGTTGAGCTGTTTAAGCTGATCGATGAGGTGACCCATTTTCCAAAGGGCATTGTAAGTATCGTAACGGGACCCGGAAAATCGATCGGCGCGGCGATGGGAATGAGCAGGAAGATCGATATGATCAGCTTCACAGGGGATACATCGACCGGAAAGTCGATCATGGAGATGGCGACAAGCAACATCAAGAAGCTGGCCCTGGAGCTTGGCGGAAAATCCCCAAATGTGGTATTCGGCGATGCCGATCTTGAGAAGGCCATTCCGGTCATCGGACGTTCGATCTTTATATCGGCCGGCCAGATCTGCATGGCAGGCTCAAGGCTGCTCGTACATGAGTCTGTACATGACAAGGTAATCAACGGACTACTCCGCTATGCGGAGAACCTGCGTATAGGGAACGGCTTGCTGGAGTCGACGGACATGGGACCGCTTGTCTCCCGAAGCCAATTGGATTTAGTGAGCGAG
This sequence comes from Paenibacillus praedii, assembly GCF_049725345.1. Lineage (NCBI taxonomy): Bacteria > Bacillati > Bacillota > Bacilli > Caryophanales > Paenibacillaceae > Paenibacillus > Paenibacillus praedii. The sequence goes on along the minus strand of NZ_JBMWAM010000001.1, from coordinate 101,247 downwards.
TACGTCGAAATCGGCCGCCGCGAAGGGAAGCTCATTACAGGCGGCAGTCGACTGACGGGAGGGGAGTTCGACAAGGGATACTTCTTTGAGCCCACGATTATTGACGAGCTGTCCTCAAACAGTCGAGTCGTGCAGGAGGAAATTTTCGGTCCCGTGCTAGCTGTCCAGTCATTCTCTGACGAGAAGGAGGCGCTCGCGCTGGCAAATGAAACCGACTTTGGGTTATCCGCAGGCGTCTGGACATCCGACCTGAACCGTGCTATGCGCATGACGAGAGGTATCCGGGCAGGGACGGTTTGGATCAACACCTACAATAAAAATTTCCCCGAGGCGGAATTCGGCGGCTACAAAATGAGTGGGCAGGGCCGAACCAGAGGCGTTGACGGCTTAATGGAATACTGCGAGACAAAACACATTCACTTCGAAGTCGATTAACGAACGGAGGCGGACGACTTGACGTTCGATCAAAAGACGGCAGATGCTGGGGAGAAGGCCGCTAAGAAGGACTTCGAATTTTCGTTCCATCTTCCTACTCGGATTGAATTCGGCTATGGAAAGGCCGCAGGTCTCGGTAAGCGTCTGCGGCAGCTCCGAGCGGGCAGTGTATTTCTCGTCAGTGACAAAGGCGTGGAATCGGCGGGACTGCTCACCGGACTGACGGAATCCCTGCAGGCTTCTGGCATTCATTACGACGTGCATACGGATGTGGAGCCAGACCCAAGTCTGGATACGGTTAACCGCGGAGCAGAAGCATTTCGAGCCAAGCGGTATGATTGTATTGTCGCTGTAGGCGGTGGAAGTTCGATCGATACGGCCAAAGGTATTCGCATCTTAGCCGCGAATGGGGGAAGCATTAGCGAATACGCAGGCATCGAACGTGTGCCTGCGGCAAGCACAGTCCCTTTAGTGGCGGTTCCTACAACGGCCGGGACCGGAAGCGAGGTGACCATGTTCGGAGTCTACTCCGATTGGGCGAACAATGTGAAGGTGACGGTGACTAGCCCCCATATGGCCCCGTCCATCGCGCTTGTTGATGCTGAGCTGACCATGCGCCTCCCCGCGGCAATGACAGCTGCTTCCGGCATTGACGCGCTCGCGCACGGCATAGAGGCGTTGTTTTCCGTACGCGCCCGGCCGTCATCCGATGTGCTGGCGAAGGAAGGGATTGCTGCAGTCAGCTCGTGTCTGCGCCGCGCGGTGCAGAATGGTTCCGATGTCGAAGCCCGTATCGGCATGGCGCATGGAAGCCTGCTTGCCGGCATGGCGTTCAACAACGCCTTTCTTGGGCTGGCACACGCCATCGGCAGCGCGTTGTCCGGTCATTGCCACGTCCCGCATGGTATCGCGATCGGGCTGCTGCTGCCGCATGTCGTTGCTTTTAACACATCGGCCTGCCCGGATAAGGCGGCGATAATCGCCGGATTGATGAGCAGCGGTGAGGAGAGGCACAGGCATGACCCTTCTGAGGCCGCGTCAGCGGTGGCGAAGCTGGTTCGGGAAATCGGGCTGCCCCTGTGTTTGAGGGAGGTCGGCGTTCCCGAGAAGAAGCTGCCTGAAATTGCAAGAGACGCGTTCAAAAGCGGCATGATGAGATTCAATCCGCGCGTACCGACGGAACCGGATGTGCTGGAGCTGCTGGAGCGATTGTATGATTTTCACGATCTTTGGGGGGATTGAAGATGAGTCAAATGGGCGAACCAGCGGCAAAGGACGATCTTGTGAACAACCTGGATAAATCAACCGACGAGGTGGCATGGGATCTGTACCGCAAGGCGATAAGGTTCGGAACATGGGATCCGGCTGCGATTGATTTGTCCAAGGACCAAAGTGATTTCGCGGCACTGGATGATGAGCTGAAGGGATATTTGATCCATTTCTGCACGGGGTTTCTCGATGCCGAGGAGAACGTGGCCTTGAAGTTTTGTCCATGGATCATGCTGGGCTCGTCGACGGAGCAGCAGGCTTTTTTAAGCACACAGCTCGTGGAGGAGTTCAAGCATACGGAATTTTTCATGCGCTATTTCAAGGAAGTATTCGGTAAAGACCGGATCTCAGGGGTAAAGAACATTGTCCAGCAGAAGCTGGATGAACGCATGAAAAAGATGCTCTTGGCTCTGGATCAGGATCCGGAGGAGCGCGAAGCGGCGCTCGTCGAAGGGCTGACCCATTATCAGGGCATCATCGAGGGCGTACAGGCGATGACCGGTTATGAAGTTTTTGAAGCGGTATACGGCAGTAAAGGATTATTCCCGGGGCTTGCCGAAGGTTTTACAAGGATCAAGGAGGACGAGGGGCGGCACGTCGGCTTCGGGCTCCGCATGCTGAAGCTTTATGCCCGTAATCCGGCGCATGCCAAGCGTATTCGTGCTTTATACGACGATTATTTGCCGCATATTCTAATTCGCTACGACCAGCCCGTCATTGTCGAAGGGCGCGAATATGCGACACCGCCGGAGGTTCGGGGCCGTGAACGGTTAACGAAAATGTTCCAGCGCCGGCTAAAGGACATCTTCGGCATAACCGTCACTGTCTAGCAGGGAGGATTGCTACATGAGAGCAATAAAATCACAATCATTTCGCTCGTGGCTCGCACATCTGGAGCGAAGCAACCGACTCGCGATTGTCGAAAGGAAAGTAAGCCTGCGCTATGAAGCCGCTGCGGTGGCCAAGAAGCTTGACGGCAGTAAAGCCGTTTATTTCAAGCAGGTGGAGAATTATTCAATACCGGTAGTATCGGGCATCTGCTCGACTAGGGACGATTTTGCCGAGGCGCTCGATACCGACCGCAGCGGAATCATCCCGAAGTTTGCCGGAGCCGCGGCTTCACCGCTCCCTTGCAAGGAGGTCAATAACGGCGAGGCATCCGTAAAGGAAAATATCGTGCTTGACGATATCGATTTGATGCGGATGCTGCCGATTCCTATTCATCATGAGAAGGATTCGGGGAACTACATTACCGCAGCGCTGTTTATCGTTCGTGATCCGGTGACACGTAAACAGAACGTATCCATCCACCGGCTCCAGGTATCGGGCAAAGACAAACTTGGCGCTTTGCTTCTGCCTAGGCATACGTTTCATCTTTACAAACTCGCGGAGGAGGCCGGCAGGCCGCTGGAATGTGCAATCGTTATCGGCGTCGATCCGCTCACTCTGCTGGCGTCTCAGGCAAGCACGCCCTTCGGCGTCGATGAACTGGAAATCGCTGGAGCGCTTCATGGCGAGCCTCTCGAGGTTGTCCGCTGCGAAACCGTGGATATCGACGTGCCCGCTCATGCGGAGATCGTGCTGGAGGGTAAAATTCTTCCCCACGTGCGGGAGCCGGAAGGCCCTTTTGGGGAGTTTCCGAAATATTACGGACCCCGCAGCGATAAGGAGGTTGTCCAGATCACGGCAATTACGCATCGGAACGACCCGATTTTTCATACGATCGTACCCGCCGGTTACGAGCATCTGCTGCTTGGAGGACTTCCGCGCGAGGCGAGCCTCTTCCAGACGATCCGCCAAACCGTGCCGACCGTAAAAGCCGTTCATATGAGCATCGGCGGAACGTGCCGGTATCATGCAGTCGTATCGATCAAGAAGCGCAGCGAAGGCGAAGCTAAGAACGCGATCATCGCCGCTCTGGCGAACAGTTTTGATATCAAGCATGTTGTAGTCGTGGACGAAGAGGTGGACATCTTCGACATGGAAGAGGTCGAATGGGCGATCGCAACCAGATTTCAAGCAGACAAGGATTTGGTTGTCGTTCATGGCGCGCAGAGCTCCAAGCTTGATCCTTCAACGAATGACGGTCTTGGGGCGAAAATGGGATTTGACTGTACGGTGCCGCTGAACAGCGAGCCCATGCGTTATTTGCGGGTAAGAATTCCCGGTATCGAAGATATCCATTTGGAAGATTATGTGGCGGCTGGTGCAGGATTACCGCCTATTCATACAGAAGGAGGGGATGGTCGTGACGCTGCCAACGATGACGGATGAGGAGCTGCAAAGACTGATCTCCGTTTCCCGGTTCAAGGCGCCGGCGACCGCTTGGATTCGCGGGGCTAACATGCTTGAGATCTATACCGGAGAAGTAACTGCCAACAATGTCGTGATCTGCGGAGACCGTATTGCATACGTGGGCGCAAAGGAGCCGGCAGTCGATCCCGCTACGCAAGTAATCGACGCTGATGGACTCATTCTGGTGCCGGGCTACATCGAGCCCCATGCCCATTCATTTCAAGTCTATAACCCGCGTACACTGTCTGAATATGCATTATCCCGCGGTACTACAGCGCTGCTTCATGATAATTTGCCTTTTTTCCTTCAGTTGAAGCAGGAGGAGATGGAGGCGTTGATGGAAGCTCTCTCCGTGATGCCCATAAAAAACTTTTGGTGGGCCCGCCTCGATCCGCAGGTCGGCGAATCTGAGCTTGCGGATCGCTTCACGGAAGAGCGTGTTAGGCGCACGCTTCGGAATAAGGCAGTGCTTCAGGCGGGAGAGTTGACTTACTGGAAGGAGCTGATCGACGGCGACAGGACGATGGTTGCCCGGATGCGGGAAGCATCTGCGTCCGGAAAGCGGATTGAAACTCACAATCCCGGCGCGTCAGTTGAAACACTCAATGCGGTCGCAGCAGCGGGCGCCACGGGCTGCCACGAGAGCATCAACGCCGACGAGGTGATGCGCAGACTGCGCCTCGGTTATTACGCAACACTTAGGCATTCCTCGATTCGACCGGATTTGAGGGCGCTCGTCAAGGGCTTGCTTGAAGCAGGATGCCGGTACTGGGACCGACTGATGCTCACAACCGATGGGTCTCCGCCATTCTTCCTTGAATCAGGCTTTACTGACGAATGCATTCGGATCGCGATCGAGGAGGGGGTTGAACCTGCCGACGCCTATCGGATGGCATCGCTCAATCCGGCAGTTTACTACGGCATGGATCGCGAGTTAGGTGGAATCAGCCCTGGACGGATCGCGGACATTGTGTTTCTGGAGGATTTGCGCAACCCGACCCCCGTCAAAGTGATGGCGAATGGGCGTATCGCCGCTGCGCAAGGAAAGCTGACGGAACCTCTTCCAAAGGTGGAATGGAGCCGCTACGGTGTAGGGGCGTACGAAATGATGGAGCCGACCGTTCAGGCGGAATGGTTTGAGGTGTCCGCTTCCTCTTCAACCGACAGTGAAGCGCCGAAGACGCCCGTGATCGAGCTGGTCAATGCCGCTATTACCCGAAGCCGAAGCGAGGCGCTGCCTGTCGTAGGAGAAATCGTCCATCTGCCGGATTCAGGCGGATATATGTATGTCTCGCTCCTGCAGCGTCAAGGTGAATGGATAACGACGGGCATTATTAAGGGCTTCGGCGAGTTTGACGCTTTGGCAAGCACTTACTCGCTATCTGGCGACCTGGTCATTCTCGGCCGCAAGCCCGCTCGGATGGCGGAAGCGGCGAACTCCGTGCTTGCACAGCAAGGCGGCATCTGTCTTATCCAGAACGGTGAAAGAGCCTTCGACCTGCCGCTGCCCTTGCTCGGTACGATGAGTCTGCTCGATATGGATACATTGATTGCGGAAACAGGGCGCTTTTTCAATGTGATGCGCGATGCCGGCTATGCTTTCGCCGATCCGATCTATTCGCTGCTGTTCATGTCAGCCACACATCTGCCGAAGGTAAGGCTGACCTCCAAAGGCGTGATCAATGTCAATGATGGAAGCGTTTTACTTCCTTCGCGGCCGCTCCGAGAAACCATGGGCAGTCGATCGAAAGAATAAGAAAACGGCATATTGCTTTAGGGAGGTGATGTCCTTTCAGAAGGTTCGCGTCAGGAAAAACCTGTTCAGCAAGCGCAGTCTGAAGCATGACGTTTATGATCCACAAACCTTAATGAGGAGTGATACACATGTCAATGGCATCTGCTGTGAAAACGTGGGATAAAATGCTGATCGGCGGCGAGTGGAAGGAAGGTTCTAGCGAGCGCTATGTGACGGTGACCAACAAATTCACCGACGACGTGATCGCCCGGATAAAGTTAGCCAACAAACAGGACATCGACGCGGCTTATGAAGCGGCAAGAAAAGCGCAAGAGGAATGGGCGAAGGTATCCGCTCATGAGAAAGCTGCAGTTATGGAGAAAGCGGCTGCAATTATTGGGCAGCGTCAGGACGAAATTGTGAAGATGCTCGTGGAGGAATCCGGAAGCTCCCAGCTGAAATCGGCAATTGAAGTCGGTGCTTCCATCGGCGATGTCAAGGAAGCAGCGAAATATGCATTCAAAATGAATACCGAGATTTTGCCTTCGTTCATACCAGGCAAGGAAAATCGCGTGTATCGCAACCCGGTTGGCGTCATCGGGGCGATTACGCCTTGGAACTGGCCATTCTATTTGAGCATCAGGGTAGTGGCTCCGGCGCTGGCGACAGGGAACGGACTCGTGTTGAAGGCCGATTCGCAGACGCCGATCACTGGCGGCCTCATCATGGCTGAAATTTTTGAAGAAGCAGGCATACCGAAAGGGCTTTTCAACGTCGTGGTTTACGACGTGGAGGAAATCGGCGACTATTTCGCCGAGCATCCGATACCGCGCGTGATCTCCTTCACAGGTTCCACGAGAGCTGGCAGACATATCGCGGAAGTGGCCGGCAGAAATTTGAAGAAGGTCGCGCTTGAGCTCGGCGGCAACAACGCGTTCATTATACTGGATGACGCCAACGTCGACCAGGCCGTCGCTTCTGCCGCATTCGGAAAATATTTACACCAGGGCCAAATCTGCATTGCAACGAACCGGTTTATCGTTGACCGTAAAATTTACCCCGAATTCGTCGCCAAATTCAAGGAAGCAACCGCGAAGCTGAAAGCGGGCAACCCGGCGGAATCGGATACGATTATCGGACCAATGATCAACAAGCGGCAGATCGAGCGGGTAATGGCACTTGTTGACGAAAGCATCCGCGAAGGCGCCAAGCTCGAAATGGAAGGCAGAGTAGTGGGCAACGTTATCGAGCCCTATATCCTATCGGAGGTCACGAACGATATGGCAGTCGCGAAAAATGAAATTTTCGGGCCGGTGGCAGCAATTATTCCGGTTGACAGTGAGGAAGAAGCCATTCGGATCGCCAACGATTGTGATTTCGGGCTCAGCGGCGCCGTACATTCCGGCTCACTGGATCGGGGAATCAACGTCGCGAAACAGATTGTAACAGGAATGATCCATGTCAACGATCAGACGGTTAATGTGGAATCCAACATTCCGTTCGGAGGCGAGAAATCGTCCGGCATCGGCCGCTATTGCGGTGAAGCGGCGCTGGACGAATTTACGACCATCAAATGGATTTCGGTACAGCGAGAAGACCGGCAATATCCGTTTTCGTAAAACACTTTTGACAGTATAACCAGCAGGCTGTTGATGCTGTTCCGGTCAGCAGCCTTTTGCTATTCAGATATAAAAGGGAGTTGGAGGCGAATGAACGGTATTTCGGGTACGGGCATAACCATCGTTCTCCGGATGGAGCTCAATGTGGAGCAGATTACGTTTGTACAAATCGCGGCAGCCATTCACCGCTTCCATGGCGATATTGTCGCCATTGATGTCATTAGGCCGGGCAAGATTACAGTACGGGACGTGACGGTCAAGCTTCCAGAGCAGACACTGCCGGACCGCATCACCCAGGAGCTTCAAACCATGGAAGGCTTGCGTATGATCAACGTATCCGATCCGACTTTTCTGATGCATCTGGGCGGCAAGATCGAAGTAACACCGAAGATTCGAATTAAGAACAGAGACGATCTGTCCAAAGTATATACGCCTGAGGTTGCCCGCATATGCCGGGCGATTCAAGACAAGCCGAGCCGTGTCCATGCGCTGACAATCAAGCGGAATACGGTTGCCGTCGTAACTGACGGGACGGCGGTACTTGGACTTGGCAACATCGGACCGAAAGCGGCCATTCCCGTTATGGAGGGAAAAGCAATGCTGTTCAAGCAGTTTGCCGGCGTTGACGCCTTTCCATTGTGTTTGGATACGCAGGATACGGAGGAGATCATCCGTATCGTAAAGGCGGTCGCGCCCGTCTTTGGAGGCATCAACCTGGAGGATATTGCGTCGCCGCGTTGTTTCGAAATCGAAAAGCGGCTTCAGGAAGAACTGGACATACCGGTTTTCCACGATGACCAGCACGGTACCGCCATCGTACTGCTGGCGGGATTGATGAATGCGGTAAAATTGATAGGCAAGAAGCTAGAGGACTGTAAAGTGGTTATTTGCGGTATTGGGGCGGCTGGTATCGCATGCACGAGCATGCTGTTGTCCTCTGGAGTCAAACATATTCTCGGGGTTGACCGTGAAGGGATTTTGACCCGCGGGGAGCGATATGGCAGCGACATCTGGAATTGGTATGCGGAAAATACGAATCCGTTAGGAATAGCTGGCGATTTATCGCAGGCACTGCGTGATGCCGATATCTTCGTCGGCGTATCCGGACCCGGTGTTTTAACAACAGAGCTGCTGCAGCTGATGGCGAAGGACCGGATCGTATTTGCGCTTGCGAATCCGACACCGGAAATTTTGCCGGAACAGGCGGAGCCATATGTGAGCGTTCTGGCGACCGGACGCTCCGATTACCCGAATCAAGTTAACAATGTGCTCTGTTTTCCGGGAATTTTCCGTGGCGCGCTCGATTGCCGGGCAACCCGGATTACCGACAGCATGAAGCTGGCGGCCGCGCATGCCATCGCTTCCTCCATTAAAGAGGAAGAGCTTCATCGGGATTACGTGATCCCCAGCGTTTTCGATGAGCATGTCGTCGATAACGTCCGCAAAGCTGTCATCCAGGCTGCCTATGACAGCGGCGTCGCGCGTCGGCGTCCACATGGCGATAAAATCAGCTAGGCTGTCACAAAAAATATGAAGATTTTTACATGCCGTCCAAAAGGGACGGTTTTTTTGTTTTACAATTTGATTGTTCCAGAGAACTGCCGCTTTCGAGAGGGTTGAAAATAGACGGGGTAAAAGCTCGTGATCTATGAGGAAATAATTGGATGATTGCTGAAGACATTTATATTCAGCAACATAAACCAAATGAGAGAGCCAATCTGGTTGGTACTGGAACTCATTCAAATTATGTTGTACACGCACAACAAAATTAGTTGCTGCAAACTCTATTGATCTGTAGTAAGACTTCTTACACAAGGCAAGACTGTTTCTCTAGACCCACACGAATTTCGTTTTGTATAATGGCACAGTATCTTTAAAGGGATAAGAGAAAATGTTCATGTGGATATCGAACCTCATTAATATTCCTACTCAACCTGTGCTGGAGGTCTGACTATTCGTATGGAATCAACAAACAATCAATCAGCTTTTGCTATTTGGACAAGCTTGATCAGCAATATTCTATTAACCATCATGAAACTTATTGTAGGTCTGCTTTTTGGCAGCCAGGTGCTGATAGCAGATGGCGTTCATAACGCCGGAGACGTGTTTGCGACTGCAGCAGCATTAATTTCGATGATGATTTCTAAAAGGCCGCCGGATAAGGATCACCCGTATGGACATGGTAAAGCGGAGGTTATTGGTGCTGGTATAGTTGCCGTTGTTCTGGTCCTTGCAGCTGTCTACATGGGGTATCACTCCGTAATGGCGCTGATGGAACCGCCTCATAAAGCAACGGTGCTTGTTCTCATCGCAGCAGGGATCTCACTGGTATGGAAACAGTGGCTTTATGTCTACACCATGCGTATCGGCAAAAAAATCAATAGCAGCGGATTGATTGCAACCGCTTATGACCATTTGGCAGATGTTTACGCGTCCCTTGCTGCAGTTGTTGGTATCAGTCTTGCCATGCTTGGAGAACACTTTAATATTCTTTTTCTGAAATACGGTGATCCTGTTGCGGGAATCATAGTAGCGTATTTTGTCCTCAGGCTGGCGATTCACATGGGAAGAACTTCAGTTGATGTATTGATGGAGAAAAATATCGATGAAGATAGAATGGAAGAAATTCTGCAGCTTGTTCGATCCATATCGGAAGTGAAGAGAATTGACCGAATACGGGCTAGGGAGCATGGCCATTACATGATTGTTGATGTGAGGGTGGGAATTCCAGCTGAGCTAAGCGTTCAAGAAGGTCATGACATTAGTAAGAAAATAAAACAGGTCATCAAAAAACATAATCCTATTGTTGAAGAGGTGCTCGTTCATTTAAATCCATGGTACAAGGACATATATTGATCCAGACTCAATGCCTCTTCGCAAGTATGATTTATTTTGTCATATAAGATAAGTATGGAGCCTTTAACAGAGGTGAAATGAAAGCATCGACCATCCGGCCGGTGCTTTTTTGTTTTAGAAACGCAGTTGACTGTTATTCATCTCATCCTCATGCATAAATTATCGATCCTGGAAAACACTAATCAATATAAATGGAAAAGGGGTTGAGTAGTAGCTTATGATGCTTCAAAAACAATGGAAGTTTGTTTTAATTTTTTGTATTTCAATTCTGTTTATGACTGGAGGATGTGGAAATAAACGAGCCCATAACATAGAACAACCATCGCCTATCCCAGACGTCCATAGCGCCAGCATGCTGGTTGCATATCAACCGATGTTTACCAATATTCCTATCTACAAAGATAACAGTGGATTGGTATGGGTACCACTCGAGGAATCTGTGAAATCAATGAGTTTAAACTTGCATAAAATGACCAATGCCAGTCTCGCCATAGGCAATACGGATCCCGTTTATTCCGTAAACATGAATCAAACTCAATCGTTAGTTGGTGATAACCCTATTGCACTTCCGCAAGCTCCAAAGTTTATCGATCATAAGCCTTATATCACAACACAAGCGTTATCCACTTTGATGGGCACCAAAGTGGTCTGGAACGAAAAAAATTCGCAGGTTATCATTACCCCAATCGATGACAGTTCTTTGGCTAAGAAGCAAAGTGCATCTTCATCACAGCAACCCGGACCAAGTTCGACTGAAAAAATGCGGAGCCAATCGTTATCCACGGCAAAAAAATATGAAATCATAAGCTACGCTCGAAAATTTTTAGGTACACCCTATCATTTTGCTGCGGGTTCCTACAGTGATACGCATACATTTGACTGTTCCTCTTTCGTCCAGCATGTGTATGCCCACTTCAACGTAGAACTCCCAAGATCTTCACGTTCTCAATCTGAAGTCGGACAAACCGTAGATGCTAATCAATTGCAGCCCGGCGACCTGATGTTCTTCTACACACCTGGCCGGTATTCCAGCAATCGCATTGTAGGTCATGTGGGGATGTACGCAGGTAATGGGAAAATAATTCAGACGTACGGGGACCCGGGTGTCACAATTAGCGATTTTAATGCATATTGGAAAGGCCGTTTTTTATTTGCAAAACGTGTTGTTTAGCCCCTTTTTTTGGGGATTAGGGAATCTCGAATTTGCCCCATACGAAGTCGAAGTATTGGGGCATCCACCCTAAAGAAGAAACCGGTGCTTTGTTACATACAGAATTCACATCGTTACATCTTACTCCGATAGTACGATTTTAAATTCGACACCGTGCTGACCCAACTGAATTTTGATACGACACGTAATCTTCCACCAATGGAAAGACGCTTTGCCAAAGCTGAATTTCTCATTATTTGAGTCAGTGATTTAGCAAATGCTGCCGGATTTTTATATGATTTGACCAAGAGCCCGCTTCTCCCATGCTGAACGACCTCCAATATACCGCCACGCGCCGATGCGACAATCGGGATTCCTGAGGCCATCGCTTCCGAATTCACACAGGCAAAACCCTCTTTAAATTGAGTCGGACAAACAAATATATCGGCTAGATGGTACATTTCATGTATCTTGTTCGGGGAAATAAAACCCGTAAATCGAATGGGGACATGCAGTCTTTGGGCAAGCTGTCTAACTTTTCTCATATAAGGAGTCTCTCTTTTAACACCTGGCCAAGAAGCACCAACTGCAACGATAGTGACCTTTTTATTCACCTTACGAAGCAGAGCGGCTGCTTCAACCAAGGTGTGAAGTCCTTTTCTGGGGATTATTCTTCCAACGAACAAAAGGTTGCAGGAGGCCTCTAATCCATACTTCTTACGAATGTACTTCTTGTAGGCTTTAGGTTTAGGCTGGAATTTATTCGTGTCGACGCCTAGAAGGATTGGTTTGAATTTCGCGGCATGTCTTGGATATTTAGCTTTAAACGTATTTACAAGGGAGGAGCTGACGCAAGTCACCCCGTTTGCGTGTCGAAGCATGGCATTTCCTTGTTTATGGGATAACTTTGATAAGAAATGAAGAGAGTGCAGCGAGAGAACGATTGGTGTATTAGTAAATGCTCTTCTGATCGCGGGCAGGAAGGTAGGCCGATTGTCAACCTGGATGATATCGAATTTGTGCTTGCGCATCATTTTCATCGCGGTTTGGATATAAGCATTTTCGTTAAGATATGGAAACCGCATAAATTTCAACTTTCCGTTTGCAGTTGTGCTCATTTTAGGTAAACGTGGGTGGACACTGCTAACTAATGTAACATGCTCCGTTTTGGCTATTCTAGTAAATATATTGTGCATAACTGCTTCAACCGATCCTCCCTTGATAGGAGGCAGAGGCAGTTTGTCTGGAGCAATGGCTAAAATCTTCATCGAGTACATCCTTTCACATATAAGCATTTTGCTAGTACGGGTTAGTCTATGTGAAGATGTTTGTCAGGAAACGGCAAAAGCCTATTAAGTCAAGGAATTAGCTGTGATAATAATTACAAGCAAAATGAATAGGACAAAGTAATGAGGCATATTTAAAAAGGACATACATAAAAGAGCCACTCTGATTAATACAGTATTTAAGTGAGCATAACCTTGGAGGTGAATGTATGTCGGATTTATTTGTTGCCCGCTCATTGGATGAGGTGCGTTTTTGGGCACGGATCATGAAGGAGCACTCCTTATTTCTAAAGCTTGGTTTTAGAGTGGAAGATAAGCAACTAATTGATGAAGCAAACTATTTTTATAAAATCTTCGAGGATATAGAGCAGCGTGCGTTATCTTTCAGGAATGATACGGACCCTAGAGTCATCATGCAATTTAATAATGAGGTTCATACGGCAGTTAGCTATATTTGGGCGTTTAAAAGAAAAATTTTAGGTCTGATCTTAACCTGTCAACTTCCCGGGCAAACCAACTTCCCCCTTTTAGTTGATCATGTAAGCAGGGAAGCAAATTATTTTAAAAATCGATTAATAGAACTCAATAATGGTACTTTAGAGCCGTTGCCCGATGCCATCATTGATGAAAATGTGTTTTTCTTAAAAATTATGGCTGATCACGCCAAATTTATTAGTCATTTACTGGATCCATCCGAAAGGAAATTAGTTGATCAGGCGAATGAATTTAGCCATGACTTTGATCAACTATTGTTCCAAGCACAGGATTTGGACTCCATGCGCCCACAATCTCAAACTGGTCCTTTGTTGGGACAGTTTCTAGATCAAAATAGAGTTTCCGTTAAATCGTTGCGAGATTTTAAACAAACGGCTAAAAATTTGATCGAAGCGTGCAAAATAAAAAGTATCATCCATCCTTTACTTGCAGATCACGTTTTTCGAGAAGCGGAAAGGTTCTTAGAAATTATTGATATGTTCGAATCTGCGTTAATGGGCAAGCCGGTGGCGCCTAATTCAATGTTACACGAACACTAAGTATGAAAAGATTATTTTTAAGCTTACGGGAAACGATAGTTGACGAGCCTGCTTCATCTAGGCTCCTTTTTTTGTTAGTTAAAGGCACAGAAGTTAAGAGGAAGAAACTTGTGTTTCTTGAATGTCTTCATACTTTTTCCTCACAATAATCTTCCTCCAACACTTTGAACATGATGATGGTTGGTGAACTAAGCAAAATTGATTCGTCAGAGGTATGGAAAATACCGGGCGTAAAAACGGTCATAACGGGTGAATATTAACCGCTTTAATTAAATCTGTTAGACTAATGAATAAATTAATACTATAATGGCTAGCATAAAACGCTACCTTACAACGTCCAGAGAATAGGGTGATTGCCTTGGAGTCAAAAAGAATAGCTGCTGAACATGCTGTTGCATATATAGCTGATGGAATGACCGTTGGCTTAGGAACGGGGTCAACGGCATACTGGGCAATAAAGAAGCTTGGAGAAAGAATACAGGAAGGTCTTCAAATTAGAGCAATTGCCACGTCTAAAAAATCAGAGCAGTTGGCGTCCGAATATGGGATACCTATCATTACATTTGGTGAAATAACCGGTGAGGTTGATATTACAATTGATGGCGCAGATGAGGTTGATAAAAATTGGAATTTAATTAAAGGCGGTGGAGGTGCGTTACTTCGCGAAAAGATAGTCGCCTCAGCGAGTAAGGTAATGATAGTTGTAGTAGACCAAAGAAAAATTGTCGATCATCTAGGATTATTTCCCTTGCCTGTTGAGATCGTAAAGTTCGGCTTTGAATCTACGATACAGAAGCTAAGTCAACTCGGCTGCACTCCTGCATTAAGGATTGTCGATGAAAAGCCGTTCATGACAGATAACCAAAATTACATCGTAGATTGCAAATTTGACTGGATTGAGGACCCGAAACAACTTTCTTATTTAATTAATCAGATTCCAGGTGTCGTAGATCATGGGCTCTTTATTCAAATGGCACATAAAGTCGTTATTGGATACGATGATGGCAGTGTGAAAGAGCTGGGAAACAAAGGAAAATAGTAACATGCATTGAGACCCGCACACTGTGCGGTTTTTTTGTGTGCCCGATAATCGTTAAACTAATGAGCAGATTAGTAAGAGCAGATTTTGGTTATATTTATTTTGAAGGAACTCATAGCCGATCTGGTACGAGTCTCGAGCTTAAACAGTAATAAGCCAATTCTGCATAGGAGGAATTTTCCAACATGATTAGAATCGCCATCATTATCGGAAGCACGCGTCCGGGCCGCAACGGCGAAGCCGTCGCCCGCTGGGTGTATGACATTGCTCAGAAGCGCAGCGACGTCGAGTTCGAGCTCGTCGATCTGCTCGACTTCAATCTGCCGCTGCTGGACGAAGCGGTGCCTCCTTCCATGGGGCAGTACTCGAAGGACCATACCAAACGGTGGTCCGAGAAGGTGGACTCCTTCGATGGCTACGTGTTCGTGACCCCGGAATACAACCACGCTACGTCCGGAGCGCTCAAGAACGCGCTTGATTTCGTGTACAAGGAATGGAACAACAAGGCAGCCGGATTTGTCGGTTATGGTAGTCTTGGTGGAGCCCGTGCGGTGGAGAACCTGCGGCTGATCGCCGGAGAATTGCAATTGGCGGACGTGCGGATACAAGTTGCGCTGTCTCTCTTCACCGATTTCGAGAATTTCAGTGTGTTCAAGCCGGCCGACCGTCATGAACAATCGGTAAACGACATGCTAGACCAGGTCATCGCCTGGAGTGGTGCATTGAAGACACTGCGAAATCAATAATTGTTGGAAACCTAGATGACCTTAGGTTATCTCGGTTTTTCTTATTCATCCAGAAAATTACATTCAATTGGTCATACCGACGTTTAGTAGAAAAAGACATCTTTAAGCACCGACCGCTTCCCAGTATTCTACGGGATAACGGTCGTCTTTTTGTGCGTCCTCCATGTAGATATCGTTTTTGAGGCAGTGAGCGTCTGGAAAATAGGTGGGTATATAATATTAGAAGTATGGGTACGGTCATCAGGTGGATGAATTTATTGATTTCGAAGTGAATGAATATTTAGTTTATTACTGACGCCAGCTATGGCATGGGCATAGACTTCGCTAAGAGATCGCCACGGACTTGATCGGCCCGATGAACGTCGCCCGCGCCGTTGTTGAAAACGTTTGACTTGGAGTTAACTCCATGTGTTAAGCTTAATATCAAGGAGATAAGCATGATGTCGGTGAAGCTGGAAGAAAACGAGATTGCGAGCCTGTAGGAGCCGTATGTACCGCATCAGGTATACGGAATCTAAGCTGGAAAGACGGACCGCTGAACGCACAGTTGTCCGCTTCTATAGTGCAATAATGTGTGCGACAACGGAACAGACAATTGCTGATAAAGAAAAAACTCTAAGAAGCCCGGAGGATTAGTTTTTGGAGTAAACCAGCATAAATATGGTCGTCAGAGGTGGCAGTTCCTACCTCTTATGCGACTAGTTTATATGTGGGGATCACCCGATTCAGGCGTGGCAAGTTAACAATACGAAATTTAGAGCACTGTATCTTTTATTTACCCGAGGAGGATTGAAACGTGGAACGCCTATGGACGAAGTCGTTTATTTTCATGACCTTAGGAATGTTTTTCCTATTCACCGGATTTTATTTGCTGCTTCCGACGCTGCCGCTGTTCATCATTCAGATGGGCGGCAACGAAGCGCAGGTCGGTCTGGCGGCGGGCGTGTTTATGCTGTCCGCCGTTATTTTTCGTCCAATCGTCGGCGGGCTTCTGGACCGGTTCGGCAGGCGTCCGTTTATCGTCTGGGGGCTTCTTCTCTTCACCTTGGCGATGTATATGTATAATTGGGTCGGCGGAATCGTCGTTTTGATGGGGCTCAGAATATTGCACGGGATGAGTTGGGCTCTTTCCACCACTGCCACGATCACGGCGATTACGGATATGATCCCTTCTACCCGCCGTGGAGAAGGCATGGGGTGGTTTGGCATGGCTATGACCCTGGCTATGGCAATCGGCCCGATGTTAGGCATCTGGTTTACACAAAACCTATCTTACGACGCCATGTTTCTATTTGCCGTCGGCCTCTCTGCCGCAGCTCTTCTGTTGACATTTGGTGCAAGCATGCCTTTCCGGCCGCAATCTGGCGCAAGGAGAATCGAATTTTTTGAGAAATCGGTTTTTCCCGTCACGGCATCGGTCTTTTTTCTGTATATCGCTTATGGCGGCATTACTACCTTTGTTGCGCTGTTTGCTAACTCGATCCAGGTCAATTCAGGCGCGTTTTTTTTGGCCTATGCCGCAACGCTTGCTCTGATCCGTCCAATTGCGGGAAAACTTTCAGACCGGCAAGGCGAGACGTTTGTCATTGTTCCTTCCCTTGTAATTACGATTTTGGCTTTGATTGTCTTGAGCTTCTCGACCGGATTGTTCGGCGTGCTCGTTTCGGCAGTTCTGTACGGTATCGGTTTCGGTTCCGCGCAGCCAGCTCTTCAAGCAGCAACGATACGTCTTGCTCGTCCGGATCGTAAAGGGGTTGCCAATGCTTCTTTATTGACTGCTACCGACCTCGGTATTGGGCTAGGTGCGATCTTGCTGGGCTGGGTGTCCCAGTACACGAGTTACCAAGTATTGTTCACGGTCAGCGCTGTGTCGGTCGCTCTTTGCTTGCTGCTGTTCACTTTTTTTGTGAGACGTTTGTTGAAAAATAAAGAGCTTAGCTCTTTGAATAACGGGTTTACTTCAGAGGTGCAAAATTAAAATCGACATACAAAATGGCGTGCAAATTGACAACCAATTTGACACGCCATTTTCGTTGTTATATCAATATTTATAATAAATTGACAACATTATTGGCAGGAATTCATTAAACCAAAACCAAAAATCGGAACGAAAACGATTTGGTCTATATCTGACCGAACCAACAAACGCCGAAATATCAGGTTGATGAAACAACTATTTCCCATTTTGGAGCGACCGCTAGTGACAGCTAGAGGAAATGGCAAGATTAATCAATGTTGAATTTAGGATTGTTCTTTTTGGGACTCTGACTTATTTGTTCTAAAGCTTCCGTTGCTTTTTTTTGGATTTCTTTGTTCGGATATTCATTAATAATATTGCTTAGTGGATTAATAAAGGATTCAAATCCTAGTAATTTTGTTGCTTCTATACCAGTAGTGATTGTACTTAGTGGTTGATTTTTATCAAGCATGGATATGATTGTATTCTCATTTGTTTTTAGTACGAACATTATATCCTCAGGATCATTGTAGTGTTCCATAAGTGCCTTTACAGCAGATGTTGTTCCAATTATTCCTAGTGCATATATGGTACTACCATATATTTCTTTATTGTTTGTTGTTTGTAGTATGGTTGCCATTTCTACGATATATTTTTCGCCATAGCCATCCTTTGCTGATTTAACAACCGCAATTCGAACTGATTGTTCATTGTATTTGTTTGGATTTTTAAGAATATTACTGATTTGTTTTTCCGTATTTTGTGCTGTATAAAAAACAGCTGAAATTAGTATGATTAGGCAAGAAGCCACACCTATTCTAGAGAGACACAATAATAATATTTTTCTTTTTGAAGGGTGAATAAATGTATCAATAAGCAATCCAATACAACACCAAAAAAATAAACTCAAGAAATAAAACAAGCCAATTAGTATTTGTTCCGAAATGAAGCGTTTTAAAAAGGGTGAAAAATCATCCAAAAACCACAAAATAGGGCTTGTAATATAAAGCAACAAATTCTTATCGTCAAAGCCTGAAGAATTAAATAAACAAATACTTAGTGCGAACAAAGTAAGCCAGAAGCTGAAATACTTGAATAACTTCACCAATATTATCACCCCATTTGTTGGTGGTTTTTTTATTTCTGAAAAATTAGCTATTTAGATTCATGCTATCGAGTTAAAATAGAGTAGCATAAATGACGAAAAGGAGGCAATAAAATCTTGTCATATAAACAAATGAAGTGGTTAATTCTTATCATACCTACTTTAACGATCGGCCTTTGGGAATATGTAAGGCATGATTTTCTTCTTCCTTATCTCTCCATGGAGCTGGGAAATTTACTCGCACCGGTCATTGTCTTTCTAGTTACGATTTTATTCCTAACTCAACTCTTCTCTATGATAGAGCGGAACCAGGAGGAGTTGAACGAAGCGAAAGCTTTGCAAGCCGTATTACAAGAACGCGAGAAGATTGCCCGTGAATTGCATGATGGAATCGCGCAATCCTTGTTTCTACTAAACGCCCAAGTGGATCGTATGGAAAAAACGAATAACGCAGCAGGAATTCCATATCAGAAATTTCGAGAAAGCGTGCATCGCACAAATGCGTATGTGAGGGAAGCCATTGCGAATTTACGTTTATCCGCCGATCCCAGCTCCATCTCGTGGATGCAAGGCATGAATAGTTTAATCGAGGAAATAAAGAGAGAAACAAATCTGCAGTTTGTACTGGACTGGCAGTTGCCTGAAGAGAGATTGTCTACGAAGGAAAAAGTTGAGTTACTAGCTTCAATTCGAGAATCGCTGCTAAATATTTTTAAACATGCCGAAGCACGTAACGTTCGAATCGAAGCGCATGCTGTGGAAAACGGCTGGTTCTGTACGGTTTCGGATGACGGGAAAGGGATCAAGGAACGGCAAGAAGATAAAATTCATCACTATGGCATTAAAATCATTGAAGAACGTGCGAGGATAATGAAATGGAAATTTAAGATCGAGCGAGCAGGGAACGAAACCATTGTAACCATTCGAAAGGAGGAACCAGCATGAACAAGCAACGATTTCGTGTGCTTATCGTCGATGACAACGAACATGCGAGAGAGGGTATTCGGACCATTCTCAGCGGTGACCCTATATTCGAGATTGTAGCCGAGGGAAAAAGCGGGATGGAGGCTTTTGAACTTACTGAGCAGTTGATGCCCGATTTGATCCTCATGGATATACAAATGCCTGGCATGGATGGATTGGAAGCGACAAAAAAAATTAAGGACAAGTTTCCTTATGTGAAAGTCGTAATGGTCACGGTGTCAGACGATATTGCCCATCTGTTCGATGCGCTGAAAAAAGGGGCACAAGGGTATTTATTAAAAAATTTAAGTCCTGAATCATGGCATGATTACTTGAAAGCGATCGCTGTTGACGAGGCGCCTATGACACGCGAATTAGCATTTCGAATTCTCAAAGAGTTTTCGCAAACAGATAAATCGACGTCACATACAGACCATTTGACAACCCGAGAACGGGAAATTCTCGGCCTTGTCGCCAAGGGGTTGTCCAATCGAGATATCTCTCTTGCTTTAGACATTTCGGAGCATACCGTAAAAAATCATCTAAAAAATATATTGCACAAGCTTCATCTGGAGAATCGGGTGCAATTAGCTAGATATGCCTATGAGCAGGGGTGGATGGGACAAAAATAAAAAAATCGAATTCCCTTTTTGCTCGGAATAGACTCATTCTAGAATAACACGGACATATTCTGTACGTATTGCCACTTGCGCGAATCGGCGACGGTGGTTTTTTTGACTTTCCGGATGAACTCCGGTCACATTTGATGGCAATATTTCTAGAACAAAGAATTGACATGAAAACTTCACATGTTAGTCTCTGGAATAGCCCTTTCTAGTCATTTTATTTTATTGAGATGCCTTATATAATTTTTCATGTTCCAATCAAAATAATGGAGGGTGAAAGATGTATGTTAAAAAAGAAACTCGCAGCAACCGTGCTCGCGGCTGTACTTACAGTCTGTATGACAACAACCGCATTGGCACATGACGGATGGTCACAGACCAACGCGCCGATTATTGGACAAGGGGAAGTCTCCTATGTGGATTTATTGTTGGGAAACCACTCTAACGGACACAAAAGCTACCGCATCGCCGGCCAGTGGAGCACTGATACATCGAAGGTATTCGTAACAACTCCCGCAGACAAAAAAGTGGATATCACGGCCACAAGATTCTATACCGGCGAAGCCGCAACGGCAACCGAACCTGCAATCAATAACGGATTTATCGCTTCGTTCTCCTCTTCCTCACCAGGCGCATACATAATTTCTGTGGAAGGCGACAGCATTTTTAAGCACGGGGAAACAGCCAGTCGAACGCTTCGAAGAGCCAAATCATTCGTCGCCGTCAGTGATATCCCGATACTCGATCGGGTCAAGACGTTAAAAGGTTTTTCGAAAGCCGTAAACATGGACCGCGCGGAACTGGTGCCGGATTTTAATCCGTCAGCCGTTACCCCGGGTGAGCAATTGAATGTCCGACTGTTGCTAAAAGGGAAGCCTCTTGCAAATACTGAGGTTTCACTGATTCGTCGGAGCAATTCGGAAGCTCAGACGTTAACGACCAATTCAGAAGGTGAGGCTGCCTTCACAACCGGTCCGGCCGATTATTACCTGCTTCGCGCAAAACCGAGCACGGACGAAAAGAAAGATGGAGAATACAGCGTAACGAACTACGAAGCGACGATGACCTTCATGGTTCAAAACGGTGCAGTGAAACTGCCATCCTCCAAAGTCAATCCGGTTCCTTATGTTTATGTGAACGGTAAGTTGGTTGATGCGCCGAGCGCTGCAATAAAGAATGGTTCGACGTATGTGAACGCTTCATTTGTTAAGCAATATTTGGACGCCTCTTACACCGGCGAAGTTTCCGTACAGCTGCGCGCCGTCTCAGAAAAGCTTGGAGCGAATATTGAGTTCTTGTCTGCAGTCGGTGGTACACGATCAGCTGTCTTAATTTATACAAGAGCTTAATAGAGTGCTAACAGAAGCCGCAGTGTATCAGCGGCTCTCTTTGTTGGAAAGGAAATGAGACGAATGACGTTACGATGCTGGAGACAGTGGCTTCTCATGGTGTTCTTTCTTTTTAGTCTGCCTGCAATCACAAATGCTCATGCCAATTTGGAACGCTCGGCACCCTTACAAGATGCGGCGCTTGAAGATACGCCGGAAGAAATCCGAATTCAATTCACGGAAGAGTTTGACACGAAACTGAGCCAGATCACCCTTGAAGATGACCAAGGAAACCTCATAAGCGGCAAGCGAAGTGCCGCTGATCCTCGTTGGTTGATCTATACCATTCCTAAATTGAATGAGGGTATCTATAAAGTAAAATGGCAGGTTCTTTCAATTGATACACACGTAACAGAAGGATCGTACCGCTTCTCCGTGAAGAAGCCGCTTGAAAAAGAAAAGCCTAATGAAACGATATCGCTAGATGGAGTAGCTCCTGCTCCCGAAGGTTCGGGTAATTCTAATCTAAAACCCGGGACAACGTCAGATTCGAAACCGGTGTCGGAACCCGTCCAACAGAACCCGCAGACAAAACCCGTAGCGGAGGCACCTTCTTCTTCCGGTCTTCGAGCATCTGCTGATTCGAAACTGCAAGCTGCAATGTCTTCTCCAAGTGATACCAAGGAAGAGAAGGATAGTTCGGCAATCGTGTCCAATCCTGAGACAGCGCCAAAAGTGGAGCCAACAAAAGAGGATAATGAGCTGGTTCCTGTAATGGAAGAAGGCGGGTCACGGCAAACGAATCAGGTGACACCATCTGAGCAACAAGAGGGAGTTGAAGCCTCGAAAAAACAAATTGAGGATAGGTCTATTTCCAATTCCAACGAGCATTCTCTCCATCACAATCACCATGGGTCCGAAGCGCATACTCGTCATCATTCCATTGATTGGATTGCAGTCGTCCAACATTTTCTGCGCATATTTGACGTGCTGGTCGTCACAAGCATCACTGGATTTCTATTTTATCGATATGCCATCTTATGGGATTCCCGCCATGACCAACTGATGTTGTTCTCGGTGCGAAATGAGCGGTTGCTTTATATTTTTGCATTCGTCGGTTTTGTCGCTTCAGGAGCATTGCATATTTGGATGCTGGTTCAACAGTTAATCGGTATTGGAACGCATACTTTTGGGGAGCTTTTCTTTACTATAGCGGGCTCCACATTGATCGGACTATCCTTGTGTTTGCGTCTTGGCTTTGTAGGTTTGATGTACGCTCTAACCTTCGTCCCGAACCGGAATGAGCGCGTTGCGTTCCCTGCAAAAATGGTTGCCGGATTAGGTCTTATCCTCATGTTTCCCCTTACTGGCCATGCTTACGGTTCTTCATCAGGCGTGTGGATTGCCGTGCTGTCTCACACTGTTCATATGACTGTTGCTGCCATCTGGTTGGGCGGGTTGTTCGGAATTTGGACTTCAGCATCTGCATGGACACGGGACGGCTTTGCAGCGCAATTTGATCATATAAATGCGCTCATACGGCGTTTTTCAGCAATTGCGCTTCCGGCGATTGTGTTGGTAGCTATAAGTGGTATAGTGCTGTCTTTAATGAGGTTGAGCACTTGGAGTGCCCTCCTTATAAGCGAATACGGTCGTTTAGTATTGGCAAAGATTTGTGTTTTAGGGGTTGTCATCATCATTGGTTTTTTTCACCGGTTCGTATTCATTCCTCGTATGTCCGCATCGGCAACCGAGATGAAGGATGTGGACTCCAACTTATTGAAAAAATTCGTACTTGGCGTACGTATGGAGGTCTTTCTAGCAGTTGTCCTTTTTATACTTGCAGGAATGCTCTCAACCATCGCCCCGCCCGAAAAAGTTATACCGTCAGAGGCGATAAACTGGCATGTGATGGGAGATAAATCGCATATGTCCTTTCGAATGAATTCCGAACGAGAGAAAGGACAGTCGTTTCGATTAGACATTTGGCTTACGACCGGCGTAGGAGCTCCAGAACACGTAAACGCACAGATAGCTAAAAAAAATAGTGAATTGTCGCTCACGATCCCATTCGAATATCGGACTGGCGGACCAGATCCTTACGGTTTTAAAGGATTCGATAAGTTTACCTATGAAGCAAATGGCAATATTGTTACCGAAAAAGGCGAATGGAACGTTTCCATAACGATTATCGATTCAACCGATCAAGTCCACCGTTATGAAAAAACGATAGCAGTTTCTTAAAACGCTATGAAAGACTGACTATTTAAACTCGATTTCACTAAATTTAATTTATTATAAATGTCTTAGGAGGATTACCATGAAAGAAAAAAAGAACAAACTATATATGACTGCTTTATTAGCCCTTACCTTTATGATCGTTTTCTCAGGATGTAACTCGTCGGAACAAGCAAATGGCGAAGTACATTCTGAACAGGAAGAGCAACAAGCTGAATCCAGTAACAGAGGTATGGGCTGGACGCACGAACATCCGGTTACACCAACAGCTGGTACTTGGAAAGCACTTGAATTCAAGGATGGCAGCTCATACAAAGTAGATACGCCACCTGCAAATGATTCTGATGAGACTAAAAAAGAATTGGAAGACTTAAAAAAATTGATTGAAAATCGCACAGCCGAAGATGTGGAATTTATAAAGCATTGGCAAAATACGGCGAGTCCAAACACACTTTGGCTGGAAATGACAGAAGAACTGATTCATAAATACGGGTTAATGGGTCCGGAATCCGCTCGGGTTCATGCTATCGTTTCAGGAGCCATTTATACTTCCCTAACAGCGACTTTCCAAGCAAAATACGAGTATTTACGTCCTAGACCAACCGATTTGGACCCATCAATTCAATTGCCAGAGGGAATGATGGTGCCTCCGCACCCTTCTTATCCTTCAGGACATACAGCAACAGCATGGACATCCGCTTACATCCTTTCTTATTTCTTCCCGAATGAAAAAGCTCAACTTGAAGAAATAGCAGATAAGGTAGCACTTTCTAGAGAACAAATGGGCATTCATTTTAAAAGCGATAACGATGCAGCCAAAGAAATAGCACAAGCAGTTACAAAAGATATAATAGAAAGCTTAAAAGCTGATAATGCTCCTGCTCAATACGCAGAAGTGAAAAACACAGGTTCGAGTCACGGAGCTGGCCATTAACTGAACGTACTATGGGCCGCTGTCAGAACGTATGACAGGCGAGTGTAACAAACACACAATCATAAAGCAGCAGTCATTCATAACTTAAAGAGTACTCTATACGTAAGGAGGTGCATTGAGATGTCTGGATATGTTGGTGGTGCCTTCAATAACACAGGTACAATTCTGGTTCTTTTTATTTTATTGGTGATTATAGCTTGTAGTTGTATGCGTTTCGGCTATTAATAAAATTGTATTCAGAATGTTTATATTCCTCCTAATACCTCTCCCAATAGGCCCGTTCTATGGGTCTTTTTTTTGTGTTTCATTAATCACGATTCTACATTTACAAGTTTTCTTTTCCTTCCGAAACTGTTCCACATGGATGGACGCCGCTTCAATTTCGAGGACGGGTATATCTTGGTAGAGTGAGGGCTAATGACATTAATGAAATATCTCCATCACAAACATCCAATCACAAAGCAACAGCCATGCATAATTTACAGAGTACTTAATACTTAGGAGGTGATTGAATAATGTTCAATAACACTGGTACGATTCTGGTGCTTTTCATATTATTAGTAATTATCGCTTGTAGTTGCGGCGTCTTCCCACGCAATGAAAGAAGAGTTGAAAGTATCAAAGAAGAAAAAGAAAACGTAGGTGGCTGCGGCTGCGGCTTAGGGTACTGAATAAACAGCTGGTTTCCACATGCATTACGCGATGCATGGACAATAAAAAATTCATTCAAATAAAGCTTCCCCAAAAGGCGCATTCCTTGAGCCTTTTGGGGGTTAATAATCGTGATATTTATCATAATCTTCCTCGGACACTGTGAACATGATGATGGGGGGTGAACTAAAATGGATGAAATGTATCATTTTTGCATGAGATATATGAATCGCAGAGTTCGCGTTCATACTCGCTGTGGACAACGCTACGAGGGCGTTATCGTTAACGTGGATAGGAACAATGTTTATTTACGGACATCGAACGGAGCCCGAATATCTGGAAAAGCTTATACATCGCAATGGTTTGGAGACGCAATTATACCTTTATCTCTGTTTACCCTTCTTGCCATAGCCTTGATCTAGGTGCAAATTGCTTCCGTCAGAGAATGGCCTAAAAGCGATCTCATAATCTTATACGGAGTTGTTCTAAGTGATTACTCCTTAGTGTGATGTTTGACCTACAACAACAGTCTATGGGAAAGCACTTAAGGTGCACACGGCTCTTGCCTATAATTCCTTAATTAATCAAAAATCCAAATAGACCACGAAACGGCACTTCTACCCGATCGCGGTCTATTTGGGGTTGTGCAAGGAGGGGAGAAAACCTTAAATCCCCCATCTGAATATATATGTCTAGGCAGATAGTTAAGAACTTCGTCAAAACACCTAAAAATAAAAATTAGATATGTAGGTTTGACGCGTGAATGCGGAATTTTTCGGCATTCACGCGGCCTGCGGGGGCTCGTGGCGCCTCGAGTGCTGTATCCGGAGGAGTGCTATTCGGTCACCTTTTCTGCAGTTGTTACGAATAATTCCAAACTAGGGCTAAAATAGCATACGTGTACGTTGATAAGCTTGTCTCTTGGAATAGGATGATATTCATCGAGAAATTAGCTTTAATGAATGAAGTCCTAATCCGAGAGGGGCAACACTATGGCTGCATTCGGCAACATCAAGGTGCGTGTCAAAGTGAGAACAACAACTTAGCCGCATTCGATGTTCTGCGGGTCGCCAATACAGTTCTCCACTACTAAGAAGAAGTGACGGTTGAGGTAAAAAAAGGGTCCGAGCCAGGGTTTTGCACCTTGGTTCGGACCCTTTGTTGTGTGATGGACGGCATAACCGGCTCACACGCGCTGCGAACGCCTCGTGAATGCCGATAAAATCGGCATTCACAGCCAAGCTCACCCTTGCACGGCCCCGCGAGCAAGCTCTTTGTGGACGATCGGCGCGACCTTCGTGCCGAGTAACTCGATGGTGCGCAGCAATTTGTGGTGCGGCATCGTACTGACGTCCACGTGCAGGAGGAAGCGCGTTAGGCCCAGGTTCTTGCGCAGCAGCACGATCTTCTCCGCGACATACTCGGGATCGCCGACGTAGAGCGCTCCGCGAAGGCTGCGGGCGGCGTCGAACGAGTCGCGGGTGTATGGCGGCCAGCCGCGCTCGCGCCCTATGGTGTTCATCTGTGCTGCCGTCGATGGGTAGAACAAGTTGGCGGCCTTCTCGGTCGTATCCGATATGAAGCCGTGCGAATGCGTCGCGATCTGCAGCTTGCTTACGTCGTGTCCGGCCTTCGCGGCCGCTTCCTTATAGAGGTTGACTAGAGGAGCGAATCTCTCCGGCATGCCGCCAATGATCGCAAAAACGACCGGCAACCCTAGCATGCCGGCACGAATCGCGGAGTCCGGATTGCCGCCGGTTCCGATCCATACGGGCAGCGGCTCCTGTACGGATCGCGGATAGACGCCCAGGTTGTCAATGGCAGGGCGATGGCCGCCGCGCCAGCTTACTTTCTCCGATTCGCGGATCGCGAGCAGAAGCTCCAGCTTTTCCTCGAATAGTCTGTCGTAGTCGGTCAAGTCGTATCCAAACAATGGAAAAGATTCGATAAACGAGCCACGGCCCGCCATAATTTCCGCCCGTCCGTTGGACAGGCCATCCAAGGTGGAGAAGGCTTGGTACACGCGAACCGGATCATCCGACGACAACACGGTTACGGCGCTCGAGAGCCGGATTCGTTTGGTCGTGGAAGCGGCAGCGGCCAGAATAACGGCTGGCGCCGAGCTCGCGTAATCCGCGCGATGATGTTCGCCGATCGCATAGACGTCCAGACCGACTTGCTCGGCCAGATTAATCTCCTCTACCGCTTGTCGAAGCCGTTCGGCGTGCGAGACGCCGCCGGATCTCGGAGCAGCCTCGAGGAATGTGCTTAGTCCTATTTCGATTGAAGAAGTCGTAAGATCAGACATAATGATTTGCTCCCTTCTAAATACGCTTATTATACTTTTTATTTTATTGTATCTCAACAAAAGTAAGAAATAAATTAGTCTGAGCTGCGTAAATCGCCATGTACCCAGCGCGTGCGTCCATAGACGTGAACATGTTCTACTACGACTTGCAGTAAAGACATCTTTACGATTCCAACGAGACGACTCCTTCCACCGTTAATGCATACGGTAAGATATCGGCTCACATCGATTTACGGCCGTTACAAAGGTCGTTATTTTCAAAGTCAAGACATTATTAAGAATATTTGTTCGCATACAAATAGAGCACCAACTTAAAAGGATGGTGCAAGGATGGCGAAAAAATTAGAGAGTTTAAAAAAATAGCGTATGACGTCCATCAGTTTGATGGAAGCCAGAAGCTGGCTTTCCACCCGACATTACCCCCTGAAATCGACAAAATTCGCCGAATCTTTATAAAAGTTATACATAAGGAGTGAATCGCGATGGTGAATAATTACAAACGCTTCATTCAAAATCAATTCGAAAAAGCGAGGTCTACCGCTTCCGAATTCATTTCTTCAAGAAGTGAAGAACAAGATGAAGGCACTATAGAACTCAATCCGCAATATTATGTTGAGTTGAAAGCAATCGCCGATATGCAGCATACGACCGTGCAAACGATCGTCAATGGTATCATTGTCCAATACTTGGCAAGCAGCCCATACGAAGCAACCCCCATCTCAGTGGATAAAAAGGAAGATAACCCGCTTCTGTATTTGGATGGTATTTGCAAACTAGAGGATTAAGGAGTGCTGACATATGGATAACCACTTGAACATTCAGGATACAATTTTTCTCGATGAAACAGCTTTAGCCGCTTTAATGAACCCTGATGACCCTCGCTATGTGAAAGCCCGTTCCCTGTTTCTGGATTTGCATGATCTTGAACGTAATTACGTGACGACCAACTCCATTATATTTGATCTTCACGAATGGCTTCGCAATGAATACAGCTATCAGCAGGCGGAATATTTTCTGAATGCAATTGATAAGGCAGTGAGTAAAGGCAAGCTGGAGGTCATCTCCAGCGGCCCCGAATTTGAGAGGGAATCTCGCAGACTGCTTATGGAAAGGCCCGAGCTCCGTTTCTCGCTTAGCGAAGCATTCACTGCTGTGACCATGTCCTATTATCAGGTAAAACGCATCTTTACTTTCAATCGGAATTACATGATGCTTGCCAATTTAGATAAGGATATTCGAATTATTCCATCCAATTAAAAGACTTTAAACAAATACAGCCTGCCCTCTTGAGAGGCGGCTGTATTTGTTTCGTTGCAAAGCCGTAAATTGCTTTTTCCGTCGCTATTTCATTTCAGGAGTAGTTTAGAATAGAAGGGAAGAATTGAACATAAAACGGGCAGGATAGCTCCAAATTGTGGTATCATGCCAAAAGGAATATTATGAACTTCGAATGGGAATGGAGACTTATGGGATGAGAATGTATACAGACCCTAAAGGCGAAGCTTACAAGCAGGTAATAGATTTGGCGATACGGAACTCGGAATGTTTTGTGCTCGGGGAGAAAATTCCGGCTGATGTGGTACGGGGCCATTACACAAGTATATTTGAAGCGTTGGAACCTTATCTGATGAAGACAATCGTAATCCAAGACGATAATATGGATGAAGTTACACAAATAAGAAATACCTATCGCAGTCATGCCTTTTATACCGCGGGAACCTACAATTTATATAGATGCTGCGAAGAAAGCGGGAACCTATTGAAGCAAATGGCTAACCGCCTGTCGGATTAGATTTATCCTAGCCTGCCGGAAGACTTGTGTTTCTTGAAAGAAGGTGGCGGAGACTACCTTTACTCGGTTGTGCATGAACATATGTATGGTATGGAAGTAACTGAGGAAGAAGCAATCGAACTGATGGATCAAATTACAGGGCTTTTTTTGGAATTAAAGGCTCACCGGGACCTGGATCGTCTACTAGATGATGCCATTAAGCATAAAACCGACTGGCTGTATATAAGTGGACATGGGCTGACAGAGCTGCCTGAGCGAATCCGGGAGCTTACAGAGTTGCGTGATCTAGAAATTTTTGAACAGGATCTTTATCGTCTACCCGAAGGCTTGTTCGAGCTAAGCAAGCTTGAACGCTTGAAAATCCTGACGGCTGATTTAGAGAGTATCCCCGCATCCATCGCCAGACTGAAGAACCTGAAAGAGCTTTGCATCTATTGTGG
The DNA here is from genome assembly GCF_049725345.1 of Paenibacillus praedii. Lineage (NCBI taxonomy): Bacteria > Bacillati > Bacillota > Bacilli > Caryophanales > Paenibacillaceae > Paenibacillus > Paenibacillus praedii. Next base: position 71,441 of record NZ_JBMWAM010000001.1, on the reverse strand, counting down.
GAGCTCGGATCGGCCAACTCTCGGGTATCAGATCAAGCCACAGGAAGAGATCAGCCTAAACCGCATCCCACCGGAGATTGGAGAGCTGGAACAACTGGAGCAGCTTACGATTCAATACACCTCGATTCATGAGCTACCGCTCGAGTTAGAGAAGCTGAAGTACCTGCGATTCTTGGACTTAGGAATGTGTATGATTAATCGGAAGCCTGATTTTCTATATGGTATGAAGCAACTGAAATATATTAATGTGTCACAGGATTCGTTATGAGGAACGACGCAGGCAATGATATAGGTGTTGCTTTTAAGGGCCAAGGGGCTCCGTTTTAACGAAAGGGGAGAGCAGTGGTTAATGTGTAGTCTTTTACAAAAAACCTAAACAAATGGCGATATCAGTTGTTTTTTCATTTGTTGTTGCGTTTATTATTGAACAAATAAGTCCCGAATTGGACAAAAGCATATATCCATGGCCGAAATGAAGGAACATCATAGCGCTCAGGTTATTGGCTGGATAATGAAAGTACTAACGAAGGAGGAATGACGTTCGGAGCAGCTGCGGTTGATGGACGTCGGCGTGCGGCGGCCAGACGACGATCCGGAACGACATTATGCTCTGTTCCCGCCTGCGCTCTGACTTCAGTCAATTGCATAGGCTACATTCTCCGTTATTACCGCTGAAGCTGTCAAAGTTGAAATATTGAGATTACGTGAGAAAACAGGAGAAAACATTACTTTATAGTGGGAGGAATACATATTAAATATGACTAATATGTATCCCTCCTTTACTTCTTTTTCAACAATCGCGCCCTTTAATTGAAGATCGTCCAGCAATAGTTTTAGCTGAATAGAACAAAAGATATTGCTCATAAGCTATCCATTACTTCAATAAAAAATGTCGTACTGCCGTGTCTCAAATCATTCGAGTCATAATAATGTTTGCAAGGGGTTTTGACACTCTCACCATAAGTTGTAGCCTGCTTCTATGAGGATTTTATACCATTGTTCTCTTGTCATCTGCATACCCCCTAGAGAATGTATTGCTCGCTTTATACGCTCTCTATTTCCAGTTCCTAATACTATTATAGGATCTGATGAATGCATAAGAAGCCACTTATAAATAACTTCATCAATCTCCTCTAGGTGAAGTTCTTGCCTAATACCTTCTAATACATTCTTCATGTTCTCTTCTAAGGCATTAGTAGGATTGAAAATTCTCCCCCCTGCTAATGGTGACCAAAACATCGGATGAATTCCTTCCTTTAAACAATGGGTCATTGTCCCATTCTTATAATTTTCAATTCCCAAAGGATGCAACATAAATTGATGTGTAACAAATTTTACATCCGCATATTTTTGTAGTGTATCGAATTCCAATGGATTATGGTTTGATAGCCCAAAGTATCTAACCTTTCCTTTATCTCTTAATTCATTAAGCGTATCATTTAATTCTTTCGGATTAACTAGCAAGTCATGCATATGAATGAGTAATAAATCAATGTAATCACAGTTTAGTTTTTCAATTGATTTGTTAACCTGATTTATTATGTACTCCCTATCAGTATTGAAGTATCTCGTTTTTATATTAGGGTTTTCATCATTACGAACACATATTGAACATTTTGTGATAATTTCCATTTCATTTCTTAACTGGGGTTTAATTTTAAGAATTTCACCGAATAGAGCTTCGTTATGGTGATTGCCACCATAAATGTCAGCATGATCAAATGTAGTAATCCCTTGCTCAATACACCATTCAACAAATTCTACACTTTGTTCTATACTGAAATTCCATTCATTCATTCGCATACATCCGATAACTAATTTTGATATTGAAAAATTGTCCTGTAACTTTACTCTCACAATTAGATACCTCCATACATTTTTTTATCAGTGATATTGAAAAATTACTAGAAAACAGAATAAAAAGCTTTAGTTCTCCATCATTTTTAAATATAACAGAATGTTCAGAGGTAATATTTCAATATTTTTGTTTTGGATATTTAAAATCTTCAGGGTTGAAATCTGTTGCAAAAATCGGCAATTCTTCATCAACAATCTGGCCCTTTAATTGAAGAAAGGAGGGAACGATGTTCCCTCAGATTTTTTTACAAACCTCTGCGTACGCGACTTTCAATTGTTCTCGAAGCTGCTTGTTTTCCTCTTCTACCTTCTTGATTCTTCATCTTAATGACTCAATGTAAGCATCAACTGAAGAAATACGCAAATCTACAAATCGTACTGGATTTAATTGCATCACCCTTAAAGGTGAGACTGTATGTATAGCAAGTGTTAATAGTGAAAGTTCAGTTCGAGTAGGGAGATACGGTGTTGACATAGATGCTTTTGAAAATATTGCTTTAAAGGCCGTGAAACTATCGTTATATACAAAAAAGATTACAGTTATCGATAAATCGGCTTCATGCAAATGTTATCCGCACCATTTGAAACAGTGATTCATGAAGTAATTTCGAGTTCTAAACACAGTACTTTAGGGACAATTTGTGTGGACAGTCATCCGAGCATTGACAAGATAAAGGAAACTATCTGGGATAAGACTTTATCATCAGAGTGAAAAGAATCGCGAGGTGATAACAGAATGAATAACAAATGATATCCATAAATTCTTGTAAGAGGTTGGAGGACGAGGAGATGGTTCCAAAACATATCGTTTCTGCGGCAACGATTGTGCTTAATGAAAGTAACATCGCGTGGGGAGGCTTCAGGTATTTCCCATGGGCAAGTTATTAAATTCTTCTCCTGTCTATAGTTGCCTAGCAACAATAATCGAGAGATGAATAGTTTGGATTACAACTTACATTATAGGAAAGGGAGAATGGAATGAAACTTCTTATAATTGCACCTGAGCAAATTCCTGTGCCGCCTCCAATTGGAGGTTCTGTAGAGAACTGTATCTATCAAATTACCAAGCAAATTTCGCGCGAACATCAGATCACAATTGTCAGTCTCTTACGAAAGAATCTTCCCCGTAAATCGATCATGAATAATGTGACCATTCTACGCGTTCCCGGAGGGTCAAAACAGTTTTATTTAAAAAATGCGATCCGAGCGGCCAAGGGTAAGTCTTACGATATCATCCAAATCGACAACAGACCGAGTTTTGCCGGGGCAGTTCGAAAAGCATTTCCAACTACGCCAATCTCCATCTTCATGCACTCAATGACTTTCGTATCCAGCCCGATGACAACAATTAAGAAAGCGAACGAGGACTTTAAGCATGTCAATTTAATTATTGGAAATAGCAAATCGCTGCAACTATCGTTGAATAACCGGTTTCCCGCACACAAAGATAAAATCAAATTTGTGCATCTAGGTGTGGATACATCCAAATTCAGGCCACGAGGTAACCCAACTTCTAAGCCGTTCCACCTTCTTTTCGCAGGTCGGCTTATTCCCAGAAAGGGCGTTCCTACTTTACTAAAAGCTGTTCAATTAGCTCGGAAATCCATTCCCTCTCTCCGATTATCAGTGGCTGGAGGAACTGGGAAGCCTGCCTACAAAGCGTTTTTAAAGCAGACGGCACGCAACCTAAAGATACCTGTTCAGTTCAAGGGTAATTTATCTCGCAAGCAAATGCCGGGGTTCTATCGATCGGGCAATTGTTTCGTGTGTCCTTCGCAAAAACATGAAGCTTTTGGCTTGGTCAATGTAGAAGCGATGTCTAGCGGTTTACCAGTCATTGCCTCCAAAAATGGTGGCATTCCAGAAATCGTTCAGCATGGGCGAAATGGTCTTCTCGTTCAAAAATACCGGCAACCTTCGGCGTTTGCGCACCAAATTGTCAAACTAGCAAAAGATTCGCATCTTTATGCCCGCTTAGCAAGGCAAGCTAGGAATGACGCATTGAATCGATTTAGTTGGCGTCAGACTGCAAGGAAATTAATAGGAATCTATAAAGATAGCATCTAGAAAAGGAGACAACAAGTGGTGCGCTACGTAGGGAGTAAATGGAGAAAGACCGCTGTTATCCAAAATAATGCATTTTTATCTCAATATGTCCCTGAAACTTTGCGAATGACACGATCGACTTTGCTTCGTCTTTTAACTCGGTATAAAATGGTGTATATCAAACCGGAGTTCGGTTCATTTGGTAATGGCGTTATGCGGGTAGATCGAGCGGGGAACGGCTTCCGATACCAGCTTGGCCAGAAGATTCGAACCTTTAACGCGTATGATTCTCTCTACAGATCCATCCTGAGTCAAACAAATGGGAAAAGGTATCTCGTTCAAAAGGGAATTCAACTGTTGGAATTTGAAGGAAGTAAATTTGATATCCGGGTGATGGTTCAATATTCGCCAAACAGAACCTGGGAAACGACCGGAATTATAGGCAGGGTAGCCGCTAAAAATAAAATCGTTACCAACTATCACAGCGGCGGAAAGATCGTTGTGGCGAGCCGATTATTACGAAACCATACGGGTCAAGTGAAATCGAAGCTATATACGCTATCGAAGCTAGGTGTTCAGACAGGAAAAGTAATGAAGAATGCGTTCCCTGGCGTACGCGTGATCGGGCTCGATATAGCGATGGATGAAACGATGCATCCATGGATACTCGAAGTGAATACCTGCCCAGATCCCTACATTTTCAAAAAGCACCCAGATTCGAACGTTTTTAAGAAAATTATGCGGTATGCAAAAGCCTATCCGAACTAATACTGTGAGGGAGTCGTCCTTAATTTGGATGACTCTCTTTTTAAATTCTGTCTAACTGACAAAGGGAGGAATTCGTGTGGGATTTTTGAAAACTGTGATGTTTCGTTCGGTTGTAAGTGTGATCCTTATGTTGTGTTTATTTGCAGGATTAGCCGTCATGATTAGCCGGCACCGGGTGGCTCTCTTTGATAACCAAATTGTAGATGTTATTCGAAGTCTTAACTCCCCTAATGTGACTGTTGTCATGAAGGGGTTCACGACCGCGGGCTCCGGGGTCTATGTGACGATTATTACGATACTCATCGTACTGACGCTTGTCATAATCGGTTATCGAAGGGAAATGATTTTTTTCGTTGGTGTCATCCTCTGCTCGAGTTTACTAAATTATTTGCTCAAACAGATTTTCCATCGAGCAAGGCCGGACATTCATCGGATCATTAATGCTGCGGGGTACAGCTTTCCAAGTGGTCATTCAATGTCCGCGTTCACTCTATACAGTCTAACCATATACTTTCTTTGGAAACATGCACGTCGTGCTTGGACTCGGATCGCGATCGTAATTATCGGGTTGACGATGATCCTTATGATCGGTATAAGCCGGATCTATCTCGGCGTCCACTATCCGAGTGACATCATCGGAGGATATTTAATAAGTGGAGCTTGGCTGGTAGCAAGCATCAGTTGGTATGAGCATTATTTGGAGGAGAGGTGGAGGTCAAAGAAGTTCCGTTCCCGCAGGACGAGCCTCCATTGAAGTTAAGAGAAATTTAAGACTTAGTTTATCAATAGTTTAGAAGCTTTGCTTATTCTGGGTATGCAGTTATTCATACGAAGGAGGCAGATCCATTTGGCCGGACTCGTCTTGTTTTTCTCGCTCGGATATCTTATGTTTGATCGCAAAGAAGCTTAAGATCGGAGGAGAATTTCTGACATGTCCATTCGTTTGAAATTGCTGCTTTCATATGCAGCGATGTTGTTCATTCCGCTTGTTTCTATTTTACTTATAAGTTTGCTCATGATTATGTTCTTCCGTGGAGATCTTCAAAATATGAAGGGGATTTACGAATCCACTGAAGACCGGTTTGACCACAACGATGTCGAGCATATTGCGAAAGAAATCAAACGGTCTGTTCAGCGTCAGCCTGACTTGTTAAAGGACCAGGTCTATCTTGACGATTTGACGATGGAGCTTCAGCGCAAAAATTCAAGTTTCGCGGTCCGTGTGAACGAATCAATCGTGTATCGTTCTCCGGGAATCCAACAAACGCTGGATTTGACTAACTTACCACCGTTCAAAGGGAAGGATGCGTTCAGCCAACTACCGCTTAAAAAGATCGGCAATGAGAATTTCGTAATTTTGCAGTTCGACTTCGATTACCGGAATGGTGAGCGAGGTACGGTCTTCATAATCTCCCAAATTGATCCCATCATTTATTTCATCCGTAAATATTTCCCGACCCTGTTCTTTGCGTTGCTTTGCGTGCTGGTCTTGACGCATATCTTCTTGACCACGTTCATGTCCAAAAACATCATACGTCCACTCCAAGCGCTTCGGAATGCGGCGCGAGAAATTAAGGAAGGCAACTATGACTTCAAGCTTCATGTCTCTGGGAGGGATGAGATCGGGCAATTAGGCATTGCATTTGAAGAAATGCGCTCACGGTTGCAACAATCTATTCGTGTGCAATTGCAGTATGAGAAGAATCGTAAAGAGCTAATTGCGAATATCTCGCATGATCTCCGAACGCCGCTGACGGCCATCCGCGGCTATGTTGACGGTATCATGGACGGGATTGCGGATACGCCGGAGAAAAGCGCGAAATACATGCGGACTATTGCCGTCAAAGCGGATGAGATGGATAACCTGATTGAGGAGCTATTCTTATATTCTAAACTGGACTTGGACCGTCAGCCGTTTCAGTTCGAACTTGTGAATTTAGATTCATTCCTCCAAGACTGGGCGGAAGAGCTGCAATTCGAGCTCGGGAAGAAGGCGATTATGTTCAATGCTGATATTCGACTAAACTCGGAGATCATCGTTTCGTTGGATCGAGATCATTTCAAGCGAGTGCTTGGCAATATTGTTCAAAACAGCGTTAGGTTTATAGATAAAAGCGATCCTGAAATTCATTTGAACGCTTATCGTAAAGGTGGAGAGGCGGTTATTGAAATCGCGGATAACGGCATTGGGATCGATTCGGGAGCGTTGCCGCATATTTTCGAACGTTTTTATCGAGCGGACGAATCGCGCAATGCGCATACGGGCGGCAGCGGCTTGGGTCTTGCCATTGCAAAGCAAATTATGGATGGGCATGATGGAATTATTACAGCTTCCAGTGAACCTGGGATCGGCACGACGATCGAGCTTAGACTTCCCATCTCGATAAAGGACTGATACAAGTGAAAATCATTCTTTTGATTGAAGACGACGTAACAATATCGGAGCTGCAAAGAGATTATTTGGAGATTAACGGTTATAAAGTCGATATGGCTTTCGACGGTGAAGCAGGTCTGCAAAAGAGTTTAGCGGGGTTATATGATCTAATTATTCTCGATCTGATGCTGCCGAAGATGAACGGTTTCGAGGTATGCAGGAAAATTCGGGAGAAAAAGAATATACCAATTCTGATGGTGACTTCAAGGCGAGAGGATATCGATATGATTCGAGGTCTTGGCCTCGGCGCAGATGATTACATTACGAAGCCGTTCAAGCCGGCAGAGCTCGTCGCCAGGGTCAAGGCGCATCTGGCGAGATATGACCGTTTGGTAGGAACACCGGAGACGAAAAATGATATTCACATTCGCGGTTTGTGCATCGATCCGGACACACGCAAAGTGTTCGTAAACGAAAGAGAAGCTTTGTTGACAACGAGAGAGTTCGATCTGCTCTATTTTCTTGCCAGACATCCGGACCGGGTATTCAGCAAGGGTCACTTGTTCGAGAAAATATGGGGGATCGACGCACTCGGCGATTTGCAAACAGTAACCGTTCATATTCGCAAAATCCGTGAAAAAATCGAAGCCGATTCCGCCAATCCGATGTATATCGAGACGGTGTGGGGTACCGGGTACCGCTTTAAAGGATAAGTCAAAGCCTGATTGATTACGAATCAGGCCTTTTCTTTTTGTTCGAAGAAATGAACCTTTAATGGCATTTAATAAAATGTTAAGAAACGCTTCACCACTGGTTAAGGATTACGTTTTACAGTAGGTATTGCTATTCATTGGTGTCCAAAAAAGCTAAAGGAGTGTGTACCCGTTCATGCAAGATATCTTCACCGCCATCATCCAAGGCATTGTAGAAGGCTTGACGGAGTTTCTGCCTGTCTCCTCGACGGGCCATCTGATTCTGAGCGGCAAGCTGCTCGGTTTCTCCGGCGATAAGGCGGACACGTTCGAAATCATTATTCAGCTCGGTGCCATTTTAGCAGTTGCCGTCATTTATTGGCGGCGGATATTGAACCTGCTTGATTTCGCAACCTTAAAGCCGGACGCCAAAGGGAGGTACCCCGATCCGGCGCAGAAACTGAACCTGATTCATGTCATCTTGGCTTGCTTGCCCGCCATGGTACTGGGATTGGTTCTGCATTCGTTCATCAAGTCGTATTTGTTCTCGCCCTATACGGTGTTGGTGGGCTTGGTACTGGGCGGCGTTTTCATGTTATTCGGACAAAGGAAACAAGTGAAGGTTGAGGCCGAAGCCATGGATCAACTCTCTTATAGACAAGTGTTGATGATCGGATTATTTCAATGCCTGGCGCTGTGGCCGGGGTTTTCTCGCTCCGGAGCTACGATCGCAGGCGGGTTATTGACAGGAGTCAGTTACCGCGCAGCGACGAACTTCTCCTTCTTGATTGCGATTCCGATGATGGTGGCCGCAAGCGGCTATGAGCTGCTTAAGAGCTACGATACGTTGACAGCTTCAGACGCGGGATTTTTTGCGACCGGCTTCATCGTCTCTTTCGTCGTAGCTCTGCTGGCTGTCATCACTTTTTTAAAGCTGTTGGAACGACTGAAGTTAGCCCCGTTTGCCTATTACCGATTCGTGCTCGCGGCTGTATTCTTGGCCTATCTATTGATGACAGCATAATGGGGGAAGCTTCAAGAAGGAAAGGAGGCTGCAAATTGCACCAGATCGTGGAATGGTTTTCAAGCAATGCTGTTCAAATGATCGACGCATTGGGACTGGCTGGGATATTCGTCGGCATGGTACTTGAAAGCGCCTGTATTCCCATCTCGAGCGAAGTGATCCTCTTGAGTGGGGGTGCTGCGGCGGCTAGCGGAACGATGACCTTCTCGGAAGTCGTCGACCGGTAACATTCGTATTGACAATTCTTATCGTTATCTTGGTGGTCTTTCGAGGCGGAACGTCAGCGAGTTTCGAAAAACTAGATGCTGATGCAGAATGGGCCAACGAATATTAAACAGGATCAGACTGCTGGTTGTGAATCGGCAGACTATTTCCCGTGAGGATATTCGATCATGAATAAACTTGAAGGGAACAATATGTACTTACAAACGGGTCGTTCAAAATGGATGGGTTTACTGTTTCTGCTTGTGATAACCATCGGAACAGGCTGTGGTTTATCAGCACAGCCGCACTTGGAGGCAATTCCGGAGATAACGCAAACATCGGAGTCGTCCACGGCTGATTTGCTGCTGGCTTCCTCAAAGTTTCCTGAGATCGCGGTGGATCATATTGTCATTGTCGTGGAGGAAAATCATTCGTATAACCAAATCATCGGCAGTTCCAATGCGCCATACATGAACGCGTTACTTCGCCAAGGGGCCTTGTTTACGAATGCCTATGCGATTACCCATCCGAGTCAGCCGAATTATCTCGCACTGTTTTCCGGATCTATGCAAGGGGTGAAGGATGATTCTTGTAACAAGCCGTTCAAGACCGACAACTTAGGTGTTGAATTATTGAAATCGAATTTGACCTTTACAGGGTACTCTGAAGATATGCCAAAGGCTGGATTCACGGGTTGTTGGTCAGGGGGATATGGGCGAAAGCATAATCCATGGGTACAATTTACGAACATTCCCGCTAAACTGAATCAGCCATTCTCGGCCTTCCCAAAGGATTTCACGAAGCTGCCGACTGTTTCTTTCGTCATTCCAAATCATCAAAACGATATGCATGACGGGACGGTGAAAGAAGCGGATGATTGGTTAAAAAAGAACATCGATTCATACGCGGCGTGGGCAAAGACGCATCACAGCTTGCTGATCCTCACATGGGATGAAGACGATAATTCGAAAAAGAATCATATTCCCGTTATCATGGCAGGCTCGATGATAAAGCCGGGAAAATATACGCAGAAGATCAACCATTATAATCTGCTGCGAACGATTGAGGATCTGTACGGTCTCCCACGTTTGGGCGCGAGTCGCAGCGCAGCACCGATTAGCCAAGTGTGGAAGTGAGAATTATACCTGTATGAAAGGAGAATCGAAATGTTAACAGATGAAAAAAAACTGAATTTATTTAGTAAGGTTCCGGAAGTTACGATTTTTTTCTGGATCATTAAGGTGCTATGCACAACGGTGGGGGAAACATTTTCGGATTTCTTAAATGTTAACCTTGGATTGGGTTTAACGTTCACGACCGTCATTATGGGAATTGCATTCATCCTTGTATTGTTCCTTCAATTCAAGGCAGCAAAATATGTGCCAAGTTTATATTGGCTCACCGTGGTGCTGATCAGTGTATTCGGAACGCTGATCACAGATAATTTGACAGACGGAATCGGGGTACCGCTTGAGACGAGTACGATTTTGTTCAGCGCGCTGCTGGGGATAACGTTTCTATTGTGGTATCTCAGCGAAAAGACGCTTTCCATTCACTCGATTTATACCGCGAGGAGAGAAGTGTTCTACTGGCTTACAATTCTGTTCACGTTTGCACTTGGAACGGCCGTTGGTGATTTATTCTCCGAACAACTTGGTCTGGGGTATTTGAAGACAGGCATTACTGTCGTCATTGTCATCGCCTGCATAATCATTGCTTGGAAATACAAGCTCAATGAGATACTTGCGTTTTGGATCGCCTATATCCTAACGCGGCCGCTTGGGGCTTCATTAGGCGATTACTTATCCCAATCCAAGAAAAATGGCGGTTTGGAATTAGGAGCAACCATAACAAGTGTCATTTTTCTCTTAGCGATTTTGGCGATTATTGTTTTCCTTGTCGTATCCAAAATCGATATCGTTTCTAAAAGCGAAGCAGTAACTCCGAACCCAATAAATGCGAAGCAGAAAAGCATCGGGGTACAAACTGCGGTGGTTTTAAGCTTGTTCCTCTTGCTCGTCATTGGCGGATACGTTTGGTGCAATCAATATCTTGTGCCGCAAATCGATTCTTCCCAAACGACATTGGCCGGTCAGGTAGGTGATTTTATTACCCTTGAGAATGACATGCTGAACGCTGTAAACGCAAAGGACTTTGCTACGGCAAAATCGAAGGCCAACGACTTGGAGCATAATTGGGATGTTTCAGAGCCTAAGCTCAGGAAAATTGACCGTAAGACGTGGACTCAAATCGATGGAACGATCGACGATGTACTAGCAGCAGTCCGTTCAAAAAATCCGGATATAAGCAAATCTAAATCGGCATTGGACGAATCGCTTATCATCTTAAATGAGGCAAACAAAAAGTAACTTTTTACAGCGTTCTCTCATTTGATTCTAATGTATTTCTCCTCGAATTCTCAGGTCCGTCGTATATATTGAACTTGTACGAAATTGGATCCAAGATGAGGAGGAGAAGTAAATGGCATTTAAACGCAGAACTGGAGTTGCAGCTCTTGCTGCCGCACTCGTCATTGGCGGATTGGCTGGTGCAGCATTGCTGCCATCCGCAAAGGCGGACCCGTCCGTGACATCATCCAAAGTGGTTAATGACAATGATCAAGAAACGAACGATGATCAGCCTTCAACGGCAGTAGATACGGACAAAGAAGTCAATGACGATCAACAATTTGGAAGTGTCGATTCGGACACTGAGATTGACGACGATCAGCAGCAGAGTGATACGGATCTAGAAGTGAATGATGATAATACGACGAATTCTGGTGCATCCGAAACGCCTTAAAACATGAATACTGCCATTGTGTATAAGAAAACCTAAGCAAAGGAGCTTAGGTTTTTCTTACGTATATAACGCAGCCGATACGATGATGAAGGAAGGAGGTATTAGCAGATGCAAGGAAAGATACTCGTGATTGAGGATGAACAGAAAATCTCGAGGCTGCTTCAATTAGAATTGACGTACGAAGGCTACCTCGTCGAAATAGCTGATAACGGTGAGGATGGACTTGATAAAGCGATTCAATCAGAGTGGGATGTTATTATTCTGGACATTATGCTGCCGCAAATGTCCGGCATTGAAGTGCTGCGAAGATTTAGAAAAACAAGCAGGCAGACACCTGTTATTATGTTGACCGCGCGCAATTCCATTCCTGATAAGGTTGGCGGGCTCGACCAAGGGGCCAATGACTATATCACGAAACCTTTCGCAATCGAAGAACTTATGGCGAGAATTAGAGCTTGCATGCGCCTGCGTGATGAGGAGCCAGAAGAGGAAGTCGTACAGATCGAGGACTTGGTCATCGATACGATTACAAGAGAAATCACTCGCGGCGGCGAAAGAATTGAACTCACTCCCAAAGAATACAATCTGCTTTTATACCTGTTGGAGAATAGGAACTCAGTGCTGGAGCGAGAACAAATTATCAATCGCGTATGGGGGTATGACTTTTTGGGGGACACCAATATCGTAGATGTTTATATTCGGTATCTGCGAAAAAAAATAGATTCCAACCATAGCCATAAACTAATCCATACCATCAGAGGAGTCGGGTATAGCCTGAAAGGACAACTCCAATGAAGATCAGGACAAAAATCGCACTGCTGACATCGACATGCCTCATCGTTATTATGATTTGTTCTGATTTTGCCATCTACTATCTTTTCATTAAGACAGCGACCGAGAACGAAATTGAAGCGCTGCAAACAAAAGCCTCGCAATGGATGACAGAATGGGATACAAATTCTCTTATGCAACCAGGATTAGCTACTGTGACGAACAACTTAAAGCCTCCTGAAGATGTCATTGTGCGAATTCTCGATGTAAACTCCAAAGTGATGCACATCATTTATGGTAACGAATCATTTGAGCTGCCTCCCCCACGATTTCAGGCATTTTCTCGTTCTGAAATCACTGAAGGAGGCGAGCAAAACCTTATTGCGATTAAAGTGCCCCTAACGAACGGGAATAAGATTGTTGGTTCCCTGGAAGTATTCGAGAAAATGGACGCGTTGGATGTAAGTAAGAATAGGCTCTTTGCGATACTTTTCGTTTCGACGGGTGGAGCTGTGCTGCTTAGTTTCTTATGCGGACTATTCTTATCTAAAGCAATTATGAAGCCGATTTCAGACAGCATCCGAACCATGCAAGACATTGAGCAAAGCTTGGTCATCAAGAAAATTCCGATTAACAGTCGCTCCAAAGATGAATTGTTTCACATGACTGAGACGTTTAATCGGATGATGAGAAGGTTAGAGGACAACTATGTAAAGCAAGAACAGTTCGTCTCGGATGCTTCTCACGAACTGAATACAACGCTCACGATCGTGGAAGGATATGCGAAAATGCTCATGCGATGGGGGATCACAGACGAAAAGGTACAACGGGAAGCTGTTGCTACGATTTATGAAGAATCTAAAAGGATGCGAATCATGACGAAGCAGATGCTTGACCTTGCTTCTTTGCAACAACATAATCATACGGATTTGCAATCTTTCGACCTCTTGGCAAGCTGTAAGCAGGCAGCAAAGTTGGCTAAGAAGCTTCAACCGCGCAGCATCGACATTAAGACAAGCGGTCAACCTCGTTTGGTGGTGGCCAGCCCCAATCAAATAAAGCAGGTCTTATTAATTTTGTTGGATAACGCGCTTAAGTACAGCGACGATAACGTCGTTCTACATGTGTTGTTTTTAGATACAGGTATCGAAATCCGCGTTCAGGATTTCGGAATCGGCATTCCGGAAGAACATCGAGAACTTGTGTTCGATCGGTTCCATCGCATTGATCAATCTCGGCACCGAAAAACAGGAGGAGCAGGACTTGGATTGCCTATCGCTAGGTCCATTATTCATGAAATCGGAGGGACCATATCGATTGAGAGCGAAGTGAACAAAGGTACGCAATTCGTGGTCTGGCTGCCGCGTGCTTAAGATGAAAAAGCAGAGCTGCATCCAGCTCTGCTTTTCGAATTATACCGTATATGTTAGTTGTTTTTATTCTTATTGTGACAGTTAGAGGGATTGATTTGCTTATGCATTCGAGATTATATACTAAACGCGCTTTCGGAATTTACGACTTATTAAGTCGTACTTGGAAGCCGTACAGTGGGAAAATGCCAGTATCATTATTCAAGGAAAACAGTGAAATTATCCAGTATAAACGATCTTAAGCGGTAGATGAAGTTCCAATAATGTATGTTTGACAACAGTCGAGGGTCTAGATGCGGAGTATATAAAAGTAATTAGCGGTAAGATCGATAGACGGAAACCTTTTTTTGTATGAAACCTTTCACATTCAGGGTTCAGTTTCAGAAAGGGCTTGAACCGAGATCCTTAAGACATATAATTGACTGTATATTGTGAGCAGTGCCGCGACTATATAGAATACTCTGAAAAGAAAGCAATTAGTGTAAAAATAAAGGGTATGTTTGTGTCATTAGAAAAAAAACTAATACCAGTATGGAAAAAAGCCGCTTTAGAAACATATGTACAAAATACGGGTTTTGTGAAAAAGTAATGCAATAAATGAAAGATGCATAAGCTATTCGCATGCATTTCAATTTGTTCAATGAATCAATTATTATTTGCTAGCTGAATAGCTCATCTTCTTAATTGCAACTTAAATGAAATTGATTATACTAATTCGATTATTAATCAAACTCCGTTAATGCGCCAGCCAGTCATTTATTAATTATATTCATTGGAATCAACGAATATATTCCGATTCATTATTTCGTGCAGCAGAAAAGAAAACATTCAACCTCTTCTATGGAATAAAAGCAACTCAAGAAACTTGAAATAAATGATGAAACTACCGAATGATCACCGATAGTTTTTTTGATGGATTCAGATATAGGTTTTACACCCCTCTCTACTATAACAAAATCATCTTTACCCTTTCATTCAAAACCAATTTCAAACTTGATAAAGAAATGAATACAATCTCGCTTGTTTGAAAATAATGAGGTGAATCACGTAATACTGCACAAAAATTTGCTTCTAGTCACATGGCTTACATTAAGGCACATTCCGGTTACAGGAGCGATTAATTTGGAAAAGACCAAATCACGGAAATTAAACATTACGTTTGAGAGCGAAATTAACCTATTGGAATCAAATGAATTAAAAAAGACGAAATCCAAACAGGATAACGGTTCAAAAGGACGTATTTGGGAGTTTATTGCTATAGCCACCATTCCAATGGTGCTCGTATTTGGCAACTCCATGCTGGTGCCGATCCTCCCAGTCATGCAGAAAGAGCTTGGCATCAGTAAATTCCAAAGCAGCTTGATTATTACGATTTTCTCTTTAGCCGCCGGAGTTTTCATCCCGATAATTGGTTATTTATCGGACCGCTTCGGCCGAAAAATCATTATCATCCCCGCATTGATTATTTATGGAGGCGGCGGGATTTTGGCTGGGTTTGGCGCTCTCTGGAGCTCCTATGGCATCATTATTACGGCTAGAGCTATTCAAGGACTTGCTGCCGCAGGAACTGCACCGATTGCCATGGCACTTGTAGGTGATTTATACGAGGGCGGCACAGAAAGCAAGGCACTTGGTTTGACCGAGGCTTCTAATGGTGCGGGTAAAGTTCTTAGTCCAATCATCGGTTCCTTACTTGCTTTAATCGTATGGTACGCCTCTTTTTTCGCTTTTCCAGTCTTTTGCGTCTTGTCGCTGCTAGCTGTGCTTTTTTTTATTAAAGAACCAAAAAATAACCAAAAGCAAAAATTAAAGGCGTATATCCAAAATATCGGCGAGCTACTTAAGGAAAAAGGCAGTTGGCTAATTACTTCCTTTTTTGCAGGTTCATTAGGTCTTTTTATATTGTTCGGCGTGCTTTTTTATTTGTCCAATATACTTGAAGAGGCTCCATACAACATCGACGGAGTCAAAAAATCCTTAATATTAGCTATCCCTCTGCTTGGTATGGTGATCACATCTTATACTACAGGAAGTCTGATCAAAAAGAATGGTGTGTTGATTCAATGGCTCATGAATATCGGCTTGATTGCCATGACCATTTCTCTTGCCTCTACGATTTTCTTTTTAAAAAATATTTATGTATTTATCGGATTGTTAACGATTAGCAGCATCGGCACTGGTCTGCTTCTTCCGTGTCTGAATACGATAATCATCGGCGCTGTTCAAAAAAGTGAACGCGGCATGATTACTTCTCTTTACAATAGCTTGCGATTTTTAGGAGTAGCGGTCGGACCCCCATTATTCGGTTGGATGATGGATAAATCGGACCGTGTTGTTTTTATCACTGTATCTGCACTGTCATTGCTTACGCTGGTTTTTGTTTTCTTCTTGATCAAACCCCCTCGTCAGATCAACTAATATGTGTCGAACATAGACGTACTGCATGAGGATCTGACCCTCCACTCTATGCAAAAAGATCGATCTCTCTATCCGATCATAACAAGGGTAACGTAAATCGTTCATGGGTTAGGCACACGCCCTAAACGGTCCGCATATGATGCTCTTGTCATACTAAGACGTGAGATGATCTACAAGAAGTGAGGAGATTCCAGATGAAACGTTTCCCTTATGCTGTTTGGCCCTCTGAGCTGCATGATCCTAGCGGTCAGCGTAGTGCCGCTCAATATGAAGCCAGTAAAGGCAGCTCAGATCCAGTCGCAGGACGCGGTCGTACGATGGTTATTGATAAAGGCCTTGGCAAGAACGCATTTATGGATTTAATTGAAACAGCCGGAGATTATATCGATTGTGTAAAGTTCGGATTCGGAACTGCCACTCTCTACAAACCTGAGCTGCTGCTCTACAAAATCATGCTCGCCAAACGTTACAACATCATGGTCATGCCAGGCGGTACATTGCTGGAGACGGCCGTACAGCAGGATGTGGTCCCGGCATTTTTCGATACGATAAGCTCTTTCGGATTTACTGGTATTGAGGTGTCTGATGGTACAGTTGAGCTTTCTCGCAAAAAAAGAACAGAGCTAATCCAAGAAGGCACAAAGCGTGGTCTTCGAGTCGTTACTGAATTTGGTAAAAAGTTGTCTGGATCGCTCGTGGACGCCTCACTGCTCGCTGTAACAGCCGAGGCGGATTGGGAAGCAGGCGCTGAGCTTGTAACGGTAGAAGCGCGTGAGTCTGGCATTGGCGTCGGAATTTTCGATGAAAATGGTGATTGCCGAGAAGATGTCTTGGATTCCGTCTTGAAATTTGTCCCGGAGTCAAAACGTTTGATGTGGGAAACGCCGCTTAAGCATCAGCAGGTGCTGCTTATCCAAAAATTCGGTTCTGACGTGCATTTGGGGAATATTCCTCCAAGCGACGTGCTCGCACTTGAGACGATGCGACGCGGACTTCGTTCAGATACATTTGAATTCGGGAAACGTGAAAAACAAATTAAGGAACATTATTACATGATTTAATTGTTCGCTAAACCATAGCCGGCTGCATCTAGCCTTTTCGAAGCCATAATGGTTACATAACGCCATTTAATACTAACCATAATCATTATGTTGCATCCGGTTTAGGTTCATTACTCAAGATAGAACCGATATAAATGATTAAGACCCGAAAGACACGCACTTTCTTTAAAAAGTGTCTGTCTTCCGGGTCACTGTCATGAACTATGGCCCCGTCCTATTTTGTCCTTACGGATTCTCCGCTTTGAACGCAGCGCGCTTCTCATCCGCTGCCATTTGTGCAAATCGATACTAAATCGATTACTAATGTACCATAGCTTGTACAAACTGCAATAAGCCAAGGAGGAATATACCACTCTTCTGTTTTAGATATGTGTGTCCACAACAAAAAAAAGGCCATGAACTCTACTTAAATAGAAATTCATGGCCATATTAAAGTTCTCAATCATAAGGTTAATTCTTGCTGTTACGATTAGGACAAAAGTGCTCCGCCCTCGATCAGAATAACGGTGCCGGTAGTGAATCCATTCTTAGCAAGATAAACATAGGATTCGGCAATGTCTTCCGGCTGTGCGATTCGTCCTACCGGCAATTGCTCCGCGATGGCGCTGAACATGGCATTACGATGTTCTTCCGGCATGCCTGCATAAACTGGCGTGTCTACGATTCCTGGGGAGACCACATTGACTCGAATCGGGGCAAGATCGACGGTCAACCCCCGCATCAAACCCTCTAGTGCGGAGTTGATCGCAGCCAGCGTGGATGCACCTTTGGGTGGCCGTTTGCCATATACGCCCGAAGTAAGGGTGATGGAGCTTTCTTTATTCAGATAAGGGATCGCTGCTTTAACAGTGTTATACTGTCCCCAGAACTTACTGTCAAATGCGGATTGCGCTTGTTCAATCGGCAATTCGAGGAAATCGCCCATCGCGCCTTCGCCCGCCGTGATTACTAAATGGTCAAATTTGCCTACCTGTTTGAAAAATTCCGCAGCTTTCTCTTCGCTTCGAAAATCCAACTCGTATGCTTCGACATTCCCACCAAGCGTTTGCTTTGCAGCCGAAAGCTTGGCTGCGGAGCGGCTGGCGATGATCACCTGTGCTGATTCATTTAGAAATGCATTGGCAGTCGAAAATCCAATGCCTGAAGTGCCTCCTACGACAACGATGCGTTTCCCTTTTAATGACATTCCGAGAGCCCCCTTAAGCAAATTTTGTGGATATGCCTATTATAATTAACTTGCTTACAAAAATAAAGTGCTGGTGTTTTTTTGTGATTTCGTTAATTCATTCCGCCGAGAACGGGGTGTGCCACGTAGGGCTCTTCCAGTCTTGCGATTTCCTCAGTTGTTAGCTTAATGGACAATGCAGCCACCGCATCATTCAAATGATGCGGCTTGGTAGCACCGATTATTGGCGCTGTCACGGGTTGTTTCTGTAAAACCCAGGCCAATGCCACCTGAGCCCGTGGAACCCCCCTCTCCGCTGCGACTTCTGCCACCCGCTGGACCACTTTACGATCGGCGTCAGCGGTAGCTGAATAAAGCGTTTTGCCAAATTCGTCTGTTTTTGACCGTTCGCTGGTCTCGTCCCAATCGCGTGTCAGCCGTCCACGGGCAAGCGGACTCCAAGGGATTACGCCGATTTTTTCCGCCTGGCATAACGGCAGCATCTCGCGTTCTTCTTCACGATACAGCAAATTCAAGTAGTTCTGCATGGTGACGAACCGCGTCCATCCATTCCGTTCTGCAGTTTGGAGTGCTTTGAGGAACTGCCAAGCATACATGGACGAGGCACCTATGTAAAGCGCTTTGCCCGCTTTTACCACGTCATGAAGAGCCTCCATCGTTTCTTCAATTGGCGTGTTTGGATCCCAGCGGTGAATCTGATAGAGATCAACATAATCGGTACCGAGACGACGGAGGCTTTCATCGATTTCATACATGATCGCTTTGCGAGAAAGCCCTGCACCATTAGGACCTGTCCGCATGCGGCCATGCACCTTAGTCGCAATTACGACTTCGTCTCGCTTAGCGAACTCCTTTAACGCCCTGCCGACAATTTCTTCGCTTGAGCCGTCTGAGTAAACGTTAGCTGTATCGAAGAAGTTGATGCCGAGCTCGAGCGCATTTTTGATGAACGGTCGACTCTGTTCTTCGTTTAGAGTCCAAAGATGCGCACCCTGCTCCGGATTGCCGTAGCTCATGCAGCCGAGACAAAGGCGGGATACATCCATGCCTGTATGACCTAGTTTTACATAATCCATTCGTTCAGCCCTCCTCTTTCTTTCCTAAACCGGCCATCTCTTTCAATTGCAGGTACACGGAGGATAAATCAAGATCTCCTCTACCGTTCGCGTTTGCGGCCAGATAAGTGTTAAGTACGGTAGAAACAACAGGCAGCGGTACATTATGACTGATCGCCTCATCCGCCGCAAGCTTCAAATCCTTAGCCATCAGCTTCAAAGCAAATGCAGGCGGAAACTCTTCCTGCAGCAGCATCTCCTTCTTCGCTTGAAAGAGGGGTGAATTTAAAGCGGACTCGGAAATCAATTGGGCAACTTGATCCTTGTTTAGTCCCAAACCTGCTGCCATCACAAGCGCTTCCGAAATACCCTGCATTATCATAGCGAGAAGCGAGTTGATAACGAGCTTGGCGGAACTGCCGTTGCCGACATCCCCGAAATGGATGGACGATTTGCCCAGTACATCGAAAATTGGACGGCACTGCTCCAAAACATCGGTTTCTCCGCCAACAAGAATGATCAACTGTCCGTCTTGGGCAGGTTTGACTGAGCCCGAAACGGGCGCGTCCAAGAAGCTTCCTCCGCGCGCGCGTACCATTTCCGCAAATTTTCGCGAATCGTCTGGACCGATCGTGCTCATATTGATGACAGTCCTGCCTTGCAGATCCGAGTCAAGGATGCCATCGGGCATGATTAATAGCTGCTTAAGGGCAGAAGCATCGGAGACCATGATGACGATAATATCCGAACGATCACTAACCTCTCGCGGTGATTGGGCCCATTGTGCACCTGACTGCAGCAATGTCTCAGCTTTTTCCCTGGAACGATTATATACGTGAACTTGATATCCCGCTTGAAGTAAATTTCCCGCCATAGGTTTGCCCATAGCGCCCAAACCGATCCAACCCACCGTATGCATGGAAGTACCCTCCAATTTATGAAAGCTATTTTTCAATATGGCAGAAGCACAAAAACAGTTAGGGAAAATAAGCTAGATTGCCCAATTACCGTCGCGGAAGATTGGCTCGCGAGTGCCATCCTGCGTCACACCGTCAATATTCATATCGGATGATCCGATCATAAAGTCTTCATGAGTAAGGCTTCTGTTCGCTCCATGAGCGAGAAGCTCTTCTGGTGACATTTTGGTCCCGCCATTGAGATTAACCGGATACGCCTGACCAAGCGCCAGATGGCATGAGGCATTTTCATCGTATAACGTATTTAAAAAAATCACATTGGAGTTCGAGATGGGAGAGTCGTTAGGCACTAAAGCGATTTCTCCCAAATGTCTAGCCCCTTGGTCCGTGTTCAACAAATGAGACAGCGCCTCATAGCCTTGCTCGGCCGAGTAATCAATGACCTTCCCTTCCTTGAAGGTCAAGGTGAAGCCGCTAATCACCTGGCCGTTATAATTTAACGGCTTCGTGCTGCGAACGACTCCGTTGACTCCATCCTTATGAGGCATCGTGAATACCTCTTCGGTTGGCATATTCGGGTTGAAGTAAATCCCCTTGGCGTTCGCTTTGGAACCACCAAGCCAAATATGACCTTCCGGAAGCTCAACGGTCAAGCTCGTGCCTGGCGCTTCATATTGAAGCTGTTTATAGCGTTTTTTATTAAGCAGCTCAACCATATGGAGAAGCTTCGCATTATGGTCCTTCCATGCTTGAATCGGATCTTCCAATCCGATGCGGGTAGCATCAATAATCCGCTCCCACAACTTCTGAACGGCTTCTTCTGTCGTCATGTCCGGAAATACTTTAGCTGCCCATTCAGGTGTCGCATAAGAAATGAGAGTCCACGCATTTGTGTGTTTCATTAGTGAACCGCGATAGCTGCTAAGCGCAGTGGAAGCTGTCTTAGAGGCTGTTGCAACCCGATTCGGATCGACATCATTAAGCAAATCGGGGTTTGGGGAGTAAATTTGAATAAAAGCTGCACCCATCTCCACATATTCTTCCCAAGCCTTGGCGCGCCACATCGGATATTCCGAGAAAGCTTCCTCCGGCGCTTGCTTAAACTTTATGCGTGACAACTCCTCGTCGTTATATTCCACATACACGTTTTTCGCTCCGGCGGCATAAGCCTTCGATGCAATAAGGCGGACTAATGGAGCGGATGATATCGGCGCCATGACCACAACGGTCTGCCCTTGCTGCACATTTACGCCAATCTTAACCGCCAGCGTCGCATAATTTTCTAATTGCTCTTGTGTAGGATACATATATGTAGATCAACCTCCATAAACAAAATGAAATATTAACGAAACGATCACTCTTCTCCATTATAAAGCTCTCACCTGAATTGCTCAAATAAGCTTAAAGGGTGATTAGATCGTGACAGGGATGGAGTAGCATGTGAAAACTAAATAAGCTGACAGAAGCCCACAAACCATAAAGGTCGTGGGCTTCTGTTTAGATTAGTCATTCTATTCATGATGTTTTTTTAAACCATTGCATACCAATTGAAATAAAGACAAAAACTACTCCTAATAAACCTAAATACTTGTAGTAATCAGGATTTTCATTGTCTATAAGACCACCTATACCAAAAATTACTGCCAATGGAATACCAATAGCGAGAAACAACCTCGATAGTCTCACATACAGACCTCCTATCCAAAAATGACGTTATATGATCCTTCCTTATTATTAAGATTAACTGTTCATATTGTTATTTCTGTTCGTTATTTTTCTTCGACTTTTTTCTCCTCGCCAAACCACTTCATCGTAATCATGCCGATCACCAAACACCACACAGGGGCCGTGACGCCCAAAAATGAAATATTCGATACTGCAATCGCAAACACAAACGCAGTGGAATACCGGTAATTCGTCAACGAGAATGCGGAATGCATGCTGTGTATGAATATACCCATAAGTGAAAAGCCTGTAAGGATAAAAATAAATGAAAGCGGCAGTACTTGGATGAAGGCAATTACCTTCCATGCAAACAAACCAAATAACGCGACAAGGACACCCGATACGACGGCTGCCAAGTATCTTTTCTCCTTAGGTCCTGCCTCCTCGCTGCTGCAAAGCATGCTCATCATTCCGCCAATGTTTATCGCATGTCCGCCTAACCAGCCGACGAGTGTGGTCGCTATACCGTTAATCGTTAATGTTTTGGCTGCAGATGGATTATATCCATTTTTCCTTAAAGCTGCCAGGGCAATAAACAGATCATTGCTCAATACAAGCAGGGCAAGCGGTAAAGCGAGCGAAATAAAACTATTGAATGAGAATACAGGAGTAATCATTTGAGGCCAGTTGAATGGGATGCTTTCCATGCTTGGAAAGTCGTAGCTCATCCAAAGTGCAAGCAATCCCATGCATACAACGCCTAATACAGGCGGACATCCCTTAAATAGCTTCGGAAATAATAAAAATCCAAGCAGAGCCATTATGCCGATAACGGGACTATCCTTGAAGGCCGGGACAATTTTTACGATATGGCCCAAAATCAGTCCTGCAAGCATGGCATCCATTAACGGTTTTGGCAGCACAGCAAGGAGCCTGTCTCCCAAGCCTGACAACCAAAAACAGTAATAATAATCCCTGACATAATGGCTGCTCCAGCTAACTCTTCTATCGAAAAATGTGCAACCGATGTGCTCAGAAAAGCAACCGCCGTTATAGAATGAGCCCCGCCAAATGGGATCTTATAATAAATCGATAGAAGCAGATTTAAAATGCCGCCAAAAAAATAAACAGCAAACAACCAGGAAACAAGCTCAAGATTAGTAAAGCCCGCTTTCTCAGCGCTGCTCACTATTAAAACCGCACCGCCTGTACAGGCAAGCAAAGCGGATAAAAAACCCGTCAAAATATGCTGATAAGTAAATGTTAGATTGCGCTTCATTTCTTAATCCTTCCTAAAATAGATGTGCCTTCTTGATGAATATCGGCTGGATATAAAATGTTAGTCTAATCTACTCCCGATTATTTGTAAACATCCGTAAACCATCCAAACAGAAGAGACCCGTGCTTAAATGCATGGGTCTCTCACTGCTATAAGCGGTATCTACATAAGAAATTATACTTCGGAAACACGATAAAGCATTAGTCCTCCACAGAAAAAAAGGCATATCGGGGGTATGAAAATAACTATCAAAGCTCAACCTAGAATCGTTGGAGGTGATGACTATGTCAGGAAGAAACAATAAGCCAGATAATGATGGCCCAGCATCAAATCCTTCACGATTAGATCAATTCGGCGACAAGCTTGCAGAGAATACGGAGCCAGCCCCGAATAAATCCAGCAAAAACAACGGTAAAAACTGTTAAGACAAAGCAAAAGGCAGTCCTTCTCAGGACTGCCTTTTCTTATTGCAAATAAATGGCTGTTACATCGCGCCCTCGCCGTGGCGGATACTAGCAGGAATTTTCTCCGGACCTCCATTCCATTCGTGACTAACCAAAGAAATGACTGATATATATCATAAGCAGCAGTCCGACAATAAAAGAATAGGTAGCCGATCGTTCATACCCATGGCCGTGCGTCTCAGGTACAAGCTCCTTATATACGATGAACAGCATAGCGCCTGAGGCAAAAGCAAGTCCATAACCAATTAACCATTCAATATAGCTTGCTGTAAAATAGCCCACGATCGCAGACAAGACCTCCATCAAGCCCGTTAGTGTAACAATCAGCATCGTTTTCAGCTTGCTGACCTTCGAATGCAATAAGAAAACTGCTAATACTAAACCCTCCGGCATATTTTGCGCGCCAATAGCAATGGCAACCATTGGACCAAGACTGTCATTCGCACTGGCATAACTGAACCCTGTGCTTAGCCCTTCCGGGATATTATGGATGAATAACGCGAAGATAACAAGCAACGATTTCGATTCGAAGGAGCTTATGCCCCGCTTCTGCTCGATATCGATATGCGGTATATTTTTCTCCAACAAATCGAGCACAATGACTCCAATGATCAATCCGATTGTAAGCGGGATTATTCCGGATTGCTCAAGCGCTTGCGGCAGCAGTCCAAAGGTGGACGCAGACACCATAATACCAGCAGTGAATGCGATAAGGATGTCCTTCCATTTCTCGGATAAGTTTTTGACAAAAAGCAATGGTACTGCTCCGAGCACGGTAGCCATTGCCGATATGAAGCTTCCTATTAGCGCTTGCGTCATGTTGGTTCTCCTCATTAAAATGGATAATTGGTAATTTTAATCATTATGCGGCTTATTTGCTTCTCATGCAATAGATATATTTGTGTATCCAATTATGTTATGGATGAAGTCGGTCCTTCTGTATTATTGGTACACATCCCTAATAAATAAGTAGACAGCCTGCAAAGAGGCTGCCTACTTATTTTACTATGTTAGTTGATTTTAACCAATTGCCATTGCCGATTTGTTCCACCATTATCTGTATATTGTATACGCCTAGTCCTTCTGAGCTTCGATTGAACGCAGAATAGGCGCAAATAACTCCTCCCGCTCCCAAAGTACCTTAAAGCCCTTCAAAAAAACAAACATCATGCCCTCATCCAACGGCTCTTGAAGCCATAGTTCATCAACAAGGCCAAACTCGGCTTCCATTCCGTTAGCATATTCAATGCGCAACGAAGTAAATAAATGAAATTCTTCATGTGTCGCTTCCACAATCGAATCGAAAGAAAATTGCCGCAAAATAGCGTCCAATGTCTTCGTACGCTTGTATGATACAAGAATAAAGCTGAGATTGGCATCTTCTTCGTTCTCATCATCCGCGCAAGCACCTGCTAATGCAATACCTGCGATATGAGTTTGCCCGCCAGCCCATTTCACAAATGGATACAATAATTCGTAATGATCCGGTCTCATCGCTGCTGCTCCTTCACATACCACCTCGGAACGATTTGGTTAAAATAATCGTGGTCGTTCAGCACCCGTTCAAGCTTCTCTATCATAATTGGAAGCTCTTCGGACTTTACCTTCAAGATCCATACGATGGAAGAGATAATCGTCATTGCCAAATAGAGAGAATACAGCTTCCAAAATAATTCGTCAGGCTCATGCTCGCCATGATAACCTTTGATCTGGCCAGTCGCAAAGGGAATACTTACCTCCGAGCTAAACATACCCAGCTTCAAAAAATCATGCACCGGGTCTCCAAAATCAAGACGATTAAAATCAATAACGCCGGACAGCTTCTCATCCTGGACGATTAGATTGCCAACATGAAAATCGTCATGCTGGAACACGCTCGGCCGATCCTTCATAAGAGGCAGGTTCTGTTCAATGAAGGAAAGAAATTTCTCGTCGTGCTTTATGCGCACCTCTCCGTTCAAATACGCCTTCACATACTGCTTATGCTTGGCCAGCTTGCGGTCATACCACGATGCCATCTCAGCAGGCGCTTGCCACTTATGCATTTTGGCAAGCTCTTTGCCCGCTTCAACACCAATCGTATACTGAATGGCAGAGGAATAGTTCGGCAGCTCATCAGTTGCTTCAGCGCCTTCCATATATGTTAACAGCATATATCCAATGCCAGCTTGATCAATTGTACCGAACTCGAGCGGCCTTGAACAAATCACATCTAACTGCTTCATATGGATCAAAGCGTCAAATTCGATTTGCTTGCTTTCTAGCTCCGAGAGAGCAAAGCTTTTGAGCAAATATTTCTCGCCGTCCTTCTCTACGATAAACTTCTGATCGCTGGAATACCCTTTATAAATCTTTGTTAAACCGCTGCTTCCATGTAAAGATTTGATCTGCTGATGCAGATAATTTTGGAATTCTTGATCATTCATCCTGTCCACCTCGGTTTTCAGTAAAAGCATGATGCTCTCAAATGCACTATGAAGCAGCATGGAGAGTCTGCAGCCAAACCGAAAATAAGCTTGTTCCGTTATAGGCTAGGCTTGTTTCTTCCGGCTGTACGATACGACTTCCTCATAGGGAAGATTGCCACCGAATATATCAAGTGCGCTGCCAATGGTAATATCCAGCTTACCATTAGAAAGCTCATCGAACAGCTCCATATCTGCAATGGATCTTGCTCCACCGGCATAAGTCGCAGGAATCGTGACCCATTCGGTAAGCGCACGTACTAGGCTTTGCTGAATCCCGCTCTGCTTGCCTTCCACGTCGACGGCGTGAACAAGAAACTCATCACAGAATTGCTCTAAATAAGCGATGTTGCTTTGATTTACTTCAAAATCGCTGAACTGCTTCCATTGATTCGTAACGACAAACCATTTGCCGTCCTTTTGCTTGCAGCTTAGGTCAATTACGAGCTGGTCCTTGCCAACCTCGGATACGATTCTGGACAAGTTCTCTTCGTTAAGCTGCCCATCTTTAAATATATAGGAAGTGACGATAACATGAGAGGCCCCTTGCTCTAAATAGAAGGCAGCGTTATCCGCAGTAATGCCACCGCCGATCTGAAGCCCTCCTGGATATTGCTTCAGCGCATTAACCGCAGCCTCTTGATTGCCGCCGCCAAGCATGATGACATGTCCACCCGTTAAATCATCCCGTTTAAAACGTTCTGCATAATAGGCAGAATCATAACTGGATACAAAGTTTTCGATAATTTCTGTATTAAGCGTTTCTCCAACGATTTGTTTCACTTTCCCATCATGCAAATCGATACAAGGTCTGAACTTCAATCCGATTCCTCAATTCTGTATTTTTCTATGTACGAACATCCCTATAAAAAAAATAACCTATCCCGCATACATAAATCAACCGTTTTGCGAATTAATGTCCAAGAGATTTGCGTAAAAGATAAAGGCAGATTTTCAGCCCACGAATATCTACGTTGTACTTTATACAGTACATTAGTCGAATATCTGCGCCTACGATCGCTACGATGTATTTTGTGCAATAAATTAATACTATGATATCTTTGTATAGAGTGTTCCATTGCTGGCGATATTGGTGAAACAATTACTATCGAAGCAGGCTTGCTGCACAAACCTTTGAGGAGGAATTATTCATGCAGAAAACACTGACATTACTGCTCACTTTTTTGATGCTTGGCGCATTATTAATAAGCTGCGGAAAGGATGCTTCTTCAGGTAATATGCAACCATCTCCACAGCCTATCGAAGTACCCGAGCCCAATGACCCCATCAAAGATCGCATAGCGGAGATGTCTATTGATGAAAAAATTGGGCAAATGCTGCTTGTCGGTTTGGAAGGAACAACCGTGAACTCGGAAAGCCGAATGCTGATTGAAGATAAGCACATTGGCGGATTTATTTTATATAAGGATAATATGACTGATTCCTCTCAGATCGCAGCACTGCTAAATGAGCTAAAGGATGCCAATCGTGTTAATAAAGCTCCTTTATGGTTAAGCGTTGATCAAGAGGGCGGAAAAGTAAACCGATTGCCTGAACAATATGCCAAGCTTCCAACAGCGGAACAGATCGGACGCATGAATAATTCGGAATATTCTTTTCAAATCGGAGCAGTCATCGGTGAAGCCCTCCATTCTTTAGGCTTTAACATGAATTTTGCTCCTGTGCTCGATATTAACAGCAATCCCCTAAACCCTGTCATTGGGAACCGTGCGTTCGGAGACACCCCGCAAAGGGTCATTCAACATGGGATGGAAACGATGAAGGGACTTCAATCGAAGCAAGTCGCCGCTGTCGTCAAGCATTTTCCTGGACACGGGGATACATCAATTGATTCTCATCTGGATTTGCCGGTTGTGAAAAAAAGCATTAGCGAGCTGGAAAATTTCGAATTGCTTCCCTTCAAGGAAGCGATTAAGCAGCATACAGATGCGATTATGATTGCTCACTTGCTTATTCCTAAGCTGGATGAAAAGTATCCCGCATCCCTATCTAAGAAGATCATGACTGACCTGTTGCGGAATACCCTTCAATACGAGGGCGTTATTATAACCGATGATATGACTATGGGAGGAATTACTGAGCATTTTGATATCGGTGAAGCGGCCGTGAGATCCGTTCAAGCAGGAAGTGACATTTTGCTCATTGGACATGATTATGATCTGCAAATGACAGTGATCAAAGCTTTGAAGAAAAGCGTCGATGAAGGCGTTTTGACGGAGGATATGCTGAATAAAAGCGTATATCGGATTCTAAGGCTAAAAGAGAAATATAAGCTCCAGGACACACCCGTAAACCATGTTGATGTTCAAGCGGTTAACCGGCAAATCGAAGCAGCGCTTAAGCTCGCAAAATCGAAATGACTTCCTATTACTTTCATCGTAGTCTGAATGTCTAATCATTCCATAAAGAAAGCCCTTCATAATATAGTTTTTCTTTCCCGCGAAAGATATTACCTTATTATGAAGGGCGCGACTATATGTTTATGAGTTGTTTTGACGCCTATATGCCTAAAATATGATAGCCCGCATCGACATGAAGAACCTCGCCAGTGATCCCGCGGGATAAGCTGCTCAATAAAAACATCGTCGCATCGCCGACCTCTTCCTGGTCAATGTTGCGTCTAAGCGGAGCCTTCTCTTCGATTGTAGACATAATATCATTGAAGCCAGACACGCCCTTTGCCGCCAACGTACGGATGGGTCCTGCTGATACGGCATTCACTCGAATTCCGTATTTTCCTAAATCCTCTGCCAAGTACATGACGCTAGCTTCTAACGCCGCCTTCGCTACACCCATCACATTGTAGTTTTTCATAACACGCTCTGCGCCGATGTATGTTTGCGTTACGATGCTCCCGCCATCCTTCATCAATTTCTTCGCTTCACGAGCGACGGCCACCAAGGAGTAAGTGCTTGAGTTCTGCGCCAGCATATAACCTTCTCTTGTCGTGTCTAAATATTCACCCTGCAGCTCATTCTTCTCGGCAAAAGCGACGGAATGCACGACGCCATGAATCGTGCCGGATACGCGTTCAATTTCTTTGAATGCGTCAACTACACTATTGTCATCCAGCACATCACAGGATACCGTTTGCAGTGCTTCGATTTGATGCTGCGCGAGCAGCTTTTGCAGCTTGTCCAGCGATCTTTCCTTTCGGTAAGTGAAAATAAGCTTGGCGCCCTGATTGTGAAGCGACTTTGCCACTCCCCAAGCGATGCTTCGATCATTGGCTACGCCCATAATAACAATTTTTTTGTTTTCCATTAAATTAGACATGCTGCTCCTCCTAGTTGCTTACCTAAAGCTTTAACATCGGAATTGTATCCATATGCAGTTGAAAATGACGATCCCATCATAGGCAGCGTCGATTTTTGAAATCACTATCCTATACTAAACGAAAACCTCATCTATGTTCAACTATATCACTCTTCTAGTTGTCTCACGTAGGTAATGTAATCCGTATTGACAGGCACATGTCCTTCCAGCTTCATGTAAGAAGCAATTTGCCCGCGTTAATTTATTTGTATTCCTAAAGCATTAAATTCAGTCTCAAAGCGTTCTAGCAGCAAAGCTTTCTTCTCTTCCTCGACAAACGCCGATTTGACGCCATTCCAAATTACTTTCGATAGATCAGTCAATGTTAAGCCGCAGTGCTTCATTAGAAGCTTGTATTCTCTCAAAAGCGTGGTATCCGACACCGTCCGATTATCCGTATTCACAGTCACGATAATCCCTTCATCCAAGAATTGACGAATCGGATAAGCATCCCAGTCGGGTACAGCCTTTGTTTGAATATTGCTTAGGGGGCACATTTCCAGTGGAATTTGTCGCTCCTTTACAAGTGCCATAACCTCCGAGTCTTCAAGCATCCGAACCCCATGTCCAACGCGCAGCGCACCAAGCTCGGATATGGCCACGCGCACATTATCCGGTCCTGCGGCTTCCCCCGCATGAATCGTTATGGGCAAGCCAAGCCGCTTTGCTTCCTCGAACAAAGGACAAAACAGCTCTGCCGGAAAGGCTGCCTCATCCCCAGCCAAATCAACCGCCACAACCCCATTGCGATAAAATCGGGCAGCGGCTTCAAGCGTATCCTTATTCAACTCGAAAGGATGATTGCGCATGCAAATTATGATTGCTCTCGACAGAACACCAAACGTTCGTTCAGCCCGTTTCAAGCCTTCAACGACATGATGAATGACCTCATCATTGGATAATCCCTTCCTGCGATGCAGCTCAGGCGCAAAACGGACTTCCATATAAAGTACACGTTCCCCGGCTGCCTGTTCAACTAACTCATAAGCTACTCGTTCAAGCGCTGCTCCGTCTTGCAAATAAGGGAGCACAAAGCTGAATTTGCTTAAATATTGCTTCAGGCTGTCATTACTCTCGCTTACCCGCATATTGGATAAGAGCTCGGCATCCGAACGAATCGACAGAGGCCGCCCTTGTTCCAAAGCCAGCTCCTTCAATGTGCCAGGCTTCACGCTTCCGTCCAAATGCACATGCAAATCTACTTTTGGCAGCTTTTGTAATAACACATCAGCTGCCGAGTGTTCAGTTAACCAAGTCATCGCCAGAACCCCTTTCCTCATGAACTAATCCGAATGAATATGACCTTCCTTACATTCATGGGCTTTCCTTACTCTAAGTATACCTGTTGTCCTTCTAGCTTCCCCTATAGGTGCTGTAACCGCCAGGCGAAACCAGCAGCGGTACATGATAATGCGAGCTTTTGTCATGGATATGGAATTGAATAAGAATAACCTCAAATAAGCTTTGAGCGATAGCCGCTAAATGCGCCTCACGCCGATAATAATCTCCAGCCGCAAATATGAGCTTATAGGCTCCATTCTGCAAAGCTTCTCCCTCCAGAAGAGGTTGATCCACTCGCCCGTCTTGGTTCGTTATAAATGAACCAAGAAATACCGGTGTTTCCGCTACCGAATCAACACTCTCGCCCAAATACCAAAGCTCGACCGTCATCCCGGCACCGGGTTTTCCTCCCGCTATGTCGAGTACATGCGTCGTAATTCGGCCGCTCATCATTCGTCGTCTCCGTTATCAAGATCCTCTCTTGTCATCGTGAAGCCCTGAAAGCCATAAGGCGGACGAGGCTCTGTATAAACTCCTGCCGAAGAGGGATCTGCAGGCTCCACGATCGTCTCCCATGTCCGATTGTTCGATTCGAATCGTACCTGAGACAGCTGCGGAAATCTCTTCAGAATTCGTTGACCGACCCGATAAATAAGATACTGAATAGACGGCGTATTGGTGGAATGGAACACAGAATGTGCAATATCATGAATTTGCTCAGAGGCAACGTAGCGTCCACGCTTACTGTCGAACGAATCCTCTGCATCCGTATAAGTCCAGAAAATATCCAGAAAAATAAATAAAGGCCGGTCATAACTCTCCGGCAAGGTCGTATACTCGTCGCGGACAAAGCCATAAAAAGAGCTTCCGCTAACCTTAATAAGCTGAATATGCGACAACGCGTTTTCATGCACTTCAAGCTCCAAAGCATCAGCACCGCGGTTCCATTTCATAGCTGCGCTTGCATGCTCATTGCGCGATCGACGGAACACAAGCTCGCTGTTGCGCAGGCCGGTTTCTTCCGCGATGCTCACTGCAAGGAATGGCATACGGTCAGCGCTTACCTCGACCGCGTCAATATGCGGATACCTCTCCATGAACCGCTTGCTTATGAAGGAGAGCAATCCCTCCGTCGTACTTCCTTCGTATTGGGCGGTAAGACGCAAAATGAAATTTTTCATCGAGTCCGTCGCTACGACCTGCGTGTTGTCGCCCTTTGTGAATGAAGTAAGCAGAACCTCGCTGCTTACAGAAAATTTTATGTTATGGGCAAATATAATGTTCTTTTCGCCTGTGAAGGCAGATTCCGGAATCGGCTCCACGGAGAGCGGAGCTGCATAGGTCCGATAACTAAGTACGTCTCCTTTGCCATAATAAAGCGTTCGTCCACTGCGTAATTTCATCATGTCAATCTGTCCCTTCTCTATTCTGTTTGTCAATCGACCTCACCGGATGGTCCTATTCCACAATTAGATCGTATAGTCGGAAGCCAGAAATCTTCTCAATCTCGCGCAAAGCTGTTTCCGATTCTTCACTGGCTGTTTGCCAAACCCGCGCTTCCATCGCTGCCCATATTTCTTCCTTTGTCTTCCCCTTCACCGCCATAATGAATGGAAAACCAAATGTCCGTACATAAAGCTGATTTAAGGCAGCAAACTGCTCGTATTCCTCGGTGGACAATTGGTCCAAGCCTGCTCCTTGCTGCTCCTTTTTGGAATAATCAGCCACGGCAAGCCGAGTTCCTAGATCGGGATGTGCGCGAAACAGATCAACAATTGTTTCTACACGGGATTCTCGTATGACATTCATCATCGCGTCATGCAGATCTTGAACGGAACGATAGGGACGCGCTTCCCATGCAGCTGCAGCCACCCAAGGCGAATGCTCAAAGATCGCACCCAGCTGCTCGACAAAAACGTCCTTGCTCATCGTATTGATTTGATCAATCGTCATAGTTAATTTGATGTTGGTCATGTTGCTAACCGTCTCCCTTCAATAGCCCGCTCAACCGCGCGCCATATTCCGCCATAGCCCGTACACCGGCATATATTGCCGGATAAGGCTTCCTCAATCTCATCCTGATTGGGGTTTGGATTCTCATCGAGCAAAGCCTTAACGGAAATAATCATTCCCGGCGTACAATAGCCGCATTGAAAGCCGCCTTCCTCCAGAAAAGCCTGCTGAATCGGATCGATTCCATTCGCAGATACGCCTTCTATCGTTGTAATATGTTTGCCAGAGCATTGATAAGCCATCGTCAAGCAGGCATTCATCGCCTTCCCGTCCACCATAACCATACACGCCCCGCAGCGGCCGATATCACAGCTGCGCTTTGTCCCCGTCATCGCCAATTCATCCCGCAGAATGGACAGTAATTTTCTAGTGGGCGACGTTGCAATGTTGTGATCCTCTCCATTAATCGAGCATTGCAGCTCATACACTGCCTGTATCTCAAAAGCTTTATCGCTCATTTACGTTCACCGTCCTACTCAGGAAAAACGGAGCTTCCTGCAAATAACCAGGATCAACCGGCAATTTATTAACCCATTTTCCAGCTGCATGCCTGATAGCGGCTGCGATAGCCGGCGCCACTGTGACAGAGCCAACCTCTCCGATCCCCCGTGGCCCATATTGATCAGCTGCTGGCAATTCCTCGATTGGCTGCACCTCAACCACCCCCCGCTGGTCAGCGATCGTCGGCACAAGATACGTGTCCAAATTACGTGTCAAATAGCACCCTTTTTCCATCATGGCGTCTTCTGTTAAGGCGAAACCAAGGGCCATACTGCTTCCGCCTTCAACTTGCCCGACAAAGCCCTGCGGGTTCATGACCGGGCCGGCTGAAACCGCATGAAATTGCTTCAGCACCTTCACTCGACCGGTCAATGTGTTCACCTCGACCTTTACAGCAACAGCCGAATACGTGTATATAAAATGAGCGCCTACTCGATCCGTTGTTGACGCAGGAAAACTAAAGGACGTTTCACAGCGGATCGCGGGCCCTTCCACGCCAGCCAGCTCCTTATACGTAATCAGCAGCTCATCGTCTGCTTTTTTACGAATGCCGCCCTCGCTGAGACGAAGCTGCTCCACCGGCTGCCCCACCCTTGCGCTTGCTCTGTCCAGCAGCAGAAGCGTAAAGGGAGCTTTCATTCGTTGAAGCGATTTCCACATCATCGCCGTAGCCCGGGAAGCCGTTGTTGAGCCGCTGTCCGGCACAACATCGGTATCGCCGATGATAATCCGGATATCCTCAGCTGCGATCTCGAACTGCTCGATAAGCATTTGCTCCAGCGTTGCAATCAGGCCTTGGCCAAATTCCTCATAGCCGAATAAAGCCTCGATTTTGCCATCAGCCGCCAGCAGCAATCGTCCGCCCGCTGGATCGGGTATGCCGACACCTAGACCAGCGCCGTGCATTGTAATAGCAGCGCCAATGCCGGTTTTGATCCAAGGCTCCCCCCTTACTAGATCTTTCTCCTGCATCTCTTCTCTCTCCAGCCACAGAGGACTGGTTGCAACAGCGTTCCACACCTGCTCGGCGCCTTCCGTCATCGCAATCTGTTGATCGAACGGCCCCGTATCCTCCATTTGCCGCATATTCAGCCTTCGAAATTCCCAGGGATTCATTCCGAGTCTTTCTGCGAGACGGTCCATTTGGCCTTCTAGCGCGAAGATCGCCTGATTACCACCGAAGCCGCGGAACTCGCCTGACATACCGTTATTTGTAAAGACAGCAACGCCTTTTACATCTATATTCTCATAGCGATACGGTCCAATAACATGCTCCGAAGTAAAATTCAGCACCTCTGCCCCGAGTGTGGAGTAAGGTCCCGTATCAGATAGAATACTGACCTGATGGGCAAGCAGCTTGCCTGCGGCGTCTGTGCCTGTCTTCATCATAATCTTCATCGGATGTCGCTTTATACCCGCACGGACAGATTCCCATCTGGAATTGTGAATCTTCACCGGCTTCCCTGTTTTCAGGGCAAGCAAAGCGCCGTACGGTTGCACATTCAGCTCATCCTTCCCGCCAAACGAGCCGCCGATTGGACTCGATACGATCCGGATATCAGATTGCGGCATAGCAAGAATGCGGCTTAATTGCAATCGATCCATAAAACCGTGCTGCGTTGGAGAATAAACCACTAGTCGGCCATCCTCTCCCGGCACAAACAAGCCGCCTTCCGTTTCCATGTAGGTATGCATCTGTCTAGGCGTGTAATAGGTTTCTTCTATAATATGAGTGCTATTTTTAAAGCCTGCCTCTACATCACCTCTGGTGAAGTCTGACCGATGGAGTATATTTCCATTCGAATGAAGCTGCACAGCTTCATCGTCTGTCGCTTGCTCCGGATCATCAATTACGGGCAGTACTTCGTACTCGACTTCAATAAGCTTGATTGCCTGCTCTGCAATTGACAGCGTATCGGCCGCCACCGTTGCTAACGCATCACCAACATATCGCGCCCGATCCTCACAAAGTACGGGCTGATCGGGATGAGCAATGCCAAACGCGTTCAAGCCTGGTACGTCCAAATAGGTTAACACGGCATGCACACCCGGTAATTGCTTCGCTGTATCTGTTCGGATTGCTACGATTCGCGCATGCGGGTGCTCGCTTCGCAGCACTAGACCATAGAGCATATCCGCTCTTGTCATATCCGTTAAGTAGATTAATGAACCGGTTACTTTCGCCGGTCCGTCGGGACGTATGCGCCATCGTCCCCCACTGCTGCCGCGGTTTAACAGCATAAGCTTCAACCTCCTCGTTCGGTTAAAACATTGCATGCTTGCCAAAGCTCTGTCACGATTAGATTGGCTGCCGTCCGCTTGCGATAAGCTGCCGATGCGAATACATCCTCCCGCGGCTCATAATGCTCAATGATCGCCTCATACATATCTCGGAGCAGCAACGTATCCACTGTTTTACCAATCGCTTTCTGCTCTATTTCTTCAAGACGGCGGGCAATGGTCTGTCCGCCTCCTACTGCGATACGCAGCTCCTGAACCCTACCTGTATCCCATAAAACCCCGCTAACCGCTGCCGTCACTACAGATGGCGTGAAAGCTTCGCGTCTTCCGATTTTATGGTAGGCCTGGAAAGACCATATTTTTTCTCTCTTCTCCTCTGCACCTATCGGCTTCTCGCTATGCGCATCTTTGAAAGGTAGCTTTATACTGAGCAAAAGCTTTTCATTTCCGTTGCCCGTCTGTCTAGCGGTCAATAGCCATTGCGCGAGCTCCTCCTCCTGCTCGCCCTGCCCGTTATACCAAACTAAAACGGCATCATAAGCTAGCAGGGCTGCGATCGAATCGCCAACCATCGACGCGACATTTCCGCCAATTGTAGCCAAATTGCGAATGGCCGGAGCCGCTATGGATCTGAGAGCTTCAGCCATCATGGGAAAATGCCGCTGCACCAACATGTTCGAACAACATGTCTGCAGATTGGTCTGGCTGCCAATTTGCAGGCCGTCTTCGCCAATTCGCATCTCATTCAGCCCTCTAATACGACTTAGATCAATGAAATACGGCGGCATAGCGGCTATCCCCGCTTCCCACTGTGTACGAAGCAAGGTACTGCCAGCGACATAAACGCTGTTAGTCCCATAAGTTTGCTTATATCTCCATGCTTCCTCGGCTGAAAGTGGATGCCATACAAGAGGAGAAGCGATCGTTTCCTGAACATGCATGCCCATCCCTATTCCCTCCTATTTTAGCCCTATTTATCGTCTTGCAGCATATATTTTCTCGCCTGCTCCAAATCATCCGGCGTATCTACGTCCAGGGTAGCCGTCCGCTCTTTCGCTGCTAAACCACGGCCATGAAAGGCAGGAGACATAAGCACCCTTCGTGCGCCGATGTCTCCTTCCAGCGTCAGAAGCTCTGCAAACATTTTTCTGGATAAAAGGGCTGGAGGCATGAGCACATTTGCCGTGCGTGATTCATCCTGCGCTGCCGTTGCTACAAAATCAAGCTGCGGGTGCTCCCTCCAATATCGAATAAGCTCCGCCACCATAGCTTTTGTGATGAGGGGCTGATCAGCCAGAACAATGATTATTGCTTCAGGCTCAGCCTGATCGGCCATTAGCGACCGCATT
Organism: Paenibacillus praedii; assembly: GCF_049725345.1. Taxonomy (NCBI): domain Bacteria; kingdom Bacillati; phylum Bacillota; class Bacilli; order Caryophanales; family Paenibacillaceae; genus Paenibacillus; species Paenibacillus praedii. The sequence goes on along the minus strand of NZ_JBMWAM010000001.1, from coordinate 34,302 downwards.
CCGCTTCGAATCGATTGCGAAATTCCTTGCCCAGCATTCAAACATAAAACGATTTGAACCAGCGGCTTAGAAGCTAAAGCGTCTCCTCCACTACCTTCATCTGCAATAAGCCAATGCAGCGGATCGTCCGGATGAACAACAACCGCTATTTTTTCAAGTGGGCTGTCTATCAGCGCATGCAGCGCCATGCTTCCAAGCGGCTTCCCTGGCATCAGCTCCATCGCTTGCTTGCGGGAACCCATTCTTCTGCTCTGTCCCGCTGCTAAATATAGCGCCGAAATAGCCATCCTTTACCGTCTCCCTCCGAGGACGTTCATTGCGTCTCGCACGTACAGCAATAAGCTCAGCCGCTACACTGACAGCTATTTCATCGGGTCCGTCGGCCCCGATCGGGAGACCAATCGGAGCACTGACATTCGATGGGATAAGAAAGGTTTCAAACAGCAGCCTAATTCTTTGCTTCGAACCCATAATGCCAATGTAAACAAGCTGCAATGGAAGTGTGAGCCGCAGCATCTCTTTGTCCTGATAGAGATTATGACTGCACACGATCAAATAATCATCCGCTCGTAATTGAAGCTGCTCCATAATCATTTCAGGCGTACCTATCACGCACTCCGCTTCGGGATAACGCTCCTTCGTGCATAACGAAGAGCGCCAATCCGCGACAAACACTTGAAATCCTAACGTATTCACTAGAGAATAAATGGCATCAGCATCTTTGCCAGCCCCGAACAGCACCAGTCTCGGTCTCGGAGAAATGACCATCGACAGCCCGTTTGCCCTCGGTTCTTCAGCGTTCCAATCCTTCAGAGCACTGGCTGCAGCATCACGTACATCCAACACGTATTTCATTTCATTTTCCTTCCATGTTCGATTCAGCCTTACCGTCATACCCGCAGCGTTGCATGACAGGACATGAAGCAATAGAGGGCGCAAGCGTTCATTAACAGGTTCCAGCAACAGGCTGATTTTACCGCCGCAGCCGATTGCTTCGCCCCAGATCACATCCTCCTCCGGCTTCATATTGTATTCTATGAATGAAAAACAGCCGGAATCCCACACCTCTTGCGCGCGTTCGAACAAATCAAGCTCGAGACAACCGGGACTCAACGTCCCGGTCTGCTCCCCATTTAGCTTAATCAGCATTGAGGCTCCTGCCTTGCGGTAAGAATGACCCTCTACGCATACTATCGTCGCCAGCACGCTGGGCAGATCGTCCGCTTTTACCGCCATAAGCACATGCTGCATATCCATCAGCCGGCCCTCCTTCAGCAGTGATAGTCACTTTAACCGTAAATCACTACTGTCTTATTAATTTTACCTGTTCGCTTTGTAAGTCCATGATCATCACAATCTTTCGATTAATCTTTGCAATGCTCGATCCGCTTCCTTCAGCACGATCTTTTTGTCCACTGTTCGCAATAGCTTGTTCTCCATCACGATCTTGCCATCTATAATGACCGTATCAACGTCTCCTCTAGTAGCCGCATATACAACTCTTGAATACCAGTCCGTATCGAAGGAAGGGTACACATGAAAATCCTCCAAATCTAGAAGCTGTAAATCCGCCAGCTTCCCGACCTCAATACTGCCGATCTTATCCTCCAGCCCAAGCACGCGAGCACCGCCCATCGTAGCCATTCGGAGCACCGTATTTGCATTCATAATCGTTGGCCCGTGCTTCACTTTTTGAATATAGGCTGTTAAGCGCATCTCTTGAAACATATCCAGGTTATTATTGCAGGCAGCGCCGTCCGCCCCTAATCCAACTGCAATGCCCTGTTCGAGCAGAAACGGTATTTCAGCTACACCTGAGGCGAGCTTTAGATTCGAGCCCGGACAGTGCGTCACCTTCACACCTCGGTCGCGAATGATTCGTTTCTCTTCCTCATCCAGCCAAATGCTATGAGCCAAAATCAAATTAGGCTTTGCCAGTCCAATATGATCCAGATAAACAACATTACGCATGCCTCTTTCTGCTTCAACCATTGCAATTTCGCCCATATTTTCCGACGCATGCGTATGCACCATCACGTCATACTTCGCCGATAAATCTCGTACGCCTATCAGCAGCTCCTCCGTACAGGAAACGACGAAACGCGGACAGAAGGCATACTGTATTCTGCCATCTGCGGCGCCATGCCACTTTTCCAGCAGGTCTACGCTGTCCTGCAACGACTTTTGCGTATTCTCCTGAAGCGCATGCGGAACCTCCGTCCCGTGATCCATCATCACCTTGCCGGATAAAGCGCGAATCCCGCTTTCCATAATGGCTTCGAAAGCCGACCCGGTATGATGAACGGTTTCCATATCTAGAATCGTCGTAGTGCCGCTGCGGATCAGCTCACCAAGCCCGAGCATTGCGGAGTAATAGACAGAATCCTCGCTATGCGCGGCTTCAAGCGGCCAGATCCGCTCCTTCAGCCATTCGATGAGCGAAAGATCATCCGCCCTGCCGCGAAACAACGTCTGACAGAGATGAATATGCGTCTGCACAAAGCCGGGCAGCAGCACTTTTCCCCCGGCATCGATGATGCGTTCCGCCTGACCATGCTCAATTCGCTCCCCCATGGCTTTAATGAAGTTATTTTCTATTAATACTTCACCCCTGAAGATTTGATCCTCTGCATTCATCGTCATCACAACGGCGTTTCGAATAAGAATAGTTGACATGTCCTTCTCCCCTCCTGTCTGGAAAACCTCCAACCCCTCACTCCTTACCCTATGCGGACGATCGAGTTTTACGAAGACTGAAATTAATTGAAAATTCGGACATCTATAAACAGATGTATGTCCTCCTAGTCAGCAAAGAAGGAGAATATCAGTCTACACGCTGTATTTGTGTAAGATTATATAACATAATAATGTAGAATGGACCGTTAGGCAACATATTTCATTAAATATTATTATGTGATTAACAATTGAAACGACACTAGTTAACATAGATGTGACGCAAAAAAGACATCAATCTTAAATTGATGCCTTCATGACTTTGCTTTTAAAGTTACATCATTTTTGATCCTTGTTCTCTAACAAATCTAAGTTAATGCCGGAATAATATGCTCAAAGATCAGCCTTCTAGATAAAATCGCATCATTGCGCTTCGTCACCTGCTTGCGAATAACAATAACAAGCTCATCTTCAGGAGAAATCAACAGATGCTGTCCCCCATGTCCAAAAGCGAAATAACAGTCAGCATGTCCGTTGTGATTTTCCGGTGAATGCCACCAGTGATAGCCATAACCGCCATAAATCGGAGGTTCATATTGCAGCAAGCCCCGGTGCGAAAGCTTTGTCGACTGCTTTATCCAATTTGAGGATAGAAGCTGATCACCGCCCCACTGGCCATTTTGCACAAACAGCTGTCCGATTTTTGCCAGATCACGTCCAAACAGATATAAGCCTGTCCCGCCCTCATTCACGCCATAACGTTCCATCCAATGGACGCTGCTGAACTGCAGCGGGCCAAAAAGATGCTCCTTCGCGAACTGCAGCGCCGACATGCCTGTCACGGTCGATAAGATGGCTGACAACAAATGGGAGCACCCCGAATTATAAGCGAAGGCCGTGCCAGGCTCAGAAATGATTGGCTGCTCGAATACAAACCTAATCGGATCCTTAGCTTCCTTAAACGCCTTATAGGGTTTGTCAAAATCAGGCCAATCAAAACCTGGTGTCATCGTGAGCAAATGAGCAATATTGATTCGCTGGAGCGCCTCGCTAATTTCGGCGGGATGCTTCAAAAAATCAGTAATCGGCTGTTCGATAGACGATAAGTAGCCTTTATCAAGCGCAATGCCAAGCAATGCTGATAATATGCTCTTCGTGCACGAATAAAGCGGTCCAATCGCGTCGTCTCCGCGATCATGCCACTCGGCTGCCAGCTCCCCCCTGTGCAGAACAATGACTGACTTCATTTTCCAATTGGTCAAAAGCTCTTTCCATGCTTCCAAATCTAAATGCTTCATTTCGTCTATTCGACCTTTCCTAAGAAGCGTTTCTTTGCTGCTGCTCAGCCTGCTGAAGCTTAGGGAGTCCAATTGCTACAATTATGATCAGTACCGATAGCACAGCCATCCATAGGAAAATTGTATGCAAGCTGGCTGCCAGCACGGCTGGTTCTATCCGGTCGGCCTGGCCGGTATGCAGAAGTAAACCGAATATTGTAATGCCGATTGTCTGGCCCAGCGTTCGAATGAAGTTGTTGCTGGCGACGGCAGCGCCGCGCAGCTCCCAGCCTACAGATGAAGAAACAGCCACGGTTAAGGATGTAAGAGATAGGCCAAATGATAGACCTGCCATAAACGTGTAGAGAATAAATAAATAAATTGGAGTCGTTGCGGTCAATAATGAAAAGCCGATACTGCTTGCAAGCAGCAAGCATGCACCAATAACACTAATATAGCGCAAACCTTTTTTTGCAATCCAATTGCCTGCCAGAATAGAGCCGAGCGGCCAAGCGATCGAGAGCGGGATCATAACTAAGCCGGAATAGGTGGCAGGTTTGCCGTACACCCCTTGAATCCAAAGCGGCAAATAGAAAATAATAACGACATTTATGACACAAATCAGAAAGCTATGTAGATTAGCCATACTTATGATTCGGTTACGAAAGAGCTTGAACGGAATAATGGGCTCAGTCGAACGGCGCTCTATCCATGCGAATAACGCGAGAAAAACGACGGCACTTGCAAACCACAGCCCTAGACGCCAGCTGGCTCCTCCTTCCTGAAGCAGTGTCATCGCATACAGAAAGCTGAACATTCCGATCGCAAACGTGAGGATGCCCGGATAATCGATGTGACGAATCTTCTTCTCAAAGGACTCTCGCAAAGAAGTTGAAAGCAAATAAATAGCTGCGATGCCAAATGGCAGGTTCATATAAAAAATAGCCCGCCATGAAACAAAATCAACCAGCACGCCGCCTAGCAGCGGGCCGGTTATTCCTGCGATCCCCCAAATGCTTGACATCCAGCCCTGCACCTTCGCCCGCTGCTCGAACGGGTACAGATCGCCGATTATCGTGTACGGAATCGTCGTTAAGGCACCCGCACCTAAGCCTTGCAGCGCTCGAAACCAAATCAGCTGATCCATCGATTGCGCAGCGCCAGATAGCATAGAGCCGGAAAGAAAAATGAACGCGCCAATAATAAACATTTTTTTTCGACCGTAAAGGTCGGAGAGCTTGCCGTATATTGGTGTTGTAATGACGGTTGCGAGCAAATAAATGGAAATAATCCAGCTGTATTGCTGGATGCCCTGCAATTCTCCTGTAATGCTAGGCATGGCGGTGCTTACGATCGTCCCCTCAATTGCGGCCAGGAAGGTGGCGACGAACAAGGCAATCGTTATTTTTTTTCGTGTTTGATTCGCGTTCATACTGCACCCTTTCCGCCCCTTTGATTAGAAAACAGAAAAATAATTCCTCTTCTATTATGATCACTGGATACGCGAAATATCAACGGATAATTTCATCAGCAAACAAATGCTATCGACTAAGGCAGCCGAATCGTTTACGAATTGGTTAAATTTGAATCTTTCTTTCCTCGACAACGTATGAATGGTATCCTTTGGTAGCCGTTTGTGTTAATCTAGCTATTATGAATCCATTTTATTTCAATTATTTGGAAGGTAAGGATGTTACTCAAATGTATGAGTTGCTATTGTCTATAATTGAAGAAATTGGTTATTTCGCTTTGTTTCTAGTATTGTGTCTAGGCTTAATCGGACTTCCAATTCCGAATGAAGCAGTTGTCATGACAGGCGGTGCTTTATCCGATGCTGGCGTTCTATTACCCGTTCCCGCATATATGATGACCTTTCTTGGTGTTTGCTCCGCGATGTCTTTCGGATACAGCATTGGGAGATTCGCAGGCAGCAAGTTGTCCAACTGGTTCAGCAGCAAAAAAAATGTAGCCAAATTCGTCGCCAGATCAGAGCAATTAAGCGAGCGTTATGGCGGCTACGCAATAAGCATGAGCCTTTGCCTGCCATTTCTAAGACATGTAACCCCATATGTCCTGGGCTTGAATCGGATGCCGTTCAAGAGGTTCATCCTCATCGCCTACCCTTCGGCCTTTATATGGTCGCTTACTTACTTCATAATCGGTTCAATCGTTGGTGATCAGGTGCAGGACTTATCCAATCATATTTACAAATACGGCTTGTGGGTAGTTTATGCAATCTTAGCTGCTGTTCTCATTTATGCAACCTATAGGTATCTAAAGCACAAGAACCAGAAGGATCAAATGGAGCGTTATATGTAACGATTAAACGGTGCAAACGAAGAAAAGGCTCATCCGGCTGGTGATAGACCATGCGGGTGAGCCTTTCTCAATTCCAGCCTGTTTACAATCATCTCATTCCTTAACTAGCTTCGCCTCTGCCGCTTCTACAAGAAAATCGAACAGCTCATCATCCTCTTCGATCAAATCCTCAAGCGCTAACAGCTGCTCTTCCTTGCCTGATTCATGCAGAAAAAACAAACCGTAGCCCCAATCTTTGCCTTTCTTGCGATGCAAAGTCATTTCATACGCATTGAGATGACCCTCTACTCCGAATTGAACCTTACCCACATAGCCGTCTTCCTTCGAGTAAGTCATGGATGCATCCAGTAACTTGATGTTTATCACTTAAGCTCTTCCTTCCTATTCTGTGGTTACGGAGTCAGCTGATTAACTTGATTCAGCAGCTCATGAATACGATTCATCGTATCTGGTATTCCCGTCGATTCAAACACGGCTCTTCCCTGCTCAATGTTCGTTAAAGCCTGATCAATACCTTGCTGCAGAGTTGCGTTATATTCCGCAATGGACTGATGAAGCTTCTTCGCATAGTCGGGCACCTGCAGTCCCTCGTATTGAAGCACCTGCTCCTTGAGCGCCAGCAGGCGTTCCTTCAGAACTGTTCTTGCATCTAAATCCGTCATCGCTTGCTCCGCAAGAGCATTCATATCTTGACCGAAATCCGTTAACGATTGCAGATACTCCGTCGTTTCCGTCGCAAAATTCACCGTTTGGTCGACTTCATCCATAATACCACAGCCGGCTGTCATTAGCATTATAGAGAGAAGGATCAAAGACATACTCTTTTTAATCATAAAAACCCTCCTGAGAAAAATGTTATCCGCTTCTGGCAAACGTCAATACACAGCGGCGAACGCCTATCCCAACTCTTGCATACATTACATTACGAAATTGATTCTAACTGGTTTCGTGTATGTCACAAGGAGATGATCGGGATGGACATTCAATTATCAGCGCTTCACTGGGTTTATTTAAGTTTCATCATTGTCATTATTGGATTTATGCTCATGCGGCGCGATACTACCCTTATTTGTATCGCAGGTATTTTAGGAATCGGGATATTGGCGACAACATCGGCAAGCGGTTCTGTAAGCGGTATATTTAATAGCTTTATTTATGCGATTAAAGAACTAATAGGTACAATTTTAATTATTTCCATCATCGTTGCGATGAGTCGGATTCTCATACGCACCGGCATAAATGAAATAATGATTTCACCCTTCACGCGATTTCTGCGTACGCCCGCGCTTGCATTCTGGGGCATCGGACTCATTATGATGGTCACCTCCTGGTTTTTCTGGCCTTCGCCAGCCGTTGCGCTCATCGGTGCTGTCCTTCTTCCGGTAGCCATCCGAGTGGGCTTGCCTGCGCTTGGCGCAGCTGTTGCCATGAACCTTTTCGGTCACGGCATCGCCTTGTCCGGAGATTATATTATTCAAGGTGCACCGCAGCTTACTGCTGCTGCAGCCGGTCTACCTGTAAGCGAGGTCATGCAAGCAAGCATTCCGCTTGTCATTATAATGGGCGTCGTTACGACGACCACCGCATATTGGATGATGCGTCGAGATCAGAAGCTCGGTACATGGCGTGATGCTCTTATTGTAGCGCCTAATAATCCGCTTCAGGCAGCAGACCAATCTTCTGAAGCAGATCGCGAAGCGCTGTCACTCACGACCAAACGATGGCTTGCCGTGATTATCCCCGTCCTATTCGCTCTTGATGTCATCGCTATGTTTATGCTGGAGCTCCAAGGCGGAGACGCAACAGCGCTCGTAGGCGGCACCGCGATTCTTATCATGCTCCTTATTACCATGCTGACACATCGGGGCAAGGGCTTAGAGAAAACGACAAGTTATTTAATTGAAGGCTTCTTGTTCGGATTCAAGGTTTTTGGTCCTGTCATCCCCATTGCAGCGTTCTTCTATTTAGGAGACTCGGGGTTTCTGACCCTGTTCGGCGAGAAACTGCCGGAGTCCTCACTCGGTATCGTGAACGATCTCGGTGTAGCACTCGCCCAGGTTGTCCCCGTCAACGGGGTTGTTGGCTCTATCACGCTTACGATAGTTGGTGCGGTAACCGGTCTAGACGGCTCAGGCTTCTCAGGTATTTCTTTGGCAGGCTCTATCGCGCAGCTATTCGGCCACGCCATTGGATCAGGTCTGGCGACTTTAACCGCACTTGGTCAAGTTGCAGCCATCTGGGTTGGCGGCGGCACGATCATTCCTTGGGCGCTTATTCCCGCAGCGGCGATTTGCGGGGTAGATCCGTTCGAGCTTGCCCGCCGTAACTTGAAGCCCGTCATCATTGGACTTATTGTAACCACGATTGTTGCTATGTTTTTAATTTAAACCCTTTTTTCTTCCGGTAAACGATAAGAATCGCAGCTGTTGCACCAACAAGGAGAATGATCATCAAAATAATAAGACCCGTTGCAAGCTCTTTAGGAGTATTTGGTTCCGTCAGCTGCGGCGGGATAGACCCGCCGCCTAGAAAAGCGAGGTGCTCGCTGGACTCACTCTCATGCAGAGTGCCGCTGCAAAGACTTGCCTCCAGTGAGTTCCCGATATCCCGCGCATAGACCAAATAGCGCTCTCCTTCTAGAAAAGGGTAGGCGCAGTTCTCCTCTCCTTCAGCCGTGAGCACGTCAATCGTTGGCGCAACCTGGCCCTTCCATACCTCATGAACTTGGAAGCTGGCCTTCACAGCTTTTGCCGATGACAGAAATAAAGAGGAAGAATCCTTCACAGCGGTTACCGTGCCTTCAAAAACAGCATGACTTCTATCTTTTCTTTCCAGTACTGCTCCTGGATCAACACAAGTGCATGCTAAAACGTCCTTCGGAAAAGCAAGGATACTGCCTGCTATTATCATGAATATCAAACAAACATAAAACGTTCGAAAAACTCTCATTAAAAAAACCGCCCCTCTAGCCTATGTGCTGGCACAAAAAGTCTTTTTAATAAGACGGGATTAAATGGTAAAATGTTGCATTCATTCCAAGCGAAAAAGAGGACTGTCATCCTGGCAGAATAATCTGCTTCGAATACAGCCCTCTATTTTTATCCTTCTTTTGTTTGTTTCGTTTCTTCAAATAACTGGGCCTTTGCTGGCCAGAATGCCTTCTTTCCTAACAGCGTCGTAATTGCCGGCACAAGAAATGGGCGCACAATAAACGTATCCATCAGAACCCCGATCGCCGTAATTAGGCCAAATTGGACAAGTACCTGAATCGGGAGCGTTGCCAGTACAGCAAATGTTGCTGCAAGAATGAGACCCGCCGACGTGATCACGCCTCCTGTCTCGCCAACGCCTGCCTTGATCGCCTGGTTAAGAGGCATCTTTTTTCTCTTTTGCCAAATGCTAGAGATCATAAAAATATTATAATCCTCTCCAAGCGCGATCAAGAATACGAAAGCATACAGAGGAATCGCGCCTTGGATCGCATCAACCCCCATAAAGTAATGCAGTATAATCCAGCCAAGCCCAAGCGCAGCCGCATACGATAATAATACGGTGCCGATCAAATATAATGTCGCCGTAATGGAGCGCAGATAGGCCAGCAGGAGCAGCATAATTAAACCGGTGACTAACGGAATAATGACGGAATTATCCCGGTCCGTAAGCTGCTTCGAATCGAATTGCTCCGCGGTTTGACCGCCAATCCATACCTTCTGATTGGAATCGCTATCGCTGGCGCCGGTTAAAGCTGCTTCAGCAGCTTCATACAGCAGAGGAATCACATCCATCGCTTCTTGAGAGTACGGATTTGTGTTTAAAATAACAGAATAGGCAATTAAATGAGGATCATCTTGGCTTGGCTGCAGCTCCTGAACATGATCAACGAGCGGTACGCCGGCAAGCTTATCGGCAACCTGAGCAGCAGCAGCGCCTTCCGTCTGTGCGACAACCGTGACTGGCGCAAGATCGCCCGGTGTGAACGTCTCAGAGATCACGTCAAAGCCCTCACGCGAAGGCATATCCTTTGGAAACGAAGACAATAAATCGTAAGTGAATTTTACTTGTGTTGAGAAAGCAGCGAAACAACCAAGCACCAATACACAGGAAATGACAACTGTCCATGGCTTGGAGATGACGATTTGACCGACCTTAGAGCCCAGCTTTTTATTGTGATCCGGTCTGCGGAAGGTCTGCCCTTTCTTAGCCGCGCGCGCCTGCTCCATAGCTTCCGTGCGAGGAATGAACGGAAAAAAGGCGCCGCGACCTATAATAGCAAGCAAAGCGGGTACAAGCGTTAAGCTTGCGATCCCCATAACAAGAATCGATAAGCTGAATGGGATGGCGAAGCGCTCATAAGCACCGTATTTGGCAGCAAGCAAAGCCAGCAAAGAGAGCACGACCGTGAAACCGCTCATCGCAATCGCACCGGATGCGTCTCGGAAGGAGCGCCTAATCGCCTTCATCTTGTCGCTCTCACGCGTCAGCTCCTGACGGTAATGCGAGATGAAGAAAAGGCAGTAATCCGTTCCTGCACCGAACAGCAGTACCGTCATGATCGCAACCGCTTGCGAGTCAACGATAATCCAGTTTTGCCCAGCCATCCATCCTAACAAAGGACTCGTTACCGCATAAGCAAAGCCGACCCCGATGAGTGGAATAAACGCCAAAACCGGCGACCGATAAATGAGAAGCAGCAGGATGAGCACGAGAAGCACCGTCGCAATAAGCAGCGTCACATCCGAGCCTTGGAACAGGGCAGTCGCATCTACCGCTATCCCAACCGGACCGCTGAGTCTAACACTTAGCTCAGACGCGTCATCAATGGCAGTTGCAAACGGATCAAATCCAGAGGCTGCTTTAATTATCGACTTCAATTCCTCCAGGTTTTCCTTCAGCAGCTCGGTCTCGGTTTGCTCCGCAAACGAAATTGACTGCACAATTGTCGAGCGATCCTCGGAGGCAAATTGCTGCAATGCCGGAATCGGCGTTTGATGCGACGGGAATACCGCTCCCTGCGCTTCTAATGGTTTATCTGAAATCGCTTGAGATAAATGCTGAATGAGCGCGTAATCTCCATTCGTCAATCCTCCTTCGCGATGCCATACCACTAAGACAGGCACTCCGGAGGAGCTTGGAAACTTCTCTTTAATGAGTTGATCGGCCAGCACGGACGGACTATCCGCCTCTAGGTTCGGAGCATTGTTCGTCTCTTTCTCTCCAACAGCCGGCAGCATGACGGTTAGCAGCGCAGCAATCGCTATCCACGCAATCAACGTTACCCAACGCGCTTTCGGTCCAGCGATTTTATCAGACCATTTCTCCAACATGTTATGAATCAATCCTCCATTTCACATATTAAGCTTTATCGTATAAAATTAAGTGGTGAATTGAATTAATTATATATACCCGAAGGTTAATTAATCAAGCCATATTTTCATACATTTTTGGATCATTGGAGGGCACAGCAATGAACGAGGAGCAACCAAAGCGCAGACCAGGCCGGCCCAAAGGTACAGGCACTGTTCAGACGATGCAGCAAATTATGCGCACCGCGGCTTATCTTTTTATGGAGCATGGCTTCGAGAAGGTGTCACTGGAGGGCGTAGCCCAAGCTTGCGGCATTACGAAGGCTAGTGTTTATTATTATTTCAACAACAAAAGCGTGCTGTTCACAGAATGTCTTCTCTTTGTCTTAAAAATGGCACATGATCAAACGGCAAAAATCGTTCATGGCGAGGGCACGCTCCGGGAACGGATGCTGCTTGTAGCCACAAGACATATGAATAACGCGCATGTAGAATTTGAAACGATGATGCGTGAAGCATCAGCAGGACTAAGCGAGGATCAAATCTCACAAATACGCGCAAGCGAACAAGCCATTCATGTGCTGTTAGCTGGCGTATTTCAGAAAGGGATGGATGAGGGTGAAATTGTTCGCAAGGACACTTTACTGCTTGCCTATGTCTTTACGGCTATGCTTGCTATAAAAAATCGCAAAGAGATGATACATGCTCACAAATCGGTGGAACAAGCGGCCGCAGAAATCGTAGAATTATTATGGACGGGCTTAGCCCCTCGCAGCATCTAAATTCATTTGGAGGTTATCTAATGTTCAAAACCGCAATAGGCCGGCTTCGTTTTATCGGATTTTATGAAGGTGTCTCGTTTCTTGTACTCCTCTTAATTGCTATGCCGCTCAAATACTGGGCGGATATCCCGCAGGTTGTCACTGTAGTCGGGGCACTTCACGGGTTGCTATTTGTGCTGTATGTACTAGCTGTCATTCATGTATGGATTGTGCATCGCTGGTCGCTGCTGAAGGTCGCTGCCGCGATGATTGCGGCCTTCCTCCCCTTTGGCCCCTTCGTTGTTGATAGAAAGCTGCTTCGGGATCAGGCTTAAGGCTTAGCATGTACCTTTGGAACTAAAATTGTCTTTGAAAGCAATTGATGCAATTTTTCAAGTGTGGTATCATATCCATAAGAAAGACCAAGTGCGCTAACACTTGGTCCATACAATTGGCTCGGATGGTAAATTCCCTTCGAAGTCACAAAGGAACAAAACCCACCTTCGGCTGCTAATCTTAGGGTGGGTTTTTATTTTTTCTTATTGGTTATGTTGATGTATGTCAAGAGTGCAAGGATAAACATTCCAAATAGGAACATAATCGTAAGCGCATCTTTAACCTCCATAGCTTCACCTCCTCAAAGCATTCCGAAGGAATACTCGCTTCGAAAGCATCTTCTCGAAGGGAAACCGAACCCACCCAAGATTCAATTGTATCTGTATTCTACCACCAATCCGACACACGAACAAGTGTTCTGTTTCCTGTTTATGAAACACTTTTAATGACGCAAATCATCCGTTCAAGCATTAAAATTAAGCAAAGATCAAATAAGACATCAAGATACGCTCCCATTAAGAGTCCCTGATGTCTTTCAGCATCTTAATTACTTTATATTAAAAAATAATAAAATAAAAAAGCGCAGCCAGCGCGAAACGATAATACGCGAACCAAGAGAGCCTGAGCTTTTTCATCAAATTGATGAAAGTAACGACTGCAATCATCGCAACGAGGAAGGCGGCGATCAGACCGATCAGAAACAGCGGCAGGTCCGCCATCGTAAGAAATTCGCGACTTTTCAGCAGGTCCACCCCGCTAGCCCCCGCCATAATCGGTACCGATACGATGAACGTAAACTCAGCGGCAGCCTTCTGACTTGCGCCAAACAGCATGCCTCCGGAGATCGTCGAGCCCGAGCGCGAGAAGCCTGGCCATAGGGCCAGCACCTGGAAGCACCCTACCGCGAAAGCTTGTTTATATGTAAGATCATCAAGCTCTTCAGCGACAGGCTTCTTTTTCACCCGATCTGCAACAATCATTAATACGCCGCCCGCTGCCAAACCAATCAAAACCGTCTGAGGGCCGAACAAATACTGCTTAATCAAGCTGTGCAGCAGTACAGCACACACGCCGGCGGGAAGCATGGCGAGCAGAATATGAAGCGCATTAAGTCTCGACCCCTTGCCGATTTTAAAATTAAGCAGACTCGCGAAACGCTGACGATAAAGGACGAGAACGGCCAGCACTGCGCCAAACTGAATGACGACCTCGAACGTTTTGGCCCGATCGCCCGTGAACCCCAGCAGCTCGCCCGCCAAGATCAAATGTCCCGTGGATGACACAGGCAAAAACTCGGTTAATCCCTCCACGATCCCCATAATAATCGCATGTATTAAATCCTCCAACGCACGACACCCCTTGCCCTATAGAGATTACAAAGCATTCTCTATACAAGCTTATGCATGTCCGTATTCGTTCATTTCATTTTCTGTGAAATCTGTAATCATTTCAATTTTGCGGATCCGGTTATCGTCTCGTTCGCGAATAATAAAGGTCAAATTCTCATAAGTCCAAGGCTCGTTTTCAGGCAACTCCGGCTTGAGGTTGAACAACCAGCCGCCGATGGTATCTACATCCGCGCATGCCAAATTCGTACCTGCAGCTTCGTTTACCTCGCTGATTAGCGCCTTGCCCTCTAAGAGATAGCGCTGCTGCTCCAGGAGCTCAATCTCCTTCACTTCATCCGCATCGAATTCGTCTCGAATCTCACCGACAATTTCTTCAATAATATCTTCAATGGTAATGAGTCCTGCTGTTCCCCCATATTCGTCAAGCAGAATGGCAATATGAACGCGCTCCTGCTGCATTTTTTTGAGGAGCTTCTTGATCGGAGTAACCTCAGGTACGGACATGACAGGCTGCAAAATCGTGCGGACATCGAGCTCCCGGTCGCTGTCATAGAGCAGAAAAAACTGCTTCGTATTCAAGATGCCGATAATATTATCCTTGCTTCCCTTCGCTACGGGGAATCTCGTGTACTGCTCGCGCTTAATCGTCGCTACGTTCTCCTCGCGGGACTGCTCAATGTACAAGCACGCCATATCCGTACGGGGCACCATAATCTCGCGAGCAAGACGTTCATCGAAATCGAAAATCCGGTTGACATAACCAAGCTCGCTTATATTAATTTTTCCGCTTTCATAGCTCTCGGACAAAATCATCCGGATTTCCTCTTCAGAATGCGTCTCATGCTCATTCGCCGGCTTAAAGCCGCTCAACCGCACTAAGCCGTTCGCCGAGCCGTTAAGGAGCCATATAAAAGGAAACATCACCTTATAAAAAATGATGATCAGCGGTGAGGTCAGCAGGCTGATCCGCTCCGACATAATGATAGCGAGTGTTTTCGGGAAGAGCTCGCCGAGCACGACATGCAAATAAGTGACGAGAATGAACGAGATTAGAAACGAAAGCAATAAGCTTACGTCGCCCTCAATATTCATTCGGTCGAATAAGGGATGAAGCAGCTTTTCAATCGTTGGTTCACCAAGCCAGCCAAGACCTAGCGCAGTGATCGTGATTCCTAGCTGACAAGCAGATAAATAACCGTCTAGGTTGGTCGTTACACGCTCGACCGCCTTCGCATTTTTAACGCCTTCGGCCACCATTTGTTGTACACGGCTGGAACGCATTCGAATTATGGCAAACTCCGTCGCAACGAAAAATGCCGTAAAAACAAGCAGAGCAGCAAATAAAACAAGGTTGGTAATCATTGTAATCTCCTTCTTGCTATGGAGATGCGATTAGTAGCCCACCTCAACAGACGCAATTACGACATAGATCAAATCGTTTTTATCATCTTTATCGGGCAGGACTACGCCACTCGTCGTAAGCATGCCGCCGTCGACCAGCTCAACCGTCACCTGACCGTAAGGCAGCACGGCCTTCACCTGCTCGATATCCAGCAGCTCTTTATCACAAGGCAATGCGAGCTTCACGCGTACCTTCATATTGTCCAAGGTGCCGCCTGGCAGCACGGAGCGAAGTCCCGGCATTGAATTATGGTGAATCGCATTTTGTATCGCGCGCACCGAAGCCTTTGTAATATTTTGACCGTGCAAATCGCATCCCATGCCGATTTCTATAAAAAATAAGTTATCCACTTATACATGCTCTCCTTTATTTATCTATTTTATACAAGATTTAAATTAACATGGCACATCATCATGGCCGCCGCGGCTGCTTCCTCCTCCAGCACTGCTATCGCCTGAAGTCGTTTCTGTCTCGTCTGTACGCTTCTTGCTGCCGATTAACGGCATAATATCGACCAAATCAAGCGGCTGAAGCAGCTCAACAGGCGACATCCCCTTATCGAATTGAAACGCATCTCCTTCAATCACGACTAAATAACGATCGTTATGCTTGGCAAAATGAATCGCTGCCCCGAAGTCGGCCAGCAGTCCCTTCACGGTTACGCTATCCAGCTTAAATGCGATCGGCAGATCAGGCTTCTGCTCCACTAAAGCTGCGGCTGCAACCTCAACCTGCTCCTGCGACCACCATTCCTGCAGATCACGCTTCTCGCTGGCGGCCCATACCTCCACCGCATTCTCCTCCTCGCGGCGCTCCGAGCTTTCGTCCTCCTGCCATTTGTCCGCAATATACTGATGCACCATCTCGACAACCTGCTCGCCCATTACCTCAGGAAGCGGCTTTTCATAGGAGACATACTTCAAAAAATCCTCAAAATACCGCGCATGGGAAGCCTGATGAATCTTTAACTCCCAATGCTCCAGCATTCCTTCCTCCGGCATGTGAGGATATTGAATTGACTTAATACTGCGCGCGCTGATCGCCATCTCCACCTGCGAAATCAAATTGCGTTCATCTGATATACGGGCAATTTTTGGCTCAAAGTCACATTTCAGCAAAAATAAAAAAGGCTCATTGAAATAGGTATTCAACTTCGAAAGCGCGATAATAAAAGCTCCGCCCCTCACCGCGCTTGTATCCATATAAATCCGGACAAGTTCGTCTGCGATTCCGATAAACCGCTCTTTTGAATCCGCATCGCGAAGACGCTGGAACAAATTATAATTTTGGTTACTTCCAAGCTCGTAGCCCGGTTCTACCATAAATCGGCCAATTTTCGTAGGCGCGCCAGCCGAATTGGGATTGCGTTCTACCTTTCTTTTGACAATTCGCTTAAATTCATCATCGAGAAACCGCTGAATTTCACTATCTTCATACGTTTCCTCATCAAGCGTCTGATAATGCTTAAACCGTTTGCCGGACGAGGTCGCGCTTTCTTCACCATCTGTATGAATAACGAAAAAGGACAAATACTGCATCTGAAAATCCACGTTTATAATTCCTCCATACTAGCTGATTTCATCTCCTTAGCATAGCATATCTCACCCCTGCGGAACATCAGACGAATGAATCTTGCGCGGTTATAGCGCTGCACAAAAATACATGGCAGGTTGGCGGCTAACGCATAGACAAGAACGATAAAGGCACTCCAACCCTCGTTCCACAACATGAAGATTGGAGTAACGAGCAGCATGCACCAATGCGCCCACTCCCCGCGCCGCGTTTCAAGCTCAAACTGCTTCATATAGCTATTATCTCTGGTGGACAAACGTTTTTTATGGAATCCGCCCTTAAGCCACGCGCCCCCATCAGGCAGCCGATTCTTCCAACGGTGGATAGCTAGCGTCCGCTCATACCATTTGCCGCTGCGCTCGAAAGCCAGAAGCTTTGTCATTCCGCCATCTTGGGTGAAATAGCGGTCCGGCAGCCGGATGAAGAGGAGGCTGATCAGGATCGGCATACCCGCTAAACCTCCAACATTTGCAAGCCATACAACAATTGGGGGCAGATCATGGAACATTTATTTGTCTTCCTCTCCATGATACTTTACGGACAATAAAGGAAAGCAGGACGGAATAGCTGAACAAGGCGACAAAGAAAACGAGGTAAGGCGGATAAAATAGCTTCGTGTACCACTTAAACGAACCGCTGGCGTTCAAGCCTCTGCTGACCGTCCACACCGAAAGCGCATAAATAGCTGCTGCAGCGATCCACTCCAGCCACTGATTGGAGCCTGCCAGTGCAAGCATGCGAACAGCCGACGAGACAAGACCGGAGAACCACAGGATGACAAGAAATAATGCGCCGACAGGGGTTGAGCCTGCTCCCAGCCCGATACTTTTGGACCAGCCCTGCAAGAGCGTCCTCCAGCCTTCGGGATACATTCGAAATTGGAGCAGTTGATTCCCTAGCAGCAGCTTAGACGTGTGTCCTTTTTCTTTAAACCGTTTGCCCAAATGCAAATGCTCCAGCATTTCCTCCCGTACGATCTCATGACCTCCTATTTCAAAATATTGCTCTCGGACACATGCCGCACACGGGCCAAAGCCGTCCGTTTGCATCGGCAGCGCGCTGGCTGCCCCAGACCCCGCCGTAATAACGAGATTAAAGAAGGCGGAGCATTGCTCGCGAAAACTGGGCACAGCATGGCTAGGCTGAACGGTCACAAGCCCTTCCTTATTCGACAGAAGCGAGACCAGCCGCTCAACAAAAGCAGCAGCCGGTCTCGTATCTGCGTCGAGAAAAAGAAGAAATTCTCCGTTAGCGGCGATGGCACCGTTCCAGCAAGCCCAGGACTTTCCAATCCAGCCCTTCGGCAGCGGCGGCGCACAGAGTACAATCGTTCCATGCTGAGCTGCGATAAGCGCCGTCCTATCCTCTGAACTATCGTCAACTACAATAATCTCAAACGACTGAAGCGTTTGCTTCTTTAGTAGGGGCAGCAATAGCTGAAGGTTAGCTTCTTCATTACGACAGGGAATAATGATGGACAGTCTGCAGAGCTGACTCGTATTGTTCATATCCTTCCCCTTTGCGGGACTGCCATCATTAGACTGTTTCCCGCTTGTCAACCATTTTGGAGCAAATAATAGAAACCCGATAGTCACACAGGTCAAATCCCAAATGTAGTAAAGCATTTACGCATGTTTCCCCTCTCTCATCTAATCCACTCGGTTACCGATACGCTGCTCATTTGAGTCAGCCTCAACGGAATGACAAAACTTCCTGCTCCTAGTATGTCCGGACACGAAAGCGTACAAACTATGAATAATCAAAAATGATAGTTTGGTTGTGTTGATGTTGATTGAAATCACATTAATCCATCTAGGAGGAGTATGAGGCATGCGTAAAAAAATTGTCGTTATTGGCGGAGGGTTGGGCGGCCTATCGGCTGCGATCAGACTTCGCGCTGACGGGCATGAGGTGCTCGTATTAGAAAAAAATGAAACAGCAGGCGGTAAGTTGAACGTACGAGAGGGAAACGACTACCGATTTGATACCGGTCCATCGATATTGACGATGCCTTGGGTGCTGGAGCAGCTATTTGCTTCCGCAGGAAAGAAATTAGAAGATTATATGACGCTGAAGCGTATTGAGCCGCAATGGCGGGCAATATATGAGGATGGAACCGAGCTTGACGTGCTAGGCGACCTGCCGAATATGCTGGCGCAAATCGGCTCTTTGTCAACGGAGGATCGGGAGCGGTTTATGCGGTATGTAGATTATTGCCGCGAGCAGTACGATCTCAGCATGAAAAGCTTCTATCGCCGCTCCATTACAGGCATCTCGGATATGCGTCAGCAGCATTCGCTCAAGGAGCTGCTGGCCATGGACCCGTTGAAAACGATGGCCCAGAAAACAGAGCAATATTTGCGGCATCCTCATTTGCGGCAGCTCTTCAATTTCATGATTATGTATGTCGGATCATCGCCTTATGGCGCTCCTGCCGCGCTTTCTCAGCTCATCTATGTCCAGATGGGACTCGGCATCTACTATATTGAAGGCGGGATGTACAATATAGCTAGAGGCATGCTGCAATTGCTTGCGGAACTGGACGTCGAGGTTCGGACAAACCGCGAGGTGCTGGAGATTATCGATGATCAAGGCCGCGCGATCGGCGTACGCACGCATCACGAGTCCATTGCTTGCGATCTCGTTGTATGTAATCTAGAAGCAGTCCCTGCACATAAGAGCCTGCTAAGTCATCACCCGCAGAGTGCCGCGACCGTGCAAAAGCTGGCCAAATATGAGCCCTCTGTTTCCGGTTATGTAATGCTGCTCGGTGTCAATCGCAGCTATGAGAAATTTATGCACCATAACTTCCTATTCGCCAAGCAGTCTGAAAAGGAATTTCATGATTTGTTTGTTCGCAAAAAACCAACAGCCGATCCCACCGTTTATGTAGGCATATCGTCCAAAAGCGATCCATCGCAGGCTCCGCCAGGCTGTGAAAATTGGTTCGTTCTCACGCATGTCCCTCCGCTTCGCGAAGGTGAAAGCTGGTCGATGTACCGCGATGCGTACCGTGAGCTTGTCCTCGATAAGCTCGAGCGAATGGGAGCTCACAAGCTGCGTCAGCACATCGCATGGGAGCATGAATTTTTGCCTGACGATATCCAAGCTTTATATGGCGCCAGTGGCGGCTCGATCTATGGGGTTGTCACCGACCGCAGACTTAATGGCGGCTTTAAGATTGCTTCACGAAGCTCCCTGCTCGGCAATCTGTATTTTGTCGGCGGCTCTACTCATCCTGGCGGAGGGGTTCCGATGGTGACGCTTAGCGGACAATTGACTGCCGATTTGATTCGCGAGGATTTGCTCAAGCAGCAGGTGATCTAGTTTAATAAGGGGCAGGCTGATACCGATAAGCTGGCGTGCGCTCCGTGTCGTCATAGCTCCTATGCCATATGCCTGTAGCAGCAGGGGACATGGGAGGAATTAGCCAAGACCAACGGCCGGTTACTATTCTGCCGCTTTCCTGCTCCTGCTTCTCGAACCGTAGAAACTGCTCCGCTGCCGTATGATGATCCACAATGCTGACGCCGTGTTTCTTGAACGAATGAAGCACGGCTAAATTCAATTCCGTCAAAGCACGATCCTTCCAGAGCGAGGTATTGGTCGAGGTATTGTATTGAAACAGCCCAGCCACCACCGGCAATTGATTATACCGATCCTGATCAGACAAGTTTCTTGCACCGATTTCCGTTCCCATATACCAGCCGTTAAACGGAGCTGCAGAATAGTGGATCCCGCCCATCTCCAGCAGCATATCCGAGATGAATGGTACGGCGTACCACTGCAGCGCCAAGCTTTCAAAATCATCACGATCAGGATGCGACAAAGGCACTTCCAGCACCGTATCGTCCGGCAAAGTGTAGAGCTTCGGGGTCTGCTCCCCTTTCTGAATAACCAAAGGAAGCACATCAAATCGCGTACCCTTGCTCTTCCAGCCTAACCGAACACAAGCTTCCGTAAAAGCGGCAGACGAGGAATCTCCCACCATTCCGCCTTCCGAGCGATAACCGGCATATCGAACAAGCTGATGATTCCAAATGCGTAATGGGTTAGCCGTGTGCGAAGCCGGGAAAATCGTAATCGCAGGACGAATACGCCCGTTATTTGTTGCATAGCGCATATGCTGAAAAATGTGCTCGGCAGCCTCATCCTCATCCTTCGCGGCTCTGGCGTCAAACACCTCCAGCGTATGCCAAAATAACCGACCAATGCAGCGATTATTGTTCCTCCACGCCATTTTCGCGCCATGCTTTAATTCTTCGTAGGTATGGGTATAGCTGCCCGTACGTTCGATTTCAGCCGTTGCCTCTCGAATTCTTTCCTGAGCGGACTGTTCACTCTTGCCCAGCTCGAAATACACTTCGCCCAAAAAAGCGGCAGCTTCTTCGGCTAACGGTCTGCTTGCCGTTATTGAAGTCATTGTACCACCTCATCCTCTGCCAGCTTTAACAAAACCCTTCTTTTTCGATAAAGCATCGATGCGGCTTCCGCCACATCATTCAGCATCCCGCGGTTAATGAAGGCACCGAACAGCATGCCGGCCACCGGTATCATTTGAAAAAGCTTCTTCCAGCCAAAATTATCCCGATAAACCGTGACGACCTCGCGCCAGCCCTGCAGCTGCGACATCATGTGATGGCTTCGATTCGCCTTGTCGTATGCGCTCAGCTCTTCGAGAATCGCTTTTTTGCCTACGATATCCGATGAAGCGAATTGCATGACCTTAACGGCAAATACCCGTTCCTCCTTGAGCTTCGGATCAAAGCCATAGCAGATTGCAATTTCTTGAATGATTTTCAAGGACAAGCCAAGTACGGCCGGAATATCTACCGCAAGCGTAAATAATCCGCCAAAGCCTGTCGTCGCGCCCTGCAGCGTAGCCATTGTCGAACGACTCGATGCGAATTGCCCTGCAGTCACATTCATCACAGATAAGGGCATAAATGCCACACTGTTAGTGGTACGCTCGTCCTCTTCACCAGCAGTTCCGAGTTCAGTTGAACCGGCATTTTTGCGCAAACGTTCCAACACCGACCGCTCGGAAATGAGATACTTTCCGCCGTTCTGAATATAACCGCCAATCTCATCAACAGCTTGGCCCAGCTTCTCTTGAATAAATGAAGGCGTCAATTTATCAAGCAGCATGAAGGGTAGTCGTCCTAGCTTCTCCCAAAACCACAAATCCTTCTGCTCACGTTCCCAGGCTTCAATTTCATGCAGAGAAGCCGTCAATTGCTCTTTCGTATCCGCGGCGTGCTGCACCGTTCTTCACACTCCTTCTAAAATGTAATACGTCGAATTACATTTTTCGGATTCGGCGTTCACAGTTTTTTCAATTATGCTTTCACTCAGCTCCCAACAGACCAGTAAGCCGGCCTTTGTGCAGCAGCTTGAGCTTGTGCAGCGCGCGCGTGCACCCGACGTAAAGCAGCTTTGCATCCAGCCCTGTGTAGGCTTCTTCTCCTGCATCCGCAATAAGCACCGCATCGAACTCCAGTCCCTTTGAGAGATACACTGGAACGACCGACAAGCCTCCGCCATACGCTGGCTGCTTGCTTTGGACAAGCGATGCGTCTAAACCTTCAGCCATGAAGTACTCGTATATCCGCTCGCATTCCAGCGCGGTGCGCCCGATGACTGATATCGTTTCATAGTCTCCCTTATTCTGCCACTCGCGAACCGATGCTATTATAGCTGCCAGCCATTGGTCATGCGCTACCGCTTCGGTAACGACGGGGTCGCCGCTCCGGAATACAGGAACGGCAGGCTTTACACCGCCCGTCATTTCACCTAGGATTTTATTCGCAAACTCAATGATCTCCATCGTCGAACGATAGCTACGGTTAAGCTCATAGTATCCAATTTGCTCTTCTTCGAATAGAGAGGTAAGCTCCGACCAGTTTTGTATACCGGCATAACCATGGATCCCCTGCTGCAAATCGCCCAGCACCGTCATCGATGGCGTTCGTTGACAGCGACGCAGCACTTCAAGCTGTAATGGCGAATAATCCTGCGCCTCGTCAATGACGATATGATCGAAAGCTTGCTTTGGCAAGCCAAACAGTTCAAGCTGTATATATGCTAGCGGTGCCAGATCCTCGGCTGCGGCTATCCCGAGCTTCAGCCTTTCAGCCGTCGGCGCAGCGATTGATTTGGGGACGCTGGAAGATGCCAGTTTGCCTTGAAACAATGACAAGTACAGCTCTAACGAGGTGTACGAAGCGATTTTTTTCGAGAAGCTGTTGAATTTTGTCAGTGCTTTGGCTCTAACTTTCTTGTCTCCAACGCCTTTAAACTTAAGCTCAGACTCGAGCCAGCGGCGAATTCGGCTTACGAGTCGATCACGTTTCTTCATTAGCGGCTCTTCGCCGTAATCCGTGTCGTACCATTCTCTCATTTGCTCCGGCAGCAGCTCTAATCCTTCGATCGGCACGAATGGCACCATCGGTACAATTCGACTCTCGAAATCAGCAATCCGTTCGTCTATTATTGTCTTGAAGGAAAGGCTTCCTTTGTAGCGGCCGGAAGCATGCTGGATTTCCTCTGCCGTCCGGTGCTCCTCGAACCAGTAGGCCATCGTGAGCGAAGGATCGCTGAGCGTTACGGTATTCTCCAGCAATTGAACCGCCCAGTCATTAAAGGTCGTCTGCTGGATATCGCCTACGCCAAGCTCTGGCAGCACCCCGGAGATATAGTCAAGAAACATCCGGTTCGGCGCGAAAATAATCATCCTCTCCGCTCGCATCCGGTCAGCATACTGGTAGAGAAGAAATGCCAAGCGATGGAGCGCAACCGTTGTTTTACCGCTCCCCGCTACTCCTTGAATAAACAGCGCCTTGCTGCGTTCCGCGCGAATGATTCGGTCCTGCTCGCCTTGAATCGTGGAGACGATATCGCGCAGCTTGTTATCTTTGTTCTCGCCAAGTCTGTATAAGAGAAATTCGTCAGTGACCGAGCCTTCCTCCTGGCCGCGCACGTAGCTGTCGACCAAGCGGACGATCTCTCCCTGACGAATCATAAAGTTCCGTTTTAAATGAACAAAGCCAGCAATTTCTCCATCCGGAGAATCATACGTTGCCGGCAAATCCCCGCCGGTGAAGGAATAGAACAGGCTTGCGACCGGCGCTCGCCAATCGATAACAAGCAGCTCATTGCTGCCTTGCTTCGCCACACCTGCTTTGCCGATATACAAAGGCTTCGGCTCCCCATTAGGCTGCTCTTGAAAATCTATGCGGCCAAAATAAGGCTCCTTCTTCGAAACCTCCAGCCTTAGTCTCCGCTCCTCCTGCTGCAAATCAAGCATTTGCTCCGTGAAGTCATTACCTGTATAGCGCGGTCCGATCGCTTGCAGTTGCATCATAATGTCGCGAAGAGATTCCGTTAGCCGCTGCTGCTCCTCTTGATAGGCACTTTGAACGGTCAAGTCAGTTACCTCCTAAGTCGTAAGATTTAGAAAAAAGCGAACTCCAACTATACCACAGCAAAAGCGCACGTAGCAATCAAGATTTGTCATGCATACCAATCAGCCAAATAAAGCCAATAATTAGCGCGAGATTCAAAGCAAGCAGCAGCGGAATACCGACTGTAAAAGAACGATGCTGCGTCTTATGCCGCCACTTTTTCATGCCCAGCCAGGTTCCAGCCGCACCGCCGATCGCGCTGAACAGAAATAGCCTTTGCTCGGGCACGCGCCTTTTCTTCCGCTTCGCGCGCTGCTTGTCGAAGCCCATAAGCAAAAAGGTCAGGCTATTAATTAGCACGAAATAGAGCAATACTATCGTATAAGCCATACTGGTCAACTGCTCCTTTCGTCGAACATACTTTGTAAGTAGAACGAGGAAGCCGAATTCGTTATGTATTCCTCGGCTTCGTGCGATTCGTCGGTACTGCATCATAAGGATCATCCGGCCAATAATGCTTCGGATACCTGCCCTTTAGATCCTTTTTCACCTCGAAATAAGTGTTTTCCCAGAAGCTGCGCAAATCTCTCGTCACCTGCACCGGGCGCTGCGAGGGAGAAAGCAAATGAAGCGTAACAGGCAGCCGCCCCCTTGCAAGGCGCGGTGTATCCGCCAGTCCGAACAGCTCCTGAAGGCGCACGGCCAACACAGGCGATTCCGGATCACTGTAATCCAACGGAATTCGCGAGCCGCTGGGAACGACGATATGAGTCGGAACCTGCTCATCCAGCTCCTGCTTTTGCTTCCAGGTAAGCTTTCCTTCAAGCAGCTGCAGTATCGGCAGTCTCTGCAGGTCGCCGCGGCTCTTCATACCATACAAATGCGGCAAAAGCCACTCCTCCATCGACTCCAGCAGCGACTCATCGTCAGCTTCCGGCCAATCCCCGCCGCTGCGAGCCATCAGCTTCATTCGCGCCTTCAGCTGGATCGCCTGCTTCGTCATTGGAAGTATAGCAAAGCCTGCTTGACGAATCGCTTGCAGCAAACACTCCGCCACTTTTTTCTCATCCGGCTGCTGAAGATTCGACTCCTTCATGATAATTGAACGGAGACGAAGGCGTTTCCTTGCATGCACCCGGCTTGCCGCTTCATCCCATTCAATAACATCTTCATTAGTCAGATAGGCAGACAAATATTGCTCTATATCCTTTTGGCTTAATTCAGCCGCTAGTCGAATACGGCTTTCCGTACCTGTATCATCCAGCTCGCAGGCTGCCAGATAGGCGAAGCTTGACAGAGGCTGCAGCTCCGGCAGCACCGCTCCCCGCCCGTTAGCCAGCAAATAACGGCCATCGCTGCGTCGCTGCGCAATCCGATCGGGATAGGCGAAAGCGAGAAGCACGCCTAAAGGTACCCGCAGGGGAGCAGCGTCAGAAGAAAATGACTTCTTGTCGCTCGCTTTCCTCAAATCTGCTTGCTGCTGCAGAGCCAGCCGCTCCCACTGCCCGGCTTGAGCCATGATCCGATACGCTGCTCCCGCAGCGGGATGATCAGCTTTCCCGTCCTTAGAGGACTGGCTGCCTCGGCCTAATGATCTCTGAATGAAATCCAACCTATGCTGGACATCCACATTTCGTTCTTGCGGCAGCAGCTCCCGCTCGCTTAACAGCGCCGCTAACACACAAGCTTCACGCAAACAGCCGAATTCCGAAGCCTGGATGATCATCGCTCCTAATCGTGGATGAAGACCGAACTGCGCCATTCGCGAGCCTACAGCAGTCAGTTTACCCTTCTCATCCATCGCATTCAGCTCCCGCAATAAAGCAACAGCCTGTTCATAAGCAGCCACAGGCGGAGGCGTTAGCCACTCAAGCTCAAGCGGATCCTGAATGCCCCATGCTGCAAGCTCCACTGCCAGCGAAGCGAGGTCCGCTTCGAGCATCTCAGGCTTACTTTGCTCGGTAAGGTTCGAATGCTCCTGCATCGTCCATAATCTATAGCATACACCGGGAGCTAATCTCCCTGCCCGGCCTTTGCGCTGCTCAGCGGAAGCAAGTGATACCGGCACGGTTTCCAAGCGGGTCATGCCCGTTCGCGGAGAAAATCTTGGTACGCGCATAAGACCGCTGTCAACGACAATCGTAATGCCTTCCACCGTTAGACTGGATTCCGCGATTGAGGTTGAGAGCACAATTTTCCGCTCCCCCTGTACGCTTCGGGCCACAGCCTCATTCTGCTTCTCCAGCGGCAGGCTGCCATGGAGCTCTTCCACCCTCATAAGTGCGGGAAGACCAGCCTCTGCAAGCCATCTCGCCGTACGGCGGATTTCCGATATGCCGGGCAGGAAGGCCAGAACGTTACCCTCATGTTCACGAACCGCTTCCAAGATCGTCCGTCCCATATGCGGCTCAATTGGGCCGGTTAGACGCGAGGGAGCATAATGCGTTGCTACCGGAAATATTCGGCCTTTGCTGTGAACGACCGGCGCCCCCCCAAGCAGCGCGGAGATCGGCTCGGCATCGAGCGTCGCTGACATCACGACAAGCCGCAGGTCCTCGCGGAGCAGTGCTTGTGTCTGCAGACTAAGCGCCAGACCAAGATCGCCATGCAGATGGCGTTCATGAAATTCATCAAAGAGGACAACGCCTGCCTGCGCTAGCGCTGGATCCTCCTGAAGCATGCGCGTCAGCACGCCTTCGGTAACGACTTCAATCCGCGTACGCGGGCCGATCCGCGAGTCGAGACGCACGCGGTAACCAACCGTTTCGCCCGTTTGCTCGCCAAGCGAATTCGCCATAAACTGCGCCGCCGATCTAGCCGCTAGCCTGCGCGGCTCCAGCATAATCACTTTCCTGCCGGACAGCCACGGCTGGTCTAGCAGCGCAAGCGGCACACGCGTTGTTTTGCCAGCGCCGGGCTCTGCAATCAGCACCGCATTACTCCTATCACGTAAAGACGTTAATAGCTGCGGCAGTACTTCATCTATTGGCAAATGCAGTTGATTCATGCGGATTACCCCTCATTAATTTCCCGTTTATTTCACAATTCGCAGCATCTGCACGACCGGGCGGTTATCGCCTGGCAATGACGCTTCGCTGCTTAACAGCTGCGAGGAGCCGTCACCGTCAAGGAAGATGCCGTCGACAAGACTTCCATCTCCAATGCTGGATACGATCGCTTCCCGAAACACCGCTAACGAGCCCTTCGTTTCACTTACGATTAAATATAAATCACCTTTGTTGTCAAATACTGCAGCCGAACGCAAACGATCATCGTCAGGGAATGGCGCTCTTTCCTTCTCTGTCTGATCCACCCATTGCTCGTCGTTGTCTAAGCTCATGCTGATGCCGCCTTGCGCCCAGAAGCGGGTATTATCCTTCACCTTTATTTCAGAAGCCAAGCTGGCTACCTGAACGCTAAGCGAATCAGAAGCGCCGTCCCACACTAATGTGCCGCGCGCGTATTTTACATTTTCACTGCCCGTACCGTAATTCCCAATCGATCCATTGACGGGGATGCTGTTCACAACTCCAATGCTGAGCAGCTGATTCCCTTGGAAGAATCCGCCGTTTATCCCTACTTTTCCAGCAAGCGTCACATTATTCTGGATCGCTTCCAACGTCACATAGGCGGGCTTTGTCTGAAGGACATGAAGTTTCATGCCGTTCGCTGCTGACTCCTTGAAGTATGTATAATGCAGGGTTTGATCTAAGGCTTCCTGGCCGGGCTCATTCACAGGAGCACGATTTCCAAGTGCGCCTATCATTAAAAATAACATCACGACCAGTACGGTCAAAATCCCCGCCATAATTCCAATAATGGCCATGATCTTTTTCCTGTTCAAACGGTCCTCTTCCTTCTGCTGAATCATGGTCTAACCTCCCTTGTACCCTTTATTTAAACCAGCCCTTCGCCCGAAACCAGGCATACATGCTTAATCCAATCACGAGCATGACCGTAATAACGGCAAAATACCCCCAGCTCCACTCCAGCTCAGGCATATTCGTAAAGTTCATGCCATAAATGCCCGCCAAAAAAGTGAGCGGCATAAAAATCGTCGTGATCACCGTCAGCGTCTTCATGATCGTGTTCATTCTATTGGCATTATAAGAAATATAGCTGTCACGCAGATCCGCTGTCATTTCTCTACAGGCATCGAGCATCTCGGACAGTTTAAGCAGATGGTCATAAATATCATGGTAAAACGCCTGGTATGGCTTTAGCCCCTCGATACGATCAGAATTGGTTAACCGATACAACAGATCACGCATCGGCATAATCGATTTGCGCAATCGGAGCAGCCTTGAACGAATGCTAAAGATATCGCCCATCGCCGTCTGACTTGGTCCCTCGCCACTCCCTACCTCCATATCCAGCAATTGATCATCAAGTCCATGAACGGCCGGAAAATACTGATCGACCAGCTTATCCACGACGAGATAAGCCGCAAATAAATGACCATGCTCCCCGACTTTTTGGCTTGCCAGCAGCTTTGCACGTGCCTCATCTATTTCAGGAGAAGGCTCATAGTGAAACGTAACGAGAAAACGGGGACCTATGAACATATTAATTTCATTAACCTCAAGCGTCGATGGCACAATTTCGTGCAGCACCAAAAAGTGAACATCATGATAGTGATCCATTTTGGGCCGCTGCAGCAAGTGAAAGCAATCCTCGATGGCCAACGGATGAAAATGAAAAAAGCTGTCGAGCAGCATAGATTCCTCTTCCTTCGGATCGAAAAAATCAACCCAATACCAAGCAAGATCCGCAGTCTTTACCTGCTCGATCGTCAAGTCCGTTACCCACTGCATATCATTTGTATAGCCTAAAATTCGAAGCAATGACAATCCCTCCCTCAATAGAAGCCTTGAAGCACACGATGTGTCATCTATGAACACGACTTATCTATTTTACATGAAAATTGTTTCAATCTCCATCCATTCCTCCGAAGATTAAGGTGCGCTTTCGAGCGCCTTCACGTTCTCTTCGATCGGACTGGCGCGGCTGAAGCGAGAAGCGCCGAAGTTGCGCAGCACCCACAATAGTACCATTTGGGGTAAAGCGGGCAAGGCTTGTCTGCTTCGCGCTGTAATTTCATAATCAAACAAGCTCATCATCAAGCGGATTGCAGCGCATGATGATGAGCTTGTTATTTGTTTGTCATTAATTATTTAACGTGATAAATCTTTAATCATCTTCACATGCGGGATATTCTCCTCCAGGAAAACAGTCGAAGAAACGTCATAGCCAAGTCTTTCATAGAAGGGAACAGCTTGCACTTGGCCGTGCAGCTTCGCTTTTGTTACGCCTTTCTCTAAAGCGATCGCTTCCAGCTCCTGCATGATCGCTTTGCCCAGGTTGTGCTTGCGATGATCAGCCAGCACGCAAATGCGTTCCAGCTTTGCCATATCTTCCACAATACGAACCCTTCCTGTACCTACAGGCTTATGATCATTATAGACGAGCACATGCTCCGCAATCTCCTCGTATTCATCCAGTTCAACCTCTTCCGCAACACCCTGCTCCTTGACAAATACAGCCTTTCGCACCTGAAACGCGTCCTCCAGCTGTTCTTTTGCAGTTACTCGTATCGTCCTAATCATGATCATCCTCTGCCCTTCCTTGCTGTTTTACCAGAATCATACTATACTTACTTTAAAAATTCGACTATCAGGAGGTATGGTTTAACTTGAGCAAATGGATCGCACTCCTCAAGAAAGGCAATACCTCTTCAGCGACCGCCGCACTTGGCAATACAGGACTAGCCGTTATTAAAGCGATAGCCGCATCCATAAGCGGCAGCGGAACGATGTTTGCTTCCGCCATGCATTCCGTCGCCGATGCTGTCAACCAAGGCTTTGTTTTTTTCGGCAGCGTGCTTGCCGAGCGCGCACCAACGAAACGTTTTCCAACCGGCTTTGGACGAGTCATCAATTTATTTTGCATGATTGCGGTTATTGTCGTCACGATTATGGCTTACGAAACGTTTCACAAAGGCGTCAAGCTTCTTCAACATCCTGAGGAAGCAACGAATTTCTGGTTAAATTTCATCGTACTACTTATTGCAATCGTTATTGATAGCAGCATCCTGTTGAAAGCCATGAAAGAAATTATAAAAGAAACCCGCTCCGATGCCAAGGGCTTTGGTATATTTGCCTCGGCTTTCCGTAACGCCAATCGGGCTGCACCTCCGACACGCCTTGTGTTTTATGAGGATATCGTTGCGACTTTAGGTGCTGTTTTCGCTCTCACAGCTGTCATGTTTGCCCAGTTCTCTTCCTTTAAAGCCATGGATGGTATAGCAACCATACTCATCGCTTTCTTGATGATAGGGGTAGCCTTTAAGGTTGGTTATGATAACATGGTCGGACTTATTGGTGTTGCAGCTCCTAAGGACGTGGAGGAGCGGATTGCCGAGATGATCCTCTCAGGTAACGATGTTACCGATATTAACAGACTTCGAATCACACAGGAAGGCCGGCGTTATCATGTCGATGCCTACATAGAGCTTCATAAAGGGCTCTCTTTGGCAGATGCAACCGTAATTATGCAGAGGCTCCGTGATAAGCTGCTAACAGATACTGATATTTCGGATATTACGCTTGGCATACTGGATGATAATGGCGTGAATACCTGGATCACCACCAAATAATTCAAAAATCAGGCGATCAGCGCTCAACTGGTCGCTTTTTTTTATGGAAAGACCAACGAGCACAATAAATGACCAAATCAGGGACAATCTTTTCTTCTGCCGTGATGCTATCCTTAAACATAAGCTAGTCACAAAGAAATGAGGAGGAACGAATTTGTCATACTTATCCGTTAGCACCTGGAGCTTACATCGCTTACTAGGTCCTCTCCACTTAACGAATTGGGATACAGAAACCGGAAGCCATCAAACGAAAGCACTGGAGCAGCCCCAGGAGTTAACCTTGCTCGAGCTCCCTGCTGCAGCTGCATCAAAAGGATATCAAGCTATTGAGGTATGTCATTTCCACTTCCCTGCTATGGAAGCCTCTTACTTAGAGCAGCTTCGCCAAGCCTTTACGGCTGCAGATGTTTCCTTTGATACCCTGCTGGTGGATTATGGTGACTTAACAAACCCGGATAAAACTAGAGCAGCCGCTGACTTATCGCTAATGCGCCAATGGGTTGACATTGCCTCCCTTAGCGGTGCCAAGCAAATACGCATCGTCGCCGGAGAAGCTGCTCCATCTGATGAAGCAGCCATTCGTCAATCCGCTGACGCATTGGCAGAGCTGGCGCAATATGCTGCTGCAAGGAATGTGCGGGTCGTCACGGAAAATTTTAAGTCACTGACCTCTACCGCTGACAGCTCACTTAAGCTGCTTGCATACGCAGGTGACCACGTAGGCTTTATTACCGACTTTGGCAATTATCGTGATGACAGGAAGTTAGCTGAAATTGCTGCAACAACACCGCTGAGCGTCTCGGTTCATGTAAAGCCGAACTATGACGAAAACGGATATCCGGATGAGACCTCCTTGGTCAACTACCTTAATGAGGTCAAAAACGCGGGCTTTGATGGCGCATATGTTCTCATCTATGATGGACCTGGCGATATGTGGGAAGGACTCGATCGAGTTAAAGCAATTGTAACGCCTTATATCAATTGACATAACGCCAGCGGAGCTCCTATACTTAGATAATCAAGGTGATGATAATCATTATCGCTCGTATAGACAATGATGAATCATCATATATCTATTTAAGAGGAGAACTGCAATGACACAGGATATGAATTTTACGCTCGTGGAAACCTTTTTTCATATTTCGCCTGTCGGAGCGAGGAATCCCACATTTCAAATGCCTGCGACGGACTTCCTTGATCGGCAGAAAGCACGCCAAGCCATCATGAAGGGCGGAGACTTGGTTCAGGCTATTGGCATGCAATTAGCCACATCCTTCATAGGAATGTCATTCTTTAACTTATGCGTTACGAAGCTGATTTTCGCAGCACAATATAACCGTTTGTTGGACTTAACTATAAACAACTTAACCTTTCAGCTTGAAAAACATGGAAATTTTGCTCATTTCGGCTTTAAAATCAACGATTTGCGCTGGACTGACTTGCCTGGGGACAACGCAGCCCGCAATGCTTTTTTAATTGCTGATTTTTCATCCTATTTCGAGCGGGAAATCAATATGATGATAGAAGCCGTTGCTGAGAGCGTTAATATGAAGTCGGATATGATATGGGGCCAATTTGGCGGTCAATATCATTCAATTCGAGATTATATTCGTCAGCACGAGAATTTCAAGCCAAGCCTTGAACAATTTGAACAAGGGTTCAAGGTGCTCATCGGACTTCCACCTGCGGTTTTTAATCGAAAGAGGAATCCATTCGAGCATAAGCCGCGTTACATCGATAATCCTTGGTCTCCGCCCGATGGCAAATTCATGCTGCGTTCCTCCTGCTGCATGTACGATTGCCGAGTCGACGGACAGAAATGCTATACGTGTCCGCGAATGCTGCCTGAGGAGCGGGAAGAAAAACGCCGGCAGGTCCTTGCTGCTGCAGCAACATAAACGAAAAAGCTGATGACAGATACCCTCTCGTATCCGTCATCAGCTTTTTTTAATGAATGAAGGTTGTCTCAGCCCCGTTTTAGAATCCGTAGTCCTTTTTAAAGTGCAATTAGTTTACATAATTATAATTACGTAAATACATTAATTTTACGGGCGGGAATTTTACTTGAAATGTTATTCATTGCATTTCTAAGCTGTTTGTTATCGATATGTGTGTAAATTTGCGTCGTTTCAATGCTTGCATGTCCAAGCAGCTCCTGGAGCGTTCGAATATCTGTTCCGCTACGAATTTGCATCGTCGCGAAGGAGTGACGAAGCTTGTGACTGGAAAGCTTCTTGTCCATAAGTGACGGCATACCCTCCTTCAGCAGCTGAAATGAGTTATCCGCAATGGTCTGGATCATTCTAATCGACAGCCTTCTACCGAATTGCGAAACAAAAAACGGCTTCTCCTTCCCCTGTCTAGCATCTCTGCGCTCTAGAAGAGATTCCTGCAAAACACTATGCAGCGCCTCAGGCAGTGGAATCACGCGCCATTTTCGTCCTTTTCCAAGGATATGCAGAGATCCGTCCGGACGTAAATCCTGTATATTCATACGATGGACTTCTCCAACGCGCAGTCCCGCATAAGCCATCAGCAGCACAATCGCAACATTTCTTATGTAGTATTTCCCTTGCATCGCCTGTAGCATCGCATCCAGCTCATTTTCCTCAAGATATACTGGAATACGGTTTTTCTCCTGCTTGGACTTGGCAATGAAAGCCGCGGGATTACTGTCCTGATGCTCCATTTCAATAAGTGCCTTGAAAAATGATCGCAGCGAGGACAGTTTTCGATTGCGCGCCTCATCACCCGCCCCTCTTTCCCGACATACTGATAGAAAACGCATCACGTCCATTTTTGTCATTTCCTTTGTTGCGGTTGGATAGACGGTATTCAGAAAATGCGACGCGTCATTCATGTAAGCTTGGTGCGTCGATTTGGTCATCCCTTTATTTTTCATCCAGATGGAAAATAGCTCGAGCTCAGTACTATAATGTTCCAATAGATCATGTTGTCTAGTTTGCAAAGTCATGCCTCCGTAAAAAATGCCATATGGTGCTCTAATTAAGCAGATAGAACTCTATCATCATAGCTTAAAAGTCGTTTTAAAAGCAAATTGCACGAAATATGTATTTCACGCAATTTTTTACCGTGAAAAAAGAAGAGTGCAACCACCCTCCTCGCAGTAAATCTTATCCCTCTATTTCTATATTCCATATATCATCCATACAAAAAGGGGCTGTCCAGAAAGTCAGTGAAAACTGACTTCTGGCAGCCCCGTTTTTGTTGAATTCTAAAAATACGCACAAA